>NZ_CP023445.1:7433943-7782757 GCF_002354875.1 Actinosynnema pretiosum
GCCGCTACACCGGGTCGGACGAGCCGATGCTGGCCGCCGCGCTGGCGGTGCCCGGCGACGGCGGGCAGCCGTTCCCGCTGCCGAACGACGACCCGTTCTCGGTGCTGGACCTGGTCGACGGGCAGCCTGCGGCGCGCGCGATGACCGACCCGGCGGACTGGGTGTGGCGGCTGAACGCGCGCGGCTCGGTGGTGGCGGTGGACGCGCTGGTGGACCGCAGGCCCGCGTCGGTGGTGCCGTGGCGGCCGGAGCACGAGCTGCCCGGCTGGTGGGACCGGTTGCGGGCCTGGCACTTCCCGCACGCCGAGGTGTCGGCGGTCCCGGACTGGGAGGCGGCGGTCGCGGCGCTGCGCGACGGCGGCGAGGACACCAGGGGCGTGGTGTGGGTGCGCCGGGAGCTGGCGGGCGCCGAGGTGACCGGGCACCTGCTGTACGCGCACCACGGGCCGGACGGCGTGGTGGTGCTGGACGGGATGCGCGGCGGCCCCGCGGACCTGGAGGTGGTGGCGGTCAAGGAGCTGGTGCTGGCCCGCTTCCACCGGCCGCGCCCGCCGGTGGAGCTGCTGGGGTTCGAGGCGGCGGTGCGGCGCGCCGAGGAGCACCTGGCGCAGGCGTACGGGGCGGGCGAGGTCGTGCTGGTGGACCCGTCGCCGGAGGACGAGCTGAGCCGGGGCTGGCTGTTCGCCTGCACGACGGCCGCCTACCGGGACTCCGACGACCTGCGGTACCAGATGCTGGACGCCGCGCTGGTGGTCCCGAAGGAGTCGGACCGGGCGCCGTTCGCGCTGCCGAACGCCGACCCGTGGCCGTGGTTGGAGCGCTGGGACGCCGGTGACGCGGCGGGCCTGGACGCGCCGCCCGCGCCGTCGCACGCGGCGTGGATCGGGCACACGGCGGCGGAGCTGGGCCAGGTGACCGGGGTGAGCACGCACCTGGGCTGGGCCGGGGTGTTCGGCGAGTTCGCGGGCATGGAGGTCGGGCGGACCGCGCTGGTGTGGGTGCGCCGCAGGGACCGCAGGGGCCGGGAGACGGTGGGGCACCTGCTGAACGGGCGGCGCGCGGAGGGCGGGGTGCAGCTCGCGGACGGGACGCGGCCGGAGCCGCCGGTGCTGACGGACGAGGGGCTGCTGGGCCTCCACGTGATCCACTACCGCTAGTCGCGGGGGTTCCCCCGGCTCGTGGAAAAAATTGTCTCGTTCGAGCGACTAGCATGGGTGCAGATCCAGTACTACCTCCGTACCTCCGGTGCCGCCTGGAAAAGCTCGGGCGCCCGCGGGGACGGCGCTAGGCGACCCGGCAGGCGTGGTGGGGACCGAGACCAACAGCACATCCACTTCCCGGTTCATCGAAGGCAAAATGCCCCCGGTGACCGACGCCCACGGCTCGCGCCGCCGCACGGCGGACGCGGGCGCGACAACGCAGGGGGGACGGGCCGCGCCCTCCCGCCAGCCGTGGGCGCCCGCGACCGCGGGCGTTGACGCTGAGTCACCGACTCGGCAACTGGCGTCATCCGGACAGGGTGAACGCGCCGCGGCGGGCCGTCAGGCTGCCGGAAGCCGGACCCCTACGTCTGGCCAGCACCAGGCGACGACGCACCTGCCGAAGTCGGGTCAGGTCGCCTCCGGCGCGACCGGGCAGCCCACCGGGGACGGCTCGATCGCCGCGCGGGCCACGCCCCGGCGCGCCACCGCCCCCCAGCCCACCGCCACCACGACACCCGCCGCAGGCCACGCCTCAGCAGGCCCCGTCTCAGCAGGTCACGCCACCGCAGGCCACACTTCAGCGGGGCGCGCTTCAGCGGGGCGCGCCTCGGCAGCGCCCACCCCCTCGGCGTCCACCCCCTCGGCCCCCGCCTCCTCGGGGCTCACCTCCTCGGGCCACTTCCCCGCAGGCCAAGCCTCCACAAGCCAAGCCTCCTCGGGCCACCTCTCCGCGGGCCCCGCCTCCTCCGCGCCCACGGCCGCCTTCGCCGCGCAGCCCGCCGCCCCCGCCGCCCCCGCCACCGCGCCGGGCGCCGCCTGGTTCGCCCCGGAGTCCCCGGTCCAGCCCGACTCCATCGCCGAGGTCCGCGCCGCCACCCCCGCCACCGCCTGGGTGCGCGGCGACGGCGACGGCCCGCAGGAGGTGCCGGTCACCACCCCGGACGGCGCCACCGGCTACCCGTGGCGCGGCCCGATCGCCTGCGACATCAGGGACTTCACCGCCGACGGCTCCCCGGTGCGCGACTTCACCGTGCGCCTGCACCTGGACACCCTCGCCCCCGACCTGGAGGCCCGCGCCTGCCTGGGCGTCGAGGAGCTGTTCAACCGGGGCAACCGGCTGCCCGGCGGCGAGCAGTTCCACGTCACCGTCGAGTTCACCGACAGCCCCGCGTCCGCGCACGCCAGCATCGTGGTCACCGACCGGGGCCGCCCCGGCCAGCTGACCTGGCCGTCCGGCACCGGCAGCCGCAGGCTCGCCCACGAGGTCGGCCACTTCCTCGGCCTGCCGGACACGGCGGGCACCGCGCCCAGCGCGGTCGGCGAGCTGCGCCCGGCGGACCTGTGGCTGGTCGACCACCTGACCCGCGCGATGGCGACCGCGACCGAGCCGGTCAAGGGCGGGTGGGGCGCAGGCGACGAGCCGCAGGAGCAGCGGCTCACCCCGCAGCGGCTGCGCGACGAGTTCGGCGTTCCCCCGGTGGACCAGCTGCGGTTGCAGGCGCTGGCGAAGAACACCTCGCTGAGCTTCGACGTGCCGACCGCGAACCCGGACGCGCTGGCCTGGCTGTTCCAGGGCGCCGTGGTGCGCCCGGAGGGCCTCGGCGGGCGCACCGTCACGGACCTGGACCTGCACCTGGGCGCGCGCCCGGAGACCATCGGCCTGCTCGCGCACTTCTCCCCCGCCCCGCCCGGCGAGCTGTCCGGGTTGGACCCGGCGACCGTGGAGCGGGTGCGGCAGCGGCACAGCACGCGCGTCGAGGAGCACGCGGCGCAGGAGGCCGAGTTCGCCGACCAGATCGCGTCCGGCTGGGTGCGGCTGCGCGAGGGCGGTGTCGTCGAGGTCGCCACGACCGAGGGCTTCCGGCCCGCCGTCGACCTGAACGACGCGTTCCACCTGCACCTGGCGGGCAGCGCCGACACGCTCGTGGTGGACGACCGGGAGCTGGCCGCGCTGGTCCCCGGCAGGCACCAGCGCGGCGCGTACCGGGTGGACGACCGGGGCACGGCGACGCCCGTGCTGCCCGCGACCATGGCGCAGAACCCGATGCTGCGGTTCCGGCCGAACGCGCACCCGACGCTGGTGCCGCCCGGCGAGGAGCTGGCGGTGACGGCGGAGCGGCTGCGCGCCGAGGGCGGCGAGCTGAGCCTGGCGGTGCTGGAGCTGCCGCTGGCACCGCACCGGCTGGCGACGCTGCTGCACGAGGCGCACGGCATGGCGGTCCGGTTCGGCGGCCCCGGCTCGGCGCCCGCCGTGCCGGACGTGGCGCACCTGGCGCTGGTGCTGCACGACCAGGGCGGCACGGCCGCCGAGGCGGCGGCGCGGGCGCTGGCGACGACGGCCGAGGACCGCGACGCGCAGCCGGTGAGCACGGGCCTGATCGGCGCGGTCGGCTCGGGTGGCCGCCCGGCCAACAGCGAGGACGGCAACCTGGCCGAGGTGCGCCCGGTCGCGGTGTCGTTCCCGAGGGGCTCGGCGGTGCCGGAGCTGGGCGCGGAGGCCGCGATGGAGCCGATCGCGCTGCGCCTGGCGCACTCGGCGGTGTGGCGGCACGCGAACGGGCTGGCGCCCGCGCGGATCACCGTCACCGGCTACGGCAACACCGTGCCGGGCGTGTTCGGCAACGCGGTGGAGACCGGCCAGGCCCGCGCGGACGCGGTGACGAACCTGCTGCGGCTGCTGGTGTCCCGGCAGCTGCGCAGGCTGGTCGGCACCGGGTCGGCGGCGCCGCTGCCGGAGATCAGCGCGGTGTCCGGCGGCGACGACCTGTCCGGGGCCGCGCACGACGAGGGCGAGCCGGAGCCGGAGCGCCGCCGCCGCGCGGTGATCGCGGTGGCCCCCGCGCCGGTGGCCCCGAAGGAGTCGACCGAGTCGGTCGACGTCCGGCACGCGATCAGCGCGACCGAGCGGCGGCTGGTGGTGGCGAGGGCGCTGCTGGCGACCGGCCGCCGGGAGCTGGCGCTGCTGGACACGACGCTGCGCGCGCGGGTGGAGACGCTGCTGGTGGCAGGCGCCGGTCGGCACAGCGCCGACCTGAGCGGGCCCGGCGCGGAGCGGGTCGTGCTGGCCGAGCGGGTCGCGGGCCTCGAGCACGGGCTGGAGCGGGAGAACGCGCTGCTGGGCGTGTGGCGCAGGCTGCTGGAGCAGATCCGCTCCGGCGGGCTGGTGGCGCCGCGCGGGCCGTCGGCGGCGCACCGGGTGCTGGAGTGGGCGCAGCGGGTGGGGGCGGTGCGGGACGCGCTGGCCGACCCGGACGCGCGCGGGCACCGGGACCAGACCGTGGCGCAGCACCTGGGGCGGGTCGCGGACGTGCTCGACGGCAGGCCCCGCCTGTCGCCGGGCGGCAGGCTGATCCCGGCGGCGTCCGGGGTGGACCGGTTGACGCCGCCGCAGCGCGACGCGGTGGCGCTGGCCGCCGCGGTGGACGGTGCGGCGGCGGACATGGCCGCGGCGTGGCGGGACGTGCCGCTCAAGCCGGTGCTGGCCAGGCAGGTGCTGCGGGCGGGCGTGCCGAGGCTGCTGGAGGGCGACGGGTCGCCAGCGGGCAAGGAGGTCGTGCGGCTGGCCGTGGCGCTGGTGTCGGACGACCCGCTGCGCGCGCACCTGGCCGGGGCGCTGGACGCGACCACGGCGGCCACCAGGGTGGTCGCGGTGGCCGAGCAGGCGGGCATCGCGCCGGTGGAGGCGTTCGACCTGCTGCGGCTGCGCTGCGAGGCGGAGCTGCTGGCCGAGGCGTGGGGCGAGGTGTACGCGGGCGTGCTGCGCCCGGAGGCCGGGGAGCGCGGCGGGTTCGCGCTGGCCGCCGACGTGGACCCCGGTCCGCGCCCGGAGCGGCTGCGCAGGCTGGTGCACGTGGTGCGGGACGCGCTGGGCGCGGGCGGCGAGAACGGGCTGCTGGCGCTGTCCCCGGCGGCGGCCGAGGTGCTGCGGGAGCTGCGGGAGGCGCTGCCGAGGACCTCGTCGGCGCAGTCGCGCGAGTCCGGCGCGCCGGGGCGGACGTCGACCGACCCGGACGTGGTGCCGTTCCCCGGCTCGCCCGCGGCGGGCGCGCTGACGCCCCGGCAGCACCTGCTGCTGCGGTCGGTGCGGCTGCGCAGCGGGACGGGCGCGGAGGCGCTGCGGCAGGAGGTGCTGGCGCGGCTGTCGCCGCTGTGCGGCAACCAGTTCCCCGAGGCGGTGCTGGAGCGGGTGGAGGACTGGTTCGCGACCGCGCCGATCACCGTGACGCTGCGGGCCCGCGAGGTGCTGGCGGCGGACGCGGGCGGGGCGCTGCGGCTGCGCGGGGCCCGGTTGCCGGTGCCCGCCGAGGCGGGGCTGCGCCGGGTGGACCGCAGGAGCCTGGAGGGGTTGCGGGAGAGCGGGTTCGACCTGTCCGGGCCGCAGGCGACGGCCGAGCGGGCGCGGCGGCGGGCGGCGCACCTGGAGCAGCTGCTGGCAGGCGACCACGCGTTCGCGTTCTGGACCGCGCCGGGCGGGCAGGTCGGGCCGGTGGGGCGCTACGAGTGGGACGCGCAGTGCGTCGACCGGCGGGAGCTGGGGCCGCTGGTGGGCGAGGCGACCGGGCTGGTGCACCCCGACCACGCGCACGCGCTGCGGCTGCGGGCGGACCCCGTGCGGGGCGAGGCGCACCTGCTGCTGAAGCCGGAGGCGCGGCGGCGGGCGTACTTCAGCCACACGGGGCGGGGCGCGCCGACGTCGAGCCCGGTGGAGCTGCTGCACGCGCTGCTGTCCGAGGGCGGGGTGGGCGAGCGGCACGCGCGCGCGGTGCTGGCGGCGGCCACCGGCCAGCGGCCGGAGCGGCAGGGCGCGCACGACGCGGTGTGGCGGGCGACGGCCCCGGTGATCGCGGCGCACGTGTGCGGCGGGATCGACCTGTCGCGGGACGTGGAGCGGTTGGCGCTGCCCTCCAGCGGTCTGGACAAGTCGACGACCACGAAGCTGCGGTCGGTGGCGGGCGCGCACGGCGTCCCCGTGGTGGAATACGACCCGGAGGGCCGGTAGGCCCTCCGGCGCTGCGCGACGATCCGTTCACCCTGGAGGTGAGCGTCACCCTCCGGTGGGGTAAGGGAGAACACGGAAAGCCACCACGCCGTGTCTCGTCAGTCACAGACAGGTCCGACTATTGGGACGCTTGCCTCTTGCGCGACTAGCATCCCGTGCGTCAAGGTCCCGCCCACCTCGGCTCACGGGACCAATCCACCACTGACGCTGGAGGCCGTGAATGGCCGGCACCACCGCAACCGGGCGGGCGGGCAGCTCCCGTGGAGGCGGAACGCTCTACCGAGGCGACTTGGGCATGTGGTCCTGGGTCGCCCACCGCATCACCGGCGTTCTGACCTTCTTCTTCTTGTTCGTGCACGTTCTGGACACCGCGCTCGTGCGGGTGTCCCCGAACGACTACGACGCGGTCATCGAGACCTACAAGACCCCGCTGGTGAACCTCTTCGAGGTCGGCCTGGTCGGCGCGGTCCTCTACCACGCCCTCAACGGCGTCCGGGTCATGCTGGTCGACTTCTGGGCCAAGGGCCCGAAGCACCAGCGCGCGATGCTGTGGACCATCCTCGGCATCTGGGTCGCGGTCATGATCCCCGGCACGTACTTCATGATGGTCCGCACGGTCACCGAGATGTTCGGGGGTCACTGATCATGAGCGAACTGGCTCTCGACCGCCCCCGCACCCCGCGCAGGCCCGCGGCGCGGCGCAACAACTTCGAGCTCTACAGCTGGCTGTTCATGCGCCTGTCCGGCGTGGCGCTGCTCGTGCTGGTGCTCGGCCACCTGTTCATCATGAACATCCTCGACGGCGGCGTGCACCGGATCAACTTCGGTTTCGTCGCGGGCCGCTGGGCCTCGCCGTTCTGGCAGATCTGGGACCTGGCCATGCTGTGGCTCGCCCAGATCCACGGCGGCAACGGGCTGCGGACGGTCATCAACGACTACGCCCGCAAGGACGCCACCCGCTTCTGGCTGAAGATGCTGCTCTACGTGTCGATGGTCCTGATCATCGTGACGGGGACGTACGTGGTGTTCACGTTCGATCCCGGCATCGCCACCACCAACTGACCCGGCGCGGGAGCACACCGACATGCAGTTCCACAAGTACGACGTCGTGATCATCGGGGCTGGTGGCGCGGGTATGCGCGCCGCCATCGAGTCGGGCCAGCGCGCCCGCACCGCGGTGCTCACCAAGCTCTACCCCACCCGGTCCCACACGGGCGCCGCGCAGGGCGGCATGTGCGCCGCGCTGGCGAACGTGGAGGAGGACAACTGGGAGTGGCACACCTTCGACACGATCAAGGGCGGCGACTACCTGGTCGACCAGGACGCCGCCGAGATCATGGCGAAGGAGGCCATCGACGCGGTCCTCGACCTGGAGAAGATGGGCCTGCCGTTCAACCGGACGCCCGAGGGCAAGATCGACCAGCGCCGGTTCGGCGGGCACACCCGCAACCACGGTGAGGCCGCCGTGCGCCGCGCCTGCTACGCCGCGGACCGCACCGGTCACATGATCCTGCAGACGCTGTACCAGAACTGCGTCAAGCACGGCATCGAGTTCTACAACGAGTTCTACGTCCTCGACATCTGCCTGACCGAGACCGAGGACGGCCCGGTCTGCACCGGCGCCGTGGCGTACGAGCTCGCGACCGGCGAGATCCACGTGTTCCAGGCCAAGTCGGTCGTGTTCGCGACCGGCGGGTTCGGCAAGGTCTTCAAGACCACCTCGAACGCGCACACCCTGACCGGCGACGGCATGGGCATCGTGTTCCGCAAGGGCCTGCCGCTGGAGGACATGGAGTTCTACCAGTTCCACCCGACCGGCCTCGCGGGCCTGGGCATCCTGCTCACCGAGGGCGCGCGCGGCGAGGGCGCGATCCTGCGCAACGCCTCCGGCGAGCGGTTCATGGAGCGCTACGCCCCCACCATCAAGGACCTGGCGCCGCGCGACATCGTCGCCCGGTCGATGGCCCTGGAGGTGCTGGAGGGCCGGGGCGCGGGTCCGAACAAGGACTACGTGCTGCTGGACTGCACGCACCTGGGCGCCGAGGTCCTGGAGACCAAGCTGCCCGACATCACCGAGTTCGCCCGCACCTACCTGGCGGTCGACCCGGTGACCGAGCCGGTGCCGGTGTACCCGACCGCGCACTACGCGATGGGCGGCATCCCCACGAACGTGCTGGGCGAGGTGCTGCGGGACAACGACAACGTGATCCCCGGCCTCTACGCCGCGGGCGAGTGCGCGTGCGTGTCGGTGCACGGGGCGAACCGCCTGGGCACCAACTCGCTGCTGGACATCAACGTGTTCGGCCGCCGCGCGGGCATCGCCGCCGCCGAGTACGCCCTGGCGCACGAGCACGTCGACCTGCCGGAGAACCCGGCGGCGGGCGTCGAGGCGCAGGTGGCGCTGGCCCTGTCCGAGCACGGCCACGAGCGCGTCGCGGACATCCGCACCGAGCTCCAGGCCACCATGGACGCGAACGCGTCGGTGTACCGCACCGAGGACACGCTCAAGACGGCGCTGAACGACGTGCAGGCGCTGAAGGAGCGGTACCAGCGGATCACCGTGCAGGACAAGGGCAAGCGGTTCAACACGGACCTGCTGGAAGCCGTCGAGCTGGGCTTCCTGCTGGAGCTGGCCGAGGTTCTGGTCGTGGGCGCGCTCGCGCGCAAGGAGTCCAGGGGCGGGCACGCCCGCGAGGACTACCCGACCCGCGACGACACGAACTTCATGCGCCACAGCATGTACTACAAGCAGGGTGAGGGCATGTCCGCCGAGATCAGGCTGGACTACAAGCCCGTCACGTTCACCCGGTACCAGCCGATGGAGCGCAAGTACTGATGACCGCTACCGCTGAGGTTTCCACGGGTTCGCGCGGCTCCCAGCCCCCGGTGCCGGACGGCGCGATCACCGTCACGCTGAAGGTCCGCCGGTTCAACCCGGAGTTCGACGACGAGCCGCGCTGGGACTCCTTCGAGATCCCCGCGCTGCCGTCCGACCGGGTGCTGAACCTGCTGCACTACGTCAAGTGGTACATCGACGGGACGCTCACGTTCCGCCGGTCGTGCGCGCACGGCATCTGCGGCTCGGACGCGATGCGGATCAACGGCGTGAACCGCCTGGCGTGCAAGGTCCTGCTGAAGGACCTCATGCCGTCGGGCGGCAAGCCGACCACGATCACCATCGAGCCCATCAAGGGCCTGCCGGTCCACAAGGACCTGCTGGTCGACATGGAGCCGTTCTTCGAGGCGTTCAAGGCGGTCAAGCCGTACCTGGTGACGTACGGGAACGAGCCGACCCGCGAGCGCATCCAGTCCATCGCGGACCGGGAGCGGTTCGACGACACGACCAAGTGCATCCTGTGCGCCTGCTGCACCACGTCGTGCCCGGTGTACTGGACCGAGGGCACGTACTTCGGCCCGGCGGCGATCGTGAACGCCCACCGCTTCATCTTCGACTCGCGCGACGAGGGCGCGGAGGAGCGGCTGGACATCCTGAACGACGTGGACGGCGTGTGGCGCTGCCGCACGACCTTCAACTGCACCGACGCCTGCCCGCGCGGCATCCAGGTGACGAAGGCGATCCAGGAGGTGAAGCGCGCGCTGCTGTTCAAGCGCGTGTGACGCCGAGGCGCGCGAGCGCCGCAGGAGCTTCCAGGGGGCGGCCCCGGTCCGATTCGGACCGGGGCCGCCCCCTCGGGGTTTCCGGGGCGCTGAGGACGGCTGAGGGGGTGGTGCGGGGCCGCTGACCACGGCCGCCCCGCTCCCCGAGCACGGCGAAGGCCCCGGAGCCTGTGCTCCGGAGCCTTCGCCGGTGTTCCGCCGCTCGGGGGCCCGCCGCTGGTGGGTTCTGCCGCCGGTGGGTCCGCCGGGGTGGTCGAGCTGCGGCGGTCCTGCTCGGGCCGGTCCTGCTCGGGTCAGTCCTGCTTGGGCCAGTCCGGCTTCGGGTCCGGCTCCGGGGCCGGGGCCTTGCGCTCGGGCGCCTCGTCGGGCTCGAACTGCTCGGCGGGCCAGCCGGGCACCTGGACGGCGCCCTCCCGGCGCACCGGCATGGTCCGGCCGCCCGGCGGCGCCACCGGCGGCTGGGGCTGGGCAGGCGGCTGCGCGGCTGGTGGCTGGGCAACCGGCGGCTGGGCGGTCGAGGGCTGAGCGGTCGGCGACTGCGTGGCCGGGGGCTGCGTGGCCGGGGGCTGGACAGTAGGCGGCTGGGGCTGCTGCCGCACCTCGCGGGTGGCCGGTTCCGGCTTGGGCAGGACAGGGTGCGACTGGGTCAGCTCGCGGGTCGCGTCCGACGGCGGCGACAGCCTCACCTCGCGGGTGACCGCCTCCGACCCCGGCGTCCGGGGCTGCGCGGGCGCGTCCTGCTGGGCGGCCCTCGCGGCCTGGTCGGCGGGCGACGGCGCCGGGGTCCCCGGCTCGGCCACCGGCGGCGTGCCGGTCTGGATCTTCGCCGTCTGCGGGCCCTGCGTGCTCACCCACTGGGTCGGCGCGGACGGACCGGTCGGGACCTGGCCCGCCGGGATCTCCCGGCTCGCCCTGCTCGGCGGCTGGCCCGGCTGCCCGGTCGGCGCCTGGCCCGCGGGGCCGTGGTCCGGGGCGGGTCGGCCGACCGGGAACTCACCGGGCGGCGGCGGGCCCGTGACGCCCGCCGGGCCCGAAGCCTGCGAACCAGCGCCCGGAGCACCGGCGCCCGGCGAAACCGCGCCGGCACCGGCCGTCCCAGTGCCCGGCGAAGCCGCGCCAACCGCGCCAGCACCAGCCGTGCCAGCACCCGGCGAGGCCGCGCCCGCCGCACCAGCGCCAGCCGCCCCCGCCCCCGGAGCCGCCGCTGCCGCCGCGCGCTTCGCGCGTGCCGCCCGTGCCCGCTTCGCGCGCAGGTACACCACCAGCCCGCCGAGCACCCCCAGCCCGGCGAGCGCCGTGAGCGGCCCGCCGACGTTGCCGAAGGCGCGGCCCATGGTGGACGTCGGCTCCGGGTCGCCCCCCTCGTCCGCGGTCTGCCCCGGCGCGGGCGCCGCGAGCGTCGGGTTGGCCGCCGTGGTCTTCCGCTTGGCCTGCGGGGCCCCGTCGACCAGCTTGCCGACGGTGGTGCTCGCGGGCAGCGAGAAGCCGTAGTCGAGCAGCCTCGCCGCCTGGTCGGTGGTGCGCAGGGGCTGCTGCTGGGCGCGCAGCAGCACGGCCACGAGCCGCCTGCCGTCGCGCTCGGCCGCGCCCACGTACGTGTGCTGGGCGTCGTCGGTGAACCCGGTCTTGCCGCCGAGCGCGCCCGCGTAGGAGGTCATCAGCCGGTTGTCGTTGATGACCGGCTTGGTGCCGCCCTCCTCGGCCGGGAACTCGATGCGCTGGGTGGCGATCGCCCTGGCGAAGTCGGGGTACTTCATCGCGGCGCGGAAGATCAGCGCCACGTCGTAGGCGGAGGTGCTGGTGCCGGGGGCGTCGAGCCCGGACGGGGTGATGGCCCTGGTGTCGCGGGCGCCCAGCTCGGTGGCCAGCGCGTTCATCTTGCGGATGGCGCTGGGCAGGCCGCCGAGCCGCCTGGCCAGCGCGTTGGCGACGTCGTTGCCGGACGCCATGACCAGCGACTGGAGCAGCTGCTCGACGGTGTAGGTGTTGCCCGCCTTCAGCCCGATGCAGGTGCACTCCTGCTCGGTGTCCTCCTCGATGGCGGTCATCTGCGAGTCCAGCGGCAGCTCCTTGGCCGCCACCATCGCCAGCAGGACCTTGATCACCGAGGCGGGCCGCTGCCTGCCGTGCGGGTCGTAGGCCGCGAGCACGGCTCCGCTGTCCATGTCCGCGACGAGCCAGGTCTTGGCCGTGATGCCGCTGGGCGCCCTCGGGGCCCCCTCGGGCAGCACGGGGCCGCACTCGCCCATCCGGTCACCCCCGATCGGCGGGTCGGGGACCTCCAGCGGTTCCGGTGGGCGGGCGCCGCTGGGCACATCCTCGGACGTGTCCACCGCCGGGGGCGGCGACACCCTGTTCTCGCACGTGGTCTGCTGCGCTGCCGCCTGCGGCGCGACGAGCGCGGCGTTGGCGAGCAGCGCGCACGCAGCCAGCACGAAGGCGGCTGCGGACCTTCGGGACGCGGGGGAACGCACCCGTCCAGGCTATCCACCCCGGTTGCGGGCGTCGCACCCACCACGTCGGATACTGAACGGGTGAAGCTCTCCCGAGGCACGTCCGCGTTCCTGCTGGCCTTCGGGATCTGGTCGTGGGTGATCTGGCCGAACTTCCTGCGCAACATCTGGAAGGACGAGCGCTCCTGGGACTCGGGGCCGACGGCGTTCTTCACCGTGCACCTGGTGCTCGTCATCGCGTCGCTGGTCTTCGGCACGATCATCGGCGTGCTCGGCGCGCGCGGCCTGCTGGCAGCCCGCCGCCGCTAACCCCCACCACACCTGGAGGCTCCACCGTGGACTTCGTCCGCCTGCTGCTGGTGTTCCTGCACCTGCTCGGCATGGGAATGCTCGTGGCCATGTTCTTCATCCAGCGGCGCGTCGGCGCGAACGGGCCGCTGAACAAGGGCTGGCTGCACGGCAGCGGGCTCCAGCTGGTCACCGGCGTCGCGCTGATCGGCCTCGCGCCGCTGACCGGTCGCGACTACGACGTCGTGAAGATGGGCGTGAAGCTGGCGCTGCTGGTGGTGCTGGCGGGCCTGGTCGCGGTGAACCTCAGCAAGAAGCAGGTCGCGACGTGGCTGGCCCCGGCCCTGGGCGGCCTGGTCGTGCTGGAGACCGCCGTCGCGGTGTTCTGGCGCTAGCGGGCCACGTCCGCCGGGCGCGAGCGGCACCCCGCCGCGCCCGGCCGCGACAGCCCGCCGCCGCGGCTCAGCGCCCCGGCGCCCGCTCCCGCGGCACCCACTCCCCCCGCGCCCGGCGCCCGCGCTCAGCGCCTGCGCCGGAACAGCGCCCCGATCAGCACCCCGGCCCCGAGCAGCCCGACCGTCGCGCCGGGCGTCGGCGCCTTCCGCAGCTCGACCACCGGCCGGATCACCGCCGGTGGCGGCGGCAGCGGCGGGTCGCGCAGCACGTTCTCCTTCGCCGTCGCGGTCCACGCGGCCATGAACAGCATGAACTGCGCCAGCAGGTTCGCGAACACCAGCACACCGATCAGCGGGCCGAACGCCAGGCCGGTCGGCGAGGTGCCGATGATCCCCAGGTAGATCGACCCGCCCTGCTTGAGCAGCTCGAACCCGACCGAGGTCACCGCCGCGCCGCGCATGGCGCTGCGCCACGACACCGGCTTGCGCGGCAGCTTCGCCAGCACCCACAGGAACACCAGCCAGTTCGCGGCCAGGCCGAGCACGATCGTGCCCGCCCGCAGCAGCGCCTCGGCCCACCACACGCCGTCCAGCCCGATCCCGCGCAGCACCAGGTGCGCGAACCCGCTGCCGACGGCGGTGATGCCGACCGACACCACCAGCGCGATCCCCAGCCCGATCAGCGCGAACAGGTCCCGCACGGCGGTCTTGACGATCGGCAGGTCGGCCTTCGGGTAGCCCCACTGGGCGGTGAGCGCGTCCCGCAGGTTCGTGATCCAGCCGATCCCGGAGTAGGCCGCGCCGAGCAGGCCGAACACGCCGACCGTGCCCTTGGAGTCGATGGCCTGCCCGACGACCTCGTTGAGCGTGTCGCCGAGCGAGCCGGGCACCGCCTCGGTGATCGCGCCGCGCAGGTCCTCCAGCAGGGCGGGCTGGGAGGTCAGCACGATGCCCGCGACGGCGAAGCCGATCATCAGCAGGGGGACCAGCGACAGGACGCTGAAGTAGGTGACCGCCGCCGCGTAGTGGGTGCCGTACCGCTCGGTGTAGCGGACGCCCGCCCTGATCACGTGGTCGAGCCACGGGTACCGGGCGCGCAGCCGGTCGATCTTCGACTCCGCCGCGTCCGGCTTCGATTCCGCCACGTCCGCAAGCTAGTCGGCGCTCTGACCAGCCGCCACTCGGCATCCAGGTGATGTGCGCGCGATCTCCGGCGGGGGCCGCAGAACGGCGGCGAGGCCGGTCCCCGAGCGGGGGCCGGCCTCGGGCGCGGAGCGCCTCCGGGGGCGTCAGCCCGCCAGGAAGCCGACCTTCTCGTACGCGCGCGCCAGCGTCTTCGACGCGACCTCGCGGGCCCGCTCGGAACCGCGCGCGAGCACCTTGTCCAGCTCGGCCGGGTCGGCCAGGTACTCGGCGACCTTGGCCTGGACGGGCGTCACGAACTCGGTGAACACCTCGCCGAGGTCCTTCTTGAGGTCCCCGTAGCCCTTGCCGTCGTAGTCGGCGACCAGCTCGTCCACCGACCGCCCGGTCAGCGCGGAGTAGATCACCAGCAGGTTGGACACGCCCGCCTTGTTCTCGGGGTCGTACACGATCTCGCGCCCGGTGTCGGTGACCGCGGAGCGGATCTTCTTGGCGGACCGCTTCGGGTCCTCCAGCAGCTCGACGACGCCCGCGGGCACCGACTTGCTCATCTTCGACGTCGGGTCCTGCAGGTCGAAGATCTTCGCCGTGTCCTTGACGATGTACGGGTCGGGCAGCCGGAACGTCTTGCCGAACCGGCTGTTGAAGCGCTGCGCCAGGTCGCGGGTCAGCTCCAGGTGCTGGCGCTGGTCCTCGCCGACCGGCACGTGGTGCGCCTGGTACAGCAGGATGTCGGCGGCCTGCAGGATCGGGTAGGTGAACAGGCCGACGCCGATGGCCGACTCGGCGCGCGCCGACTTGTCCTTGAACTGGGTCATCCGGCTGGCCTCGCCGAACCCGGTGAGGCACTGCATGACCCAGCCGAGCTGGGCGTGCTCGGGCACGTGGGACTGGACGAACAGCGCGGACCGCTCGGGGTCGATGCCGAGCGCGAGGAGCTGGGCCGCCGAGACGCGGGTGTTGGCCCGCAGCACCTTGGGGTCCTGCTCGACGGTGATGGCGTGCAGGTCGACGACGCAGTAGAAGGCCTCGTGCGTGTCCTGCAGCGCGACCCACTGCCGCAGCGCGCCGAGGTAGTTGCCGAGGTGGAACGAACCCGCCGTCGGCTGGATGCCGGAGAGGACCCGTGGACGGCTGACCGGTGCTGCTGCGGTTGATTCCGACACGGGACCAGTGTCCCAGCCGGGTCAGGCGGCCTTGGGGGCGGGCCTGACGTCGCCGGGCAGCGGCTCGACCGCCGTCGGCTGCACCGCCTGCTGCACCTGCACCACCGGCAGGGCCGCGGGCGTCGGGACCTCGCGCTTGCGGAAGAAGCGGATGACGCCGAGCACCATGCCCACCGCACCCAGCCCGACCGCGCCGAACGCGACGGGGGCGTCGAGCGGGCCCGCCGCGACCGCGGTGTCGGCCGCCAGGGCAGTGCCCTGGCCCGCCAGCACCGTCAGCGCGCTGACCGCCGCACCCACTGCTGCTGCACCACGACCGCGCACAGCCGTGCCTCCTCACCCACACCGCGTCACCGTTACGGGCGAACTTCGTTGACGGACGGCCGTGAACCTACAGAAGCTGTTGGGCTGCTGTGTTCTCTTCAGGTAAAACCTCGGCCAGGCGCAGACCCTAGCCACGACCGCCCCGGCGCTCGCACCCGGGGTCTACCCGGCGACCCCCACTGGGCCGTACGTCGTAGTGCGCTGGCGGGCGGGCCTGCCCGCGAGGGCGGCGGTGGCGGCCAGCTCGGCGGTGCTGCGCGCGGAGCCGTGCTCGGAGCCCGCCATGCGGCTGATGGTCTCCTCCATGAGCGTGCCGCCCAGGTCGTTGGCCCCGCCGCGCAGCACCTCGGCGGTGCCCTCGTCGCCGAGCTTGACCCAGGAGCACTGGATGTTCGGGACCCGGCCGTGCAGCGCGATGCGGGCGAAGGCGTGCACGGCCCGGTTGTCGCGGCGGCTGGGGCCGGGCCGGGCGACGCCCGCCAGGTAGATGGGGGCGTTGCGGTGCACGAACGGCAGGCCGACGAACTCGGTGAGGCCGCCGGTGCGGTCCTGCAGGCCGGCCAGGACGCGGAAGTGGCCGAGCCAGTGGCCGGGGTGGTCGACGTGGCCGTACATCATCGTGGACGAGGAGCGGATGCCCAGCTCGTGCGCGGTACCGACGACGTCGAGCCAGGTCGCGGTGGGCAGCTTGCCCTTGGTGAGGACCCAGCGGACGTCGTCGTCGAGGATCTCGGCGGCGGTGCCGGGGATGGTGTCCAGGCCCGCCTCGCGCAGCTCGGTGAGCCAGTCGCGGACGCTGGCGCCCGCCTTGGCGGCGGCGCTGACGATCTCCATGGGGCTGAAGGCGTGCACGTGCATCCCCGGCACGCGGCGCTTGATGGCGCGCACGGCGTCGGCGTAGTACGTCACCGGCAGGCGGGGGTCGATGCCGCCCTGCATGCAGATCTCGGTGGCGCCCTCCAGCCAGGCCTCGTGGGCGCGCTCGGCGACCTCGTCGGTGGACAGCCGGAACGCGTCCGCGTCGCGCTCGCGCTGGGCGAAGGCGCAGAAGCGGCAGCCGACGTAGCAGACGTTGGAGAAGTTGATGTTGCGGTTGACCACGTAGGTCACGTCGTCGCCCACGGCGTCGGCCCGCAGGTCGTCGGCGAGGCGGGCCATGGCCTCCAGGGCGGGCCCGTCGGCGGTGAGCAGGGCCATGGCGGCGCCGGTGTCGTCGAGGAGGCGGTGCGGGGCGTCGGCGGCCAGGCGCAGGGCGCGGGCGGTGTCCTCGGGGAGGCGCTCGACCGCCTTGGGCACGCTCAGCGCGGACCAGTCGCCGTAGACGCTGTCGAAGTCGCCGCGCCGGTCGCCGGTGCGGCCCTCGGTGTCGACGGCGGTGTGCAGGTCGGCGCGCCCGGTGGTGTCGGCGGCGTCGGGCTCCTGCCACTCGCGGCCGACGACGGGCGCGTCCGGCTGGGCCAGCCCGTCCTCGCCCGCGAGGGCGGCGACGTGCGCGGTGAGCCGGGTGTCGATCCACTGGCCGGGGGTGGCGCGGGTGTACCGGGGGTAGGCGGCCAGCCGCTCGCGCAGCTCGAACCCGGCCTCGCGGGTGACCTCGGCGAGCCGGTCGACCTGCGGCCACGGGCGCTCGGGGTTGACGTGGTCGGGCGTGACGGGCGACACGCCGCCCCAGTCGTCGATGCCGGCGCGGAGCATGAGCCCGAACTCGTCGCCGACCAGGTTCGGCGGGGCCTGGACGCTGGTGGTGGACGGCATGACCAGCCGGGCGACGGCGATGGTGGCGGCCAGTTCGCGCAGGTCGGCGTCGGGCATGGAGCGCATGGCGGTGTCGGGCTTGGCCCGGAAGTTCTGGATGATCACTTCCTGCACGTGCCCGTACTGGCGCGCGACGGCCCGCATGGCCAGCAGCGACTCGGCCCGCTCGGCGATGGTCTCGCCGATGCCGATGAGGATGCCCGTGGTGAACGGCACGTTCACCCGCCCCGCGTCCGTGAGCACCCGGAGTCGCACGGCGGGCTCCTTGTCGGGGCTGCCGTGGTGCGGCTGCCCCTTCTCCCGCCAGAGCCGCTCGGAGGTGGTCTCCAGCATCATGCCCATGCTGGCCGCGACCGGCCGCAACCGCTGGAACTCCTCCCAGCTGAGCACGCCGGGGTTCAGGTGCGGCAGCAGCCCGGTCTCTTCGAGGACCGCGATGGCGCACGAGCGCAGGTAGTCGAGCGTGGACGAGTAGCCGCGCGCGTCGAGCCACTCCTTGGCCTGGTGCCACCGGTCCTCGGGCCGGTCGCCGAGGGTGAAGAGCGCTTCCTTGCACCCGGCGGCGGCGGCCTCGCGGGCGATGGCGACGACCTCGTCGCGCTCCAGGAAGGGCGCGTCGAGCTTGTGCGGGGCGGTGGCGAACGTGCAGTAGTGGCACCGGTCCCGGCAGAGCCGGGTGAGCGGGATGAACGCGTTGCGGCTGTAGGTGACGACCCCGGCCCGCCCCTCGGCGAGCAGGTGCGCGTCCCGCACCTTGGCGGCGGAGGCCAGCAACGAGTCGAGGTCGTCCCCGCGCGCGTGCAGCAGGACGGCGGCCTCGGTGGCGTCGAGCACGGCCCCGTCGGCGGCCCGCCGCAGGGCGCGCCGCATGGCGGCGGCGCCGGGCGCCGGGGAGGGCGGGGTGATCGAGATGTCCACGGGCACGTCAACGAGCCTAGGCGGAGGGTATTCCCCGGCGGGCGCGGAGCGTGATGATCGCCGCAGCGGGTTTGGCGCACGCCGACCTGGTCACGGGGGACCCGCAGGGCTGCGGTCACGCAGCGGAGTCACCCGGTCGCACCAGTGGCCGGTCAGCCGCCGGCCCCGTCGAGCAGGTCGTCGAGCGCGGTCTCCAGGACCGGGACCTTGTCGGTGAGGGTCTGCCACACCAGCGCGTCGTCGACCGAGGCGTAGCCGTGGATCAGGATGTTGCGGAAGGCGACGATCCGGTTGACGTCGGGGATGCGCGCCGCGAGCTCGGCGTCGAGCTTCCGGAGCTGGTTGAGCGCCTCGCCGACGATCTCGAACTGCCGCTCGACGGCCGACCGCAGCATCGGGTCGTCCTGGTAGTCGGCGAACGCCTTCCCGGCGCCGAACCGCCGCAGCAGGCCGACCGCCTGCCGGGCGTCCCAGAGGTAGGTGCGGGGGTCACGCGGCATAGACCTGCTCCCGGCTCTCCATCACCCGCTGCCGGAAGTACGGGTTGCGGATGCCCGCGCTGCTCACCAGGTCGACCGGCCGCCCGAAGATCAGCTCCAGGCCCTCGCGGAGCGCGAAGTAGCTGCCGAAGTGGTCGAACCCCGGCCGGGCGTCGAACTCGACGAGCAGGTCGACGTCGCTGGACTCGGGGTCGAACGCGTCGCCGAGGGCGGAGCCGAACACGTCGAGGCGGCGGACCCCGAGCGCGCGGCACAGGTCCCGCACCTCGGCCAGCCTGGTCGCGATCGCCTCGTGCACGACCTCACCTCCCACCCGCGATTGTGCCCGATCCGCCCGGCTCAGTCCCGGTACTCCACCGTCACCGGCGCGTGGTCCGACCACCGCTCCGCGTAGGTCGCGGCCCGCTCCACCACGGCCGTCTCGGCCCGAGCCGCCAGCCCCTCGGTCGCCACCTGGTAGTCGATGCGCCACCCGGAGTCGTTGTCGAACGCCTTCCCCCGGTACGACCACCACGAGTACGGCCCCTCCACGTCCGGGTGCAGCGCCCGCACCACGTCCGCGTAGCCGCTCTCGAACACCGACCCCAGCCACTCCCGCTCGTACGGCAGGAACCCCGCCGACTTCTGGTTCGCCTTCCACGACTTCAGGTCCGCCTGCCGGTGCGCGATGTTCCAGTCCCCGCACACCAGCACCTCCCGCCCGTCGGCCGCCGCCTTCTCCCGCAGCTCGACCAGGTAGGGCAGGAACGCCGCCATGAACCGGTCCTTCTCGTCCTGCCGCTCGGTGCCGACCTCCCCGCTGGGCAGGTACAGCGACCCGACCACCAGCCCGGTCAGCTCGACCTCCACGTACCGCCCCGAGTGCGCGAACTCCTCGACCCCGAACCCGACCCGCACCGCGGTCGGCTGCTCGCGGGTCAGCACCGCGACGCCGCTGCGGCCCTTGACCGCCGAGTGCGCGTGCGCCGAGTGCCACCCCTCGGGGTCGCGCACCTCGTCGGCCAGCTGCCCCGGTTCGGCCCGCACCTCCTGGAGGCACACCACATCGGCCCCGGTGGCGGCGAGCCACTCCAGGTAGCCCTTCTTGGCGGCGGCGCGCAGGCCGTTGACGTTGACGGTGGAGACGGTCAGCACCGGCCCAGCCTAGTCAGCCACGACCCACCCGTGGGGGTAGCGCGCGCCGCACCGGGCGCACTTCGCCACAAGCCCCAGCATCATCACCATCGGGCTCGACCCGTCCGGGGACGGCAGCCCGCGCACCGGGTGCCCGTCGAGGTCGGAGACCAGCTCGGGCCAGTCCGGCTCGCACGAGCAGGTGATGATCTCGTCGCGCTTGCCGCGCCGCCAGCTCAGGAACACCGGACAATCAGAGCACACCGGACGCCCGGCCCGCCCGCGCAACCCGCGGCCCGCCTCACCCGCAGTCCGCCCCCGCGGCCGTGGCCACGCCCTCCTGCGCCACCCACCGGTCGTCGGCCAGCAGCCGGAACCCGTTCTGCACGACCCGCTGCGCGTCCAGCACCGCCCCCCTCGGCGCGGTCGACAGCACCGGCAGCGCCGTGTCCGGCCCGCCGCGCACCTCCAGCACCTCGACGGCCACCTCGACCCGGCACGGGTCGGGCGCCCCCGACCCGAACCGCTGCCCGCCACTGATCGCGTACATCGCCACCGCGACCCCGACGACCCCGAGCACGACCAGCCCGCGCAACCCGCGGAACGGCGCATCCACGCGCATGGGCATGGGACACCTCCTCGACCTGGGGTATAGCCAACCCACCCCCGGCGCGGAACTCCCCGGCGCCCGAACCACCCACCACGCCCATCGGACGGGCGTACCCCGACGACCCTGCGTGACCGGAACCGGCCCGCGAGCCGGGAAGGGCCCCGGAGAACCCAACGGGCCCGGCCGCCGAAGCGACCGGGCCCGCCGAGAAGACGTGCGGCCTCAGCCCGCCATCTTCTTCTGGAGGTTCTCGTCCAGCGTGGCGAGGAAGTCCTCCGTGGTCTGCCACTCCTGGTCACGGCTGACCAGCAGCGCGAGGTCCTTCGTCATCTTGCCGCTCTCGACGGTCTCGACGATGACCTTCTCCAGCGTCTCCGCGAACCCGGTGACCTCGGGGGTCCCGTCGAGCTTGCCGCGGTGCTTGAGGCCACCGGTCCAGGCGAAGATCGACGCGATCGGGTTGGTGGAGGTCGGCTTGCCCGCCTGGTGCTGGCGGAAGTGCCGGGTGACGGTGCCGTGCGCGGCCTCGGCCTCGACGGTCTTGCCGTCCGGGGTCATCAGCACGGAGGTCATCAGGCCGAGCGACCCGAAGCCCTGCGCGACCGTGTCGGACTGCACGTCGCCGTCGTAGTTCTTGCACGCCCAGACGTAGCCGCCCTCCCACTTCATGGCCGCGGCGACCATGTCGTCGATGAGGCGGTGCTCGTAGGTGAGCCCCTTGGCGTCGAACTCGGCCTTGAACTCGGCCTCGAACACCTGCTGGAAGATGTCCTTGAAGGCGCCGTCGTACGCCTTGAGGATGGTGTTCTTGGTCGACATGTACACCGGGTAGTTCCGCTGCAGGCCGTACGAGAACGAGGCCCGCGCGAAGTCCTCGATGGACTTGTTGAAGTTGTACATGCCCATGGCCACGCCGCCGTCGGCGCCGTAGTTGGCGACGACGTGCTCGATCGGCGCGGAGCCGTCCTCGGGCGTGAAGGTCACGGTCAGCTTGCCCGCGCCGGGGACCTTGAAGTTCGTGGCCTTGTACTGGTCGCCGTGGGCGTGGCGGCCGATGATGATCGGCTTGGTCCAGCCGGGGACGAGCCGGGGGATGTTCGAGATGATGATCGGCTCGCGGAAGACGACGCCGCCGAGGATGTTGCGGATCGTGCCGTTGGGCGAGACCCACATCTTCTTGAGACCGAACTCCTCCACCCGCGCCTCGTCCGGCGTGATGGTGGCGCACTTCACGCCCACGTTGTGCTTCTTGATCGCGTTGGCCGCGTCGATGGTGACCTGGTCGTCGGTGGCGTCCCGGTGCTCGATGCCCAGGTCGTAGTACTCGAGGTTGACGTCCAGGTACGGGTGGACCAGCTTGTCCTTGATGAACTGCCAGATGATCCTGGTCATCTCGTCGCCGTCGAGCTCGACGACAGTCCCCTGAACCTTGATCTTGCCCATACTCGGGTGCGCTCCTCTCGCGGCAATGCAAGCAGGACAAGCGTACTGCTATGTCATGCTGCGTGCGCCACTCACGGGTGAAAAAGGGATCGGGCATCACAATGCCTTAACCTCCAGTCACGATCTTGGAGGGGGCACCATGTCGACCGGACCCACGCACGCCATGAGCGGTCTGCTGGCTTGGGCGGCGGTGACCGCGCTCGCCGAGAACCATCCCATCGGACAGCTCTCGCCGCAGAGCTGGACGGTCGGCGCGGTGCTCGCCACGGGCGCGGCGCTGATGCCCGACATCGACCACCCGTCGTCCACCATCGCCCGCGCGTTCGGGCCGATCAGCCAGGGCCTGTCCGGGGCGCTGAACACCGTCAGCAGCTGGGTCTACAAGCTGACCAGGACCAAGCGGGACTCCAACCGCGAGGGCGGGCACCGGGCGCTGACCCACACGTTCGTGTTCGCGCTGCTGTGCGCGCTCGGCACGACGGCGGTGGTGCAGCAGTCGCAGAAGTGGGCGCTGCCGCTGCTGATGTTCGCGTTCGCGGGCCTGGCGGTGCGCGGGATCATGAAGGACTGGTCGAACAAGCACGACGCGCTGCTGATCACCGTGGTGTCGGCGGGCATCACCGCGCTGTGCGTGATGTGGACCGCGCAGACCGCCGCGAACGCCGCCGCGCTCGGCATCGCGGTGGCCGTGGGCTGCGTGGCGCACTACATCGGCGACGCGATCACCGAGCAGGGCTGCCCGATGGCGTGGCCGATCCCGATCGCGGGCAAGACCTGGTACCCGATCGCGCCGCCGAAGATCATGCGGATGAAGACCGGCGGCGCCGTGGAGATGCGGATCGTCGGACCCGCCGTGACCGTCGGCGCGGTGTGGCTGTCGCTGGCCGCGCTGCAGAACATCGGGATGCTGCCGTTCCTCGGCTCGTTCGACCTGCTGCCGGTCTAGCGCCCCCTGATCCGGGCGGGGCGGTCGAACCCGCCCGGAAGGGGAATTTCGGCCATTCGTCGGATATCTGAACGTCACCCGATCGGACTAATCTGCGTCGCATGACCACGTGGCTCGGGGTGAACGCGGGACACGAGGACCCCACGAGCGCCGAAAGCGCGGCGCTCGCGCTGCACGGATCGCTGCTCTATGAGGCGGCGGTGGTGTGCGTGCACGACGTCGGACCCCACTGGGCGCTGTCGTTCCGGCTGCCGAAGGCGCCGTCGGGGAACGTGGTGTCCACGCTGGTGGAGCGCGGGACCGGGATCGCGCTGCACGAGGGCGGGGTGGAACGGGTCGCCGGGCCGTCCGAGCTGGTCGCGGGCGCGCTGCGGGCCGCGCTGGCGCACCGGGACCGGGTGGAGGGGACCGCGCTGCGGTTCCCCGGCCAGCGGGCGCTGCACGGGCGGTACGGGGTGGCGGACGTGCTGGCGTTCAGCGCGATCGAGGAGGTCCGGCCGCACGACGTGCGCAGCGTCGAGGCGCGGGGGGACCTGCGGCCGAGGTTCAGCGGTGGGCGGCTGGTGCTGGACTGCTCCTGAGGTGGAGCCCGGTGAACCCCTGGGGCTCTCGGGACTCGGCGTCTTCTCGGTGGGAACCGCCCGGTGCCGCGAAGCGGGAGCGACTCCGACGGGCGCTCCGGGCGACAAGGGTGGTTGCAGCGAACCCCCGGTCGCGGTGACCGGGGGTTCACGGGAGTTGCCCACTCAGGCGGGGTTCCAGTGGTGGAGCCGCCTGATGCCGCTTCGCCACATCAGCGAGCCGGACCGGATTCGAACCGGCGTCCTCCCCACCGGGGCGGGGCGCGTCAACCGCTGCGCTACCAGGCTCTCACCGCACACCCTAGCCACGAGAAGGTCCTGTGGACACGGGATCGGCGCGGCGCAATAAGGTCTGCCCCGTGCGCGGGGTGGACTACTACGAGCTTCTGGGCGTCGAGCGCGAGGCATCCTCGGCCGAGATCCGGTCCGCCTACCGGTCGCTGGCGAAGGTCATGCACCCGGACGCCGGTGGATCTTCAGGGGGCTTCCGAGCGCTGCAGGAGGCATATGACACCCTGCGCGACCCGGCTCGCCGCCGGGCCTACGACCGGGGGTGGGCGCACCCGCGCTCCGGGCCCCGGTCCGGTTCCGCGACCCGGCCGCCAAGATCGGGACGGGCGCCCTGGAACCGCCCGTTCGGCGACGATCCCGACTTCGTACCTCCGAAGCCCGACGTCGACCCGGACGACCTCGGCTGGTGGCGGCTGGTCGACACCGGGCAGCGCGTCCGGTACGCCCCGGTCGCCTCGCCGGGCCACGCGCCCGCCCTCACCGCGCTGTGCGCGTGGTTCTTCCTGCTCCTCCCGGTGTTCGCGCTCGACCTGTCCCCGCTGGGCCTCGCGGTGTGGCTGGCGATGGTCGCCGCCGCAGCCGCCTGGGCGTTCCGGCTGGTGCGCCGCTACCTGGCCGCGACCCGCACGGACCGGGTGTTCGCGGCCGAGGTCGACACCGAGGTGGTGCGCGGCGAGGTGGACGACGAGCGGGTGTGCGAGCGGCTGACCGCCGACCTGCTCTCCGAGTACCTGACCCGGCTGCCCGGCGCCCGCGTGTTCCACGGCCTGGCCTGGCCCGACTCGGTGTTCGTCGACATCGACCACGCCGTGCTGTGCGGGCGGCGGCTGGTGCTGATCGAGTCCAAGTCCTGGCTGCCCGGCCACTACCAGACCGGGGACGACGGGTCGCTGTGGCGCAACGGCCACCTGTTCCGGGGCGGCGGCACGCGGCTGCCGCGCGGGCTCGCCGAGTACCGGGCCCTGCTGCCGCACCTGGAGGTGCGGGCGGTGCTGCTGGTGTACCCGAGCCGGGCGGGCGAGGTCACCACCGACCCGACCGACGGGGCGCTGGTGCCGCCGATGACGCCCGAGGTGTTCCTGGACGAGGTCGGCGCGTGGCTAGCCGAGGACCCCGCCGTCGTCGACCGGGAGGCGCTGCGCGCGATCGTCGACCTGGTGTGCGAGTCGACCGAGGCCTGACCCACCGCGGTTGTCGGACCTCCGGGTTACAGTCCGCCCGTGCAGTTGCCGGGACTGACCGACATGACCCCGCTGGGCCAGGGCGGCTTCGCCACCGTGTACCGGGCGCGCCAGGTGCAGCTCGACCGCGAGGTCGCGGTCAAGGTGGACCACCGCGTCCTGCGGACCGAGCGCGACCGGCGGCGCTTCCTGCGGGAGGCGCACGCCGCCGCGCGCCTGTCCGGGCACCCGCACGTGGTGTCCGTGCACGACGCGAACTTCACCGCCGAGGGCACCCCGTACCTGGTGATGGAGCTGTGCACCGGCGGCACGCTCGGCGACCTGCTGCGCACGAACGGCCCGCTGGACGGCGACCGGGTGCGCAGGCTGGGCGTGCAGCTCGCGGACGCGCTGGCCGCCGCGCACGGCGAGGGCGTGCTGCACCGCGACCTCAAGCCCGGCAACGTGCTGCTCGACCGGTACGGCACCGCCAAGATCGCCGACTTCGGCCTGGCCGCGCTGCTGGACGCCGACGGCGCGTCGTCGGTGACGCGGGACGCGCTGAGCCCCAGCTACGCGCCGCCGGAGGCGTTCGCGATGGTGCCGCCCACGGCGGCGGGCGACGTGTACTCGCTGGCGGCGACCCTGTACGACCTGCTGGCGGGCAGGCCGCCGAGACCGGTGCCGTGGCCGATCGAGTCGTTCGACCACCTCGGCGAGGTGCTGCGCACCCCGGTCGAGCGCGTGCCCGGCTGCCCGGACGACCTGCACGCCGCCCTGGTGCGCGCCCTGGAACCGGACGCGGCCTACCGCACCTCCAGCGCGGCCCAGTTCCGCGACGAGCTGGACCGGGGCCCGCTGCCCTCCCCGTTCTCCACGCCGACCACCCCCGCGGGCGCACCGCAGCCCGCCCAGGACGCCCCGCGGGCCACACCGGGCCAGGGCACGCCCCAGCTCTCCTGGCCACGCGCCCCAGGCCCGGCCCAGGCCCCTCCCGGCACGCCCCCGCACGGCACACCACCCCCGCACCCGCAGCCGACCCCACCCGGCGGCTTCCCCCAGGACCAGGGCCCGCAGGGCTCGTTCCCACCGGGCTTCTTCCCACCCGGCCAGGTCCTGTCCCCGCTCCCCCGCGGCGGCCTGCCGCACCCCGCCCAGGCGCACTCAGGCCCGCCCCACCCCGGTCAGCACTCCGGCCCCCAGCAGCACTCCGGCCCACCGCAGTACGTCGTCATCCAGCAGCCACCCCGCCGGGCCTGGCCGCTGGTCCTGGGCGTCGTGCTGGCCCTGCTCCTGGTCTCCGGCGCCACCTGGCTGATCGCCTCCCAGCGCACCCAGCAGCCCACCTCCTCCGGCAGCGGCCAGAACGGCCCGGCGACGTCCTCCACCTCCTCCGAGTCCGACGACCTCCCGCCCCCGCGCACCAAGCCCTGCGACAGCGGCTACTGCATCGCCGAGCAGACCTGCTACGCCGGACTGGTCCAGATCGGCGGCACGGCCGCCACCGCCCGGATGCTCGGCGACTGCGCGAACGAGCACTACTGGGAGGCGTTCGCGGGCACCTGGCTGTCCGGGTCGATCCCGCAGGTCGCCTCCGAGGAGCTGCTCCAGGCCCCCGAGGTCGCGAACGTGTGCACCGCGACCGCGATGAGGGCCAACACCCGCGCGGGCGTGGACACCACCGGCTGGGAGATCTCCGCGGTCGCCAAGTCCGACGGCGACCGCAACTACGTGCACTGCCTGGCGGGCAGGCAGGAGGGTGGCGTGGTCACCACCAGCGCGTTCGGCTCCTGAGCGCGACCGGCCCACCCGGCCCTCTCCCCGCTGGGCCGGGTGGATCACCGGGTTGCGCCCGCTCTCGTAGGCTTGGCCCATGAAGACCGTCCTGCCCCGCCCGGCGCGGGGGGAGAACCGGAACGCGGCGCGGCGAGCGCCCGCGGGTCCGGTGCGCCCGCGCACAGCCCGCCGAACCGACTGGCGCGCGGACGGGGCCCCCGGCGGGTCGACGGGCTCGCCCGCGAGGGCGTTCACACACCCCGCGCCCGCCACCCCAGGGGCGGTGCGGCCGTGAGCGACGCGAACGACTGGACCTGGATCAGGCTGGTGGCGCTCCAGCACGTCGCCGACGACGCGCTGCCCGCCCGCCGCAGGATCGCCTGGGGCGCGGTCGGCCTCGCCGCCTCCTACGGCGCCGAGCGGCACAGCCACCGCCGCACCCCCTCCGTGGTGGAGCGCTTCACCCTGCGCGGCCACCTGCTGGAGCTGGGCGCGGAGACCCCGGACCGGCTGGCCGCCGACGTGCTGTCGGAGACCGCGCTGACCGCCGAGGAGGCGGCCGAGCGGGCGGCGACGGCCGCGCTGCCGAGGTCCGAGGTGAAGGTGCTGCGCGAGCACCGGAGCATCACCGCCGTGCTCGACGCGGTGGCCCCGCTGGTCGACGACGCCGACCTGCGCGAGCGCGCCCGGCGCTGGGTCGAGGTGCGGGCCGCGCTGCCGTAGGCGCAACGGTCCCGGTTCGGTCGGGGAGCGCTCCCCGACCGAACCGGGGCCGGGCTACAACTTCCCACCAGCGCCTCACCCGCACGGGTCTCACCCGTCAGTGGGCACCCCCTGCCCACGTTCACAGCCCGCCACCACCCACCCCTAGCCTCGGCGGGTGACGCGGCGGTTCACCCAGCCCGCACAGGCACCATCACCCGTCTCCCGCAAGGCTTTTCACAGATACCACCAATCACGTCCCCGGTTCGGAGCAAGCGGCGGCTGTTCCACCCCAAAGGGGGCGGGCGAGTGCATAGGGTCATGAGGGTGCGCGCTTACGCCCGATTAGCGCTGGCCGGTTTCCGCCGCTACTCCACCTACCGGCGAGCGACCTTCGCGGGAATCGCCGCGAACGTGATGTTCGGCCTGCTCAGAACCGCCGTGCTCACGGCGGCCATCGCCCCTGTCGGCCACGGCGGGGGCTACGACACGACGGCGACCACGACGTACGTGTGGCTCGGGCAGGGCCTGATGGCGTTCGTGGTCCTGTGGGGCGACAGCACGCTCTCCGACCGGATCCGCACCGGCAACATCGTGGTCGACCTGTACCGCCCGTGGCACCTGCAGGCGGCGCTGTTCGCCCAGGACGTCGGCCGGGCCTGCCACGCCGCACTGGCCAGGCTGCTGCCGCCGGTCGCGGTGGGCGCGCTGTTCTTCCCGTTCCGCTGGCCCGCCCCGGAACTCCTGCCGGTGTTCGGGGTCAGCGCGGTGCTGGGCCTGGTGGTGAGCTTCAACATCCGATTCATGATCAACTGCACCGCGTTCTGGCTGCTGGACAACCGCGGCCTGCTCAGCGTCTACGGCGTGGTCATCCCGCTGCTGTCCGGCCTGGCCGTCCCGCTGGCCTTCCTGCCCGAGTGGGGCAGGGACCTGCTGTGGTCGACCCCGTTCCCGGCGATCCTCCAGGCCCCCGTCGACGTGTTCCTCGGCGTCGGGTCGCCGTGGCTGCTGCTGAGCCACCAGGTCGTGTCCGCGATCGGCACGAGCGCGCTGGGCCACCTGGTGCTGCGCACCGCCGTGCACCGGGTGGTGGTGCAGGGTGGCTGAGCCGATCTACCCGAGGCTCGTGGGCGCCCGGCTGCGCGGGCAGATGTCCTACCGGGTCTCGTTCGCGCTGGAGTGCGTCGCCCAGGCGGGCGGGCAGCTGGTCGAGCTGGTCGTGATCCTGGTGCTGTTCACCAGGATCACCGACCTCGGCGGGTTCAGCGTGCACGAGGTGCTGCTGGTCTACGCCCTGTCCAGCACCGCCTTCGGCATCGCCGACCTGACCGCGGGCCAGCTCGACGAGCTGCCGGTCTACCTGCGGGACGGCACGTTCGACGCGCTGCTCACCAGACCGCTGGGCACGCTGCCGCAGCTGATGGTGTCCGACATCCGGCTGCGCAGGCTCGGCCGGGTCGCGAGCGGCGTGGGGGTGACGGTGTACGCGCTGCTGCACAACGACATCGACTGGACGCCGTGGCTCCTGCTGCTGGCCGTCACCACCCCGCTGTGCGGCGCGGTGATCTTCGGTTCGGTGTGGGTCGCGGCGAGCGCCGTGTCGTTCTGGTTCGTCGAGGGCCAGGAGGTCGCGAACACCGTCACGCACGGCGGCAACGCGTTCGCCGCCTACCCGATCACCATCTACGGCCTCGCGCTGCGCAGGGTGATGGCGTTCGCGCTGCCGTTCGCGTTCATCGCGTACTACCCGGCCCTGGCGCTGCTGGGCCGCCCCGACCCGCTGGGCGGTCCCGGTTGGCTCGGCTGGATCTCACCGCTGATCGCGGTCGCGAGCGCCAGCGCAGCCGGGCTGGTGTGGCGCTTCGCGGTCCGCCACTACCGGGGGACAGGATCATGATCGAGGCGCGCGAGCTGTGCCGGGAGTTCACGCTCTCCCGCAAGATCGGCCGGTTCCGGCGGGAGCGGCGGGTCGTCACCGCCGTCGCCGGGGTCAGCTTCGACATCGCCGAGGGCGAGGCCGTCGGCTACGTCGGGCCCAACGGGGCGGGCAAGTCCACCACCATCAAGATGATCACCGGCATCCTGGTGCCGACGTCCGGCCGGGTGCTGGTGTCCGGCCTGGACCCGACCAGGAGCAGGCGCGAGGTGGCCAGGCGGCTGGGCGTGGTGTTCGGCCAGCGCACCCAGCTGTGGTGGGACCTGCCCCTCGTGGACAGCTTCGAGCTGCTGCGCGCCATCTACCGGGTGGACGCGCGCAGCTACGCGCGCAGGCTGGCCGAGTGCGCCGACCTGCTGGACCTCGGCCCGTTCCTGGACACGCCGGTGCGGCAGCTCTCGCTCGGGCAGCGGATGCGCGGCGAGATCACCGCCGCGCTGCTGCACGACCCGGAGCTGCTGGTGCTGGACGAGCCGACGATCGGGCTGGACCTGGAATCGAAGGAGCGGCTGCGCGAGTTCCTGGCCGAGCTGAACGCCAAGCGCGGCACGACGCTCCTGCTGACCACGCACGACCTGGACGACATAGAGCGCCTGTGCCACCGCCTGGTCGTGATCGACCGGGGCACGGTGCTCGCCGACGGCCCGCTGAAGTACCTGCGGCACGAGGTCAGCCCGGAGCGGGTGCTGGTCGTGGAGCTCGCCGCGCCCGCCGACCTGGCCGGGCTGCCCGGCGTGGCGTCGGTGTCGGTCGAGCAGGGCGGGCTGCGGCAGCGGCTGGCGTTCCGGCGCGCCGACACCACGGCGGCGGCGCTGATCGCCGAGGTCGCGACCCGCGCCGAGGTGCTCGACCTGGTCGTGGAGGAGCCGGAGATCGGAGAAGTGGTCCGGCGGCTCTACGCGCGCCGGTAGAGTCGGACGAAACGGACGAGCCGGAGACGGGGTACCACCATGCGCGCACGACGCACCGCCGTGACGTTCCTGCTGGCGCTCGGCGTGGTCGGGTCGCTGTCGGCCTGCGAGAGCGTGCAGCAGGCCAACGAGGCCGTGAACGACGCGAGCCAGGCGCTGGACAAGGTGTCGCTGTGCACCGAGGCGCTGGCGCTGGCCGGGTTCACCCCGGACGCGACCGACCCGCAGAGGGCGCTGGAGGAGACGCAGAAGAAGGCCGAGGAGCTGGGGGCGCTGGCCGACAAGTCCGCCGACACCACGCTGCGCGAGGCCATCGAGGGCGTCTCCACGACCATGGACCAGGTCACCCTGGAGGACCTGAGCCCGTCGTCGATCGCCGAGTGGTCGCAGGAGAAGCTGGACCGGGTGGCCAGGCTGACGTCCGCCTGCGCGTGACCGCACGTCCGCCCGCGCGCCCCTGACCAGCACGATCTTGCACTTGGCGGTACTTTCGGGAGCTGTCCGATCGGATCGCGCCGGAGGTGGGCGGATGCACGCGACAGTGGGCGACGAACTTCAGGTCCAGGGGCACGTGGTCGGTATCCAGGAGCGGATCGGCGAGATCGTGGAGGTGCGGGGTCCCGAGGGGACCCCGCCCTACCTGGTCCGCTTCGACGACGGCCACGAGGGCCTGGTCTACCCCGGCCCGGACTGCCTGGTCCGCCCCAGGCCCGGCGACTAGCCGCCGGAGACCAGCGACTCGACCTCGGCCCCGTACAGCAGGGCCGGGTCGAACCCCATCAACCCGAACTGCCCGGAGACCTCCAGGCTGAGCACCCCGTGCAGCCGGGTCCAGGCCCGCAACGCGGTCAACGGCACGGAAGGGGGCATCTCCCCTCCCCCCCGAGCCGCGACCCAGCTCGCCAGCTGGACGTCCAATTCGGCCTCCCCAGCCCCGCTCACCCCATCGGCCCGCACCCGGTCGACGGTCGCACCCCCCACGTTTTTCACGCTCCGCTCACCGTGCACCTGCCGGAAAACCAGCAGGAACGCGCTCATGGCCCGGTGCGCGGTGACCACCGTGTCCTCAGGCGCCCGGTACCCCGGAACCGGCGTCCCGTACAGCAGCAGGTACCGGTGCGGCTGCGCCAACGCCCACTTCCGCAACTCCCCCGCGAAGTGCCGAAACCGCGCCGCACCGCCCAACTCGGCGGTGGCGGCGACCGCAGCGTCCGCAAGCGCGGCAACATCCGCGTACGCGTCCCGGATGAGGTCCGTCAGCAATTCCTCACGACTGCTGAAGTACCGGTAAAGCGCAGGCCCCGTGATCCCCATCCGCTTGGCGATGGCGTTGACCGACACCCCCTCGACGCCCAACGCGGCAAGCTGCTCCAACGCGATCCGCTTGGCCTCTTCCCGCGTCTCGGCGCGATAACGCTCACGACGGGCCTGCACCACGGGGCATCACCACCTTCCACCTGACGGGCCACCCAAGCCCTCGTTCCACAGCAGCCCACCCAACCACCGCACCCCACCCCCAGCAGCCTCGCAACCCGCAAGCCAACCGCACTCGCAGCCCGCAAACCGACCGCCTCGCAGCCCGCAAACCGACCGCCTCGCAGGCTGCAAACCGACCGCCTCGCGGGCTGCAAACCGACCGCTTCGCGGGCTGCGGGGCGAGCGCAGCGAGCCCGCAGCCAGCCATCCCGCGTCCCTCTTCTCCGTTTGGCCTGGCGAAGCCCGAGCACGCTCGTCAAGATGCCGCCGCACTCTGCGGCAGACCGGGGTGCCCAACGGCGTCTTGACGAGCGTGCTTGCCTGAAAGGAGGCCAAACGGAGAAGAGGGACCCCGCCCACCGCAGTGGTAAACGGGACCACCTGCGGAAGCGTCACCGGCCGGCAGAGCCCGTGTCCCCTCTTTTTTGGAGGTCTGCCCCGCCGGCGAGGCGTGCTCTTAAGCTCTTGACCTTCAGCTCTTGACTTAAATTCCCCCTCCCCCACTCCCCTCCCCCACTCCCTCACCCAAGAATCGCGCTGATCAGCTCATCCCCCAGCTCAGGTGTTGCAGCCGCGATCCCCGACCACCTCCGCGACAAATCCAAGTCGAACTCCAACGGCCGCCCCCGCAGGTCCAACAAAACCCCACCCGCCGCAGGCACCGTGACCAACGCCGCGATCAAATCCATCAACCGATGCGTATCCGACCCCGGATCAGCGAACGCGTCCACCGACCCCTCCGCCACGAACGCGGTCTCCAAACAGGTCGTGCACAAAACCCGAATCCGATCAGCCCGGTTCGCAACCCGCATCCAGGCTTCCTCAGTCCCGCGCTTGGGCCGCAGCAAGCACACCGAGGCCCCGTCCAACGACGTCCGCCCGGTGGTCCGGAACGCCGCGGCCTCCCCCACCCGAGCCCCCCAGGCCCGCCCGGTGTCGAACCACACCGTCAACGCCTCAACCGGCTCCGAGTCCAGCACCAGCGCGCCCGCGTAGCACGACAGCGGCACCCCCAGCGCCGCGTTGGCCGACCCGTCCACCGGGTCGATGCACAACGTCGCCGCGGACCCGTTGTCGACGAACCCGGCCTCCTCGGACAGCAGGTTCACCCCGACCTCGGCGCAAGCCTCCAGGATCGCGTCCTCCACGATCCGGTCCACCCGCATCGTCGGAGTCCCATCCGCCCCGAGCGCGACCTCCTCCCGCAACTCCAACCGGGTGTACCGCCCCCTGGCTCCGCCGTAGGCGCGCGCAGCGGCCCGCGCGGTCGCCGCCAGCGCGGGATGGGTACCAACAGGGATCTGGGCTTCAGGCACAGGCCAAGGAGTCGTCACACCCCCAACATGCCACGGGGAGGGGCCGCCACAAGCGACCCCTCCCCGTGATTCACCGCGCTCCCACCAGCGGCTCAGCGGACCAGCCAGCTCACCGGCCCAACTCAACCCACCGGCTCAGCTCACCGGCTCAGATCAGCCCGAGGGCCTTCACCGCGTCGCGCTCCTCGACCAGCTCCGCCACGGAGGCGTCGATCCGGGCCCGCGAGAACTCGTTGATCTCCAGCCCCTGGACGATCGAGTACTTCCCGTCCTTGACCGTCACCGGGAACGAGGAGATCAGCCCCTCGGGCACCCCGTACGACCCGTCCGACGGAATCGCCATCGACACCCAGTCGCCCTCAGCCGTCCCGTTCACCCAGTCGTGGATGTGGTTCAGCGCAGCGTTCGCCGCCGACGCCGCCGAGGATGCACCCCGAGCCTCGATGATCGCGGCGCCGCGCTTGGCCACGGTCGGGATGAAGTCGTTCTCCAGCCACGCCTGGTCGTTCACGGCCTCGGCGGCGTTCTTGCCCGCCACCTCCGCGTTGAACAGGTCGGGGTACTGGGTGGCCGAGTGGTTGCCCCAGATCGTGAGCTTCTTGATGTCGTCCACCGACACGCCGAGCTTCTTCGCGAGCTGCGAGAGCGCCCGGTTGTGGTCGAGGCGGGTCATGGCGGTGAACCGCTCGGCCGGGACGTCCGGCGCGTGCTGCTGGGCGATCAGGGCGTTGGTGTTGGCCGGGTTGCCGACCACCAGGACGCGCACGTCGTCCGCCGCGCCCGCGTTGATCGCCTCGCCCTGGGGCTTGAAGATGCCGCCGTTGGCCTGGAGCAGGTCGCCGCGCTCCATCCCCTTGGTGCGGGGGCGGGCGCCCACGAGCAGGGCGACGTTGACGCCGTCGAACGCCTTGGTGGCGTCGTCGGTGATGTCGATGCCGTCCAGGAGCGGGAACGCGCAGTCGTCCAGCTCCATCGCGGTGCCCTCGGCGGCCTTCACGGCCTGCGGGATCTCCAGCAGCCGCAAGCGCACCGGGACGTCGGGACCCAGCAGGTGGCCGGAGGCGATGCGGAACAGCAGGGCGTAGCCGATCTGGCCGGCCGCGCCGGTAACGGTGACGTTCACGGGCGTGCGGGTCATGGAGCCTTCCCGAAAGACGGATGCGGGCTTCAGTCCTCGGGGTCGACCACTAGGCAGGCAGGCCTGTCAGCGGCGGTCTCTACTCCGGGACCGCGCACCGGGCGGGGTTGCCCGGTGGTCCGGAGGTTACCAACCAACGGGCCGTGCGAGGGTGTGACAGTGGACAACCCGGAGATCGAACTGGAGCAGGTCGTCGGCGAGGACTACACCGACGCCGTGCTGTACGAGCAGGTGTGGGAGCGGAAGTCGTTCGTGGGCTGCGACTTCTCCGAGGCGGACATGCGCGGCCTGGTCACCAGGGGCTGCACGTTCACCGACTGCAAGTTCACCCGCACCGACCTCGGCGACTCCCGGCACACCACCTCGGCGTTCCGCTCCTGCCGCTTCGACCGCGCGGTGCTCGGCGGGGCGGTGTTCACCTCCTGCTCGCTGCTCGGGTCGATGTTCGTGGACTGCTCGATGCGGCCGATCACCATCACCGAGACCGACCTGACCCTGGTCAGCCTCAGCGGCGCGGTCCTCCCCAAGGCCTCGCTGGCCGGTCTGCGGATGCGCGAGGCGAACCTGGAGTCCGCGAACCTCACCGGCGCCGACCTGCGCGGGGCCGACCTGTCCGGGGCGCGGCTGACCGGGACGAAGCTGGTGGACGCCGACCTGCGCGGGGCGCGGCTGGACGCGAACGGCCTGGTGCAGGGCGTGCTGCGCGGGGCGAAGGTCGACCTCGACACCGCCGTGGCCTTCGCCGCCGCGCACGGGTTGCTGGTGCAGTCCTAGATACGCCGCCGGCGCGGGCCTAGAACGCCGAAGGGCCGGGACCACCGCGGTCCCGGCCCCTCAGCCGCTCTCACCCCGCCCTCAGTGGACGGGCGCCTCCTGGTCCGCGACCTCGACCAGCACGCCGTCGGCGAGCATGTCGTCGATCGTCTTGGGCAGCAGGTAGGCCGTGCCACCACCGGGCTGCTCGAACCACGCCACGGCGGTCCCGGTCAGCACCTCGACGCTGCGCCGCAGCCGGTACGCCCGGTACGGCCGGTTGATCCACGAGGGCACCAGCGACCGGTGCGGGAACGGCGTCCCGATCTTGTAGACCAGGTTGCCCTCCCCGCTGCCGTACCGGTCGACCTCGGTGCCCGCGGGCAGCTCGACCATCTGCTTGTGCCGGAACAGCGTCAGCGGCGGCTCGCCGTTCATCGGGTTGATCGGCCACGCCCGAACCGCGGCGGCCGGGGCCGGGGACGCGGCGGGCGCCTGCTTCGGCGGGGTCGCCTCGGCCTGCGGCTCGACCGGTCGGTGGGGCGGCGGCGGTCCGGGCCGGAACCCGTTGCCCGCCATCGGCGGCCGGGGCTGCTGCGGCGGCTGCGGGCGACCGGGCGGCGGCATCGGCGGGCGCGGCGCGCGCATCCCCGCCATCACCAGCTTGCCGACCAGGAACGACCCGGCGTCCTCGACCTTGTCGAACGTCGACGGGTTGGCGAGCCCCTGGTCGTACCAGCCGACCACCCAGCGGCGCCCGTCGAACCGGAGCACCCACGTGCGGTCGACCTGGTCGTCGCCGATCAGGTAGGCCGTGGGCGGCACGTTCAACTCGGCCAGCGTCTGCCGCAGGCCGCGCAGGTGGTCGTTCTCGTCCGGCGTGACGCCCCGCGCCGGTTCGGCCCGGCGCTCCTCGAACTCCGGCGAGGGGTCGAAAGGCGTGGGGGTGGTCCGGGAGTCGTCCTCGAACCGAGGCACATCAGCCCGCTCGTCGGCCCGCTCGTCGGCCCGCTCGTCGGCCCGCTCACCGGCTCGCTCGCCAGACCGCACATCGGTCCGCTCATCGGAACGCTCGCCGAGTCGCGCATCGACCCGCTCACCGAGCCGCTCGCCGACCCGCGCATCAGCCCGCACCTCGGCCCGCTCGTCCGGCCGCTCGTCCGCGAGCAGGGCGACGGGATCCATGTGCTGGGTGGCCTGCGGCCCGGCCAGCGGCTTCCCGGACCGGCCCGGCTCGGCGCCGAACCCGCCGTCCTCGTCCTCGTCCTCGAACCGGTCCGCCTCGGCGGCGTCGAACCGCTCCGGGCTCGTCGCCTCGAACCGCTCGGGCCGGGTCGCCTCGAACCGGTCCGGCTCGACCGCGTCGAACCTGTCCGCCCCGGTCGCCTCGAACCGCTCCGCCTCGGCGGCGTCGAACCTGTCCACCTCGGTCGCCTCGAACCGCTCCGGGCTCGTGGCCTCGAACCGCTCCGGCTCGGTCGCCTCGAAGTGCTCGGGCTCGGCGGTCTCGAACCGATCGGCCTCGGCCCGGTCGAACCGCTCCGGGCTGGTCGCCTCGAACCGCTCCGGCTTGGTGGCCTCGAACCGGTCAGGCTCGGTCGCCGAGAACGGCTCAGGACGCTCGTCCTCGAACCGCTCCTCGTGCCGCTCGTCCTCCCGGCGACGGTCCCGGTCGTCGAACCGCTCCGCCTCGGGCTCGACCTCGGCCCGTTCGTCCTCGCGGTCCTCTCGGTCCTCTCGATCCGCGCGGTCCTCGCGGTCCTCATGGCCCTCGTGGTCCACGTCCTGGTCACGCGGGCCGTCACCGGGCCCATCCCCCAGAACCACGGGCCCCATGTACTGCGTGGCCTGCGCCGACTCGTACCGCGCAGCCTCCTCGGAGGCGCGCTCCTCCGGCTCGTCGTCCTCAGGCCGGACGTCGGCCTCCTCGGCCGCCGCGCCCCGGATGTCGCTCGGCTTCAGCGCACCGAGCCCCGGCTCGTCCGCCCCGCGGTCACGCGCGCGCTCGTCGTCCCGGCGCTCGTCGTCCCGGCGCTCCTCGGGCTCGGGGGCGGTCTCGTCGACCTCGTCGCGCCCGAGCGGGGAACCGCCCTCGGGCTCCGCACCCCGCGCCGCACTCGCACCGGCAGCGGGCTGCTCGGGCTCGTCGACGGGCTCCTCGCCGAACGGGTTCCAGGCCTTGGTGCTCTCCTCGGCCTTCTCCCGCTCGTAGGAACCGGGCGCGAAGAGATCCATGCCGTCCACGTAGGACTCGCGCTGGTGCCGATCGTCCGCGACCGGCCCCTCCTCCTCGAACGTGACCCGGTAGGGCGGCCCACCCGTCCCGTAGTTGATGTTCTGCTGCTTGACCTCCTCGAAGGTCAGCGCCCGATCACCACCACGGGCCCCTGGCTGCACGGGACCGGGCTGCCCAGCGGCCTCCCGACCACCGTCACCAGCCCCGACCCCGCCGCCCTTCACACCCGGCACACCCGGCACACCCGGCGCACCCGGCGCCTCGGGCCGGGGCGCGACCGTCGTCGCCTGCTCCTGCAGCGCCGACGCCACCGGCTTGACCTGCACCGGCGTCTTGGGCAGCGGCGTCCCCTGCGGCGCGGCGGCGGCCCCGAGGGTCACCGCGGCGGCCTGCCTGGTCTCCTCCGCCACCTCCGGCAGCACGAAGTCGTGCGACCGGACCCACGACACCAGCTCGGCCTCGGGCGGAACCCCGTAACCACGCAGGTAGTACGCGACCGCCGCGGGCCAGATCCACGTGCCGTCCGTCTGGAACGCCACCGGCACGACCTGCGGCACGTCCGGGTCGAGCACGTCCGCGTCGAACCCGCGCCCGGCGACCACGACGGGCGCCCGGTCCAGGTAGTTCAGCAGCAGCTCGCGGTCCGCGTCGGACACCGGGGGCCGGTTGACCGTGGGCCGCCCGCCCGCGCCCGCGCCGTCGAACACGCGGGTGCTGCGGAACCGCTGCCCACCGGACCGCGCCTCGGCACCGCCAGGCGCGCGATCGCCACCGGGAGCCCGGTCACCGGCGGGAGCGACGGCAGACGCGCCACCCCCTCCACCAGCCCCGGCGGCGGCAGCGGGCTTGCCCGCCCCCTGCGCCCCACCGGGAGCCGCCCCGCCGGGAGCCCCCTGCGGCGCACCCGGCGCACCAGCGCCAGCCGCACCAGCACCAGCACCCACACCAGCCCCACCAGCGTCCTTGACCCTGCGCCGCAGCCACTCCGGCGTGTTCTCGTCGGTGCGCGGGAAGAAGCGCACCTCGTCCAGGTAGGCCTGCTGCGGCGGCGGGTTCTGCCAGGTGGGCTCGGCGCGGTCGAAGTCGAGGTTGTAGCTCGACGGGTGGTCGAGCTGGTAGCGCGCGTTGGACCAGCTCCCCCGGCCCTCCCGGTACATGCCCGCGCGCAGGCGCGCGAAGAGCTGCGCCACCTCCTGCGGCGGCGACCAGGTGCGCGCGGACCCGTCGACCCCGCGGACCTCGGCGGCCAGCTCGAAGTACCGACCGGTCGCGCGGTAGTCCGCGGTGACGTGCCGCCACTCCTCCGGCGCGGCGCGCATCAGGGTGAGGCCGATCTGCTTGACCAGCGCGTCCTGCTCGGTCGGGTTCAACGGCTTGGGCTCGGACACGTGCACCATCTTCCCCCGCGACTCCCGGTGCGCGCACGGCCCCCCGTTGCACCGAACGGAGTAACCCGCGCGGTGCCGGGGGCCGCGGGCTCACGGCCGGGGTGGCGCGGACGTCGGTCCGAACACCTCCACGAGGCTCCCGTCGTGCAAGAAGTCCCGCACCGAACGGGCGAGGAAGAACCCCGAGCCGCCGCCGACCTGCTCGAACCACGGCACCGCGACGCCGCGCAGCGCCGGGATGGGCCGCTGCACCCGGTACACGTGGTACTGCCGCTCGTAGAACTCCTTGGGCAGCGAGCGGTTCACCTCCGGGGTCCTGGCCGCGTACACCAGGTTCCCGTTCTCGGCCCCGTGCCGGTCCACCTCGGTCCCGGCGGTCAGCAGCACCGGCTCGTGGTCGCGGAACAGCGACAGCGGCGGCTCGTCCGGCATCGGCTGGATGCCCGCGACCGTCCGGACCGGACCGGTCGCCGGGCCCTGCGCGTCGCGGAGCCTGGCCGCGCGCGCCGAGTCCCGCCCGTCGTCCCAGAGCAGCTGCCCCAGCAGCGCCCGAGCCGCGTCGACCGCGTGCCGGTGCACGACCGGTCTGCCCTGCGGTCCGCGCGAGGCGTCCCAGAACTGGACCTGCCAGCCCCGCTCGCCGGGCGCGGGCTCGATCACCAGCGCGTCCGGCTTGGGCTCGACGATCGAGTACTCGCTCGGCGCGACCCCGTAGTGGTCGAGCCGGGCGCGCAGGTGCTCCAGGGCGCGCTGGTCGGCCTCCGAGATGCCGCGCGGGCGGTGCGGCGGCACCGGGGCGCCCGGCACCCGCCCGCTCGCCACGGCGGTGGCCCGCTCGCGCGCGGCCTCGTCCACCTCGGGCACCCGGTAGTCGTTGTCCCTGATGTGCTGGACGAGCTGCGGCAGCACCGGCACGCCGTGCTCGCGCAGGTAGTACGCGGACCCGGCGGCCCACACCCACGTGCCGTCGCTGTGGAAGCCCATCGGCACCGAGGCCGAGCGGGCCGGGTCGAGCGCGTCCGAGCCGTCGCCGGGCGCGGGCAGCACGACCGGCGCGGACTCCAGGTAGGCGAGCACGTCGTCGCGCTCCTGCGGGTGCACGGCGGGCCTGCGCTCGAACGTCGGCGTGCCCTGCCCGTCGACCCCGTCGAACAGCGGCGCGGCGTGCACCGGCGCGGGCTCGGGCAGCCCGGCCCGCTCGCGCAGCCAGCCGGGGATCTCCACGTCGGCGCGCGGGTGCAGCGCCAGCTCCTCCACGTACTGGCGCTCCGGCGGGCGGTGCGTCCACGCGGGCTCGGAGTCCCAGTCCTGCTCGGCCGAGTACTCGCCGGGGTGGGTCAGCCGCAGGCGCAGCGCGAACCAGGCCCCGTGGACCGGGTCGGCCATGCCCTCCCGCAGGTGCAGCAGGAGCGGCAGGGCCTCCTCGGGCAGCTCCCAGGCGGACTCGCGGCCGTGCAGGTCCAGCAGCGAGGTGGACGACTCGACGTGGCCGCCCATCACCCGCACCTCCAGCAGCAGCCGCTCCCAGTCGCCGGGCAGCCGGTGGGCGAGCAGCGCGGCCACCGAGTCGAGGACGGCTCCCTGGTCGTCGGCCGTGAACAGCGGGCCGGTCATGCTCTCTGCTCCTCGTCGTGGGCCTGCGCGAGGCGGTCGCGCAGCCAGTCCGGCAGGTAGGCCTCGTCGCGGGGGAAGGCTTCCAGGTCGCGGGCGTAGTGCGCGGCCGGGACCTCCGGGTCCCACTTCGGGTCGTGGTCGAAGTTGTAGCCGACGTGGATGTCCGCGGGGGCGTTCACCGCGCAGCGAGCCGAGAACCAGGTGCCCCGGCCGGGGACGTGGACGAGCTGCCGCAGCTCGGCGAACGCGTCGGCCACCCCCTCCGGCACGGCGAGCCCGAGCGACCGGCCGTCCGCCAGGTAGGCGGTGGCGGTCAGGTCGCGCGCGGCGACGCTGATCCGCACGACCAGGTCGACGCGCAGGAACCCCTCGGGCGCGACGCCCAGCAGCGCCTCGCCGATCACCTGCACCAGCTCCCGATGCCGCTCCTCGGCCCCGTCCGGACCGGAGGACTGCGTCGTGGTCATTCGGGCAACTCCCGTAAGCGCGAAAGTGGCGATCACCCGACCGTACCCAAGACACCGCCGCCGCACGTGGACATCCGCACCACGACATCCACCACGACATCCACCACGACCTACCGCGCCGCCGCCCGACCGCGCACACTGCCTCCCGGCCCACCCCCGCCCCTCCTCCCTCTCCCCGCACCCGAGCAGCAGAGGACCGCCAGTGCCAGCACCCGACCACCGCTCCCCCGCCGACCGGGCAGGCGCCCCCTCGTCCCCCTCCTCCCCCTCGCCCGCCGAGCCCGTGCGCGCCGGTCTGCGGGCGCTGGGGGCGCTGATCTCGTTCGCGGGCGGCCTGTTCCTCGCGGTCCAGGGCCGGATCAACGGCGAGCTGGGCCGCGCGCTCGACGACGGCTTCCTCGCCGCGCTGGTCTCGTTCGGCGGCGGGCTGCTGCTGCTCCTGCTCGCGGTCCCCACGACCCGCCGGGGCCGGGAGGGCGTGGCCCGGTTGCGCTCGGCGCTGCGCGAGGGCCGCATCCGGTGGTGGCAGTGCGCGGGCGGGGCGTGCGGGGCGTTCCTGGTGTCCACGCAGGGCCTGACCGTGAGCGTGCTCGGCGTCGCCCTGTTCACCGTGGCCGTGGTCGCCGCGCAGACCGTGAGCAGCCTGTTCGTGGACCGCGCAGGCATCGGCCCCGCCGGTCCGCGCCCGCTGACGGCGCCCAGGGTGGCGGGGGCCGCGCTGGCCGTGGCGGCCGTGGTGGTGGCCGTGTCGGACGACCTCGGCACGCCCGCGAACCTGTGGCCCGCGCTGCTGCCCGCGCTCGCGGGGATCGGGCTCGGCTGGCAGCAGGCGGTCAACGGCCTGGTGCGCGAGGCGTCGCGGAGCACGCCGGTGACCACGATGGTGAACTTCCTGACCGGCACGGTGGTGCTGCTCGTGGTGTGCGCGGTGGACCTCGCGCTGGGCGGCCCGCCCACCACCGCGCCGGGTGAGCCGTGGCTGTACGTCGGCGGCGCGCTGGGCATCGTGACGATCAGCACGGCGGTGCTCGCGGTGCGCTGGACCGGCGTGCTGCTGCTCGGGATGTCCCAGGTGGCGGGGCAGCTGGTGGGGGCGCTCGCGGTCGACGTGGTGGCCCCCACCGCAGGTCAGCCGCTCGCGGCGGTGACCGTCGTCGGCACCGCGCTCACCCTGCTGGCGGTGGTGGTCGCCGCGCTCCCGAGCCGGGGGTGATGCGAAGATGGGCGCTGTGACGGCGACGACCCTCAACGGCAGGGCAACCAGGGATGCGATCTTCGAAGACCTGCGCACGCGGGTGGCCGCGCTGGCCGAACGCGGTGTGACGCCCGGCCTGGCGACCGTGCTCGTCGGCGACGACCCCGGCTCGCACTCCTACGTGAAGGGCAAGCACTCGGCGTGCGCGAAGGTCGGCATCACGTCGATCCGCCGCGACCTGCCCGCGGACACCACGCAGGAGCAGCTCGAAGCCGTCATCGACGAGCTGAACGCCGACCCGGCCTGCACCGCGTACATCGTGCAGCTGCCGCTGCCGCGGCACCTCGACGCGAACGCGATCCTGGAGCGGATCGACCCGGCCAAGGACGGCGACGGCCTGCACCCGGTGAACCTGGGCAAGCTCGTGCTCGGCGACGAGGCCCCGCTGCCCGCCACGCCGCGCGGCGTGGTGGAGCTGCTGCGGCGCTACGACGTGCCGCTGGCGGGCGCGAACGTCACGGTGGTCGGGCGCGGGGTGACGGTCGGCAGGCCGATCGGGCTGCTGCTGACCAGGCGCAGCGAGAACGCCACGGTGACCCTGTGCCACACCGGCACGAAGGACCTGGCGGCCGAGGTGCGGCGCGCCGACGTGGTCGTCGCGGGTGCGGGCAGCCCCGGTCTGATCACCGCTGACATGATCAAGCCGGGTGCCGCCGTGGTCGACGTCGGCATCACCCGCACCGAGCAGGGCCTCGTGGGCGACGTCCACCCGGACGTCGCCGAGGTGGCCGGGTTCCTGGCCCCCATCCCCGGCGGTGCGGGTCCGATGACCATCGCGATGTTGCTGACCAACACGGTCGAGGCGGCCGAGCGCGGCCTCGACGCGGTCTGATTGGTGGAACGGTGGAGCTGATGCCGCAACAGGGCTGGCGGGGGGCGGCGGGCCAGCACCTGCCGTTCGCGCTGGTGCTCGGGGTGACGCTGGTCGGTCTGGTCCGCATCCTGCAGTACAACTGGCGCGAGGGCGTGGTGCTGATCGGCGTCGCGCTGCTGATCGCGGCGGTGCTGCGGGTGCTCGTGAGCGACGTGCAGGCGGGGCTGATCGCGATCCGGGGGCGCGGCGTGGACGCGCTGCTGTACTCGGCGATGGGGCTCGCGGTGATAGTCGTGGCGATGACCATCACGGGCGGCCCGCTGGACCGGGCCTGGTAGTGGTGCCGCGGGCGGGCCTCCGGGCGGGGCCCGCGGGAGTTCTCCCGGTGGCGGGGCGGATCTGATCCGCCCCGCCACCGGCGTTGTGGCGGGGATTTTCGGGGTGTCGCAGGGTTCTCGCGGGCGAGGTCCGATGGCGCCGCCGAGGCTCAGCGGCCGCCGCTGGGGCTGATGTCCGCCCCGAGCCCGACCGGCGCCGCCGAGGCTCAGCGGGCGCGTCGCCGGGGCCCTGCCGCGGTGGTCGCGGTGGCCGTCGTGGTCGCGGTGCTCGTTCCCGCTCGGTCACACGAGGTCGTCGGGCGCCCGGCGGGGCAGCGGGACGAGCAGCGGGGTCCAGCCGAAGCTGTGGTGGTACGCGGGTTCGCTGTCCTTCTCGTCCACCTCGTGGGCGGCCCACCAGTCGGCGAGACCGCGGAAGTCGTCGGAAGCCGACATCAGCCGTGAACCCCTTCCACTGCCCACTTCCCGCCGGTGCGGATCAGCAGGAACACCAGTTGTCCCCCGTCGGCCGCCACGCCGACGACCTGCAGGTGCGCCGCCCGGACGAGCGCCTGCTCGTCCCACCACCGCTCCCCCGCGGGCCAGGGCCCGGCCCAGGAGACGACCTCGCGCACCGTCCCCCCGTGCACGAGACGGCTGGGGGTCACGGTCAGCTCGGCGTCCCCGGTGATCCCGACGTCACCACCCGCCCCGTCGACGAGCGCCACGGGCTCGGGCTCCGCGAGCACCGTCGGCGGTGACGCCGAGGGCAGCCGGACGGGACTGCGCGGTCCGCGTTCTGAGACGAAGGTCAGATCGCGGGCGAGCACCCGGTCCGCGCGGGCCAGCGCTCGGGAACGCGCCGGATCGACGCGACACGAGCCGACACCCCCCGACCGATCACCGGAACCCGGACCGACACCAGCCCGATCACCGTGGGCCGGCCCGACGTGCGTCGGGCCGGCGTGGGCCACGCCGGTGTACGTCAGGCCAGAGCGCGCCGGGTCGGTGTGTGCCGAGCTGACGTGAGCGGCGCTGGCGTGAGCCGAGCCAGCGTGCGCCGGGCTGGTGCGGACGGAGCCAGCATGAGCCGGGTCGGTGTGGGCAGGGTTGGTGTGGGCAGGGTTGGTGTGGGCCGGGTTGGTGTGGGCCGGGTTGGTGTGGGCCGGGTTGGTGTGGGCCGGGTTGGTGTGGGCCGGGTTGGTGTGGGCCGGGAAAGCCTGGCCTGGGCCGGCATGGGCCGAGTCGGCGTGGGCCGGGCCAGCGTGCGGCGGACTGGTCTGGGGCGGACTGGTCTGGGGCGGACTGGTCTGGGCCTGGTCGGGGGTGTGCGGTGGCGGGGTCTGGCGCGGAGCGCTGAGCTGAGTTGAGGTGAGCACCGTGTTCCTCGTTCCTCTCCTGCGCGGCTAGGACGTGCGCGATCGCCGGGACTTGCCACTTCTCCAACCCCGTCGCGATCCTGGTGCGCGACGGCGCGCCGAGCCGGGAGCCAAGCCCAGGCAGCAGCAACTTTCACCGGGTCGGGTTGGGCTTGAGTCACCCCTGCGGTGATCACCGTTCCCACCGCGCCCGCAGGCGCACGGCGCGGTCGGGAGCAGCAGCCCGCGAAGTGCGGCCCGCACCCGGACCGAGGTGGATCGTGACGACGGCGGCACCCAGCGCCGCGCGGTGGACAACCGGACCGACACGCCCTCACTCACCCCAGCCCGGACCCGAACCCGCGCCCGAGCCCGACCGGGTCCCGGCCTGGGCAACACGAGCACGAGCGGCGCGAGCACCAGCAACACGAGCACCGGCGGCGCGAACATCAGTGGCGCGAGCACCAGCGACATGAGACCCAGCAGCACCGGCCTCAGCGGCATTGGCTTCAGCAGCACCGCCCCCGGCAGCGCCGCCCCCGGAAGCGCCAACCCCAACTGCTCTGGCTCCGGTAGCTCTGGCCTCACCAACTCTGGCCCCGGCAGTTCTAGCTCCAGCGACTCCGCCCCCAGCGGCTCCGCATCCGGCGACTCTGCCCCCGGTGACTCTGCCCCCGGCGGCCCCGCATCCGGCGGCCCCACATCCGGCAGTGCCAGCCCAGGCAGTTCCAGCCCCGGTGGCTCCGGCTTCGGCACCCACACCCCTCGGCGCGCCGACTCCGGCCGCACCAGCCCCCAGCCAGCGCCGAACACCCCCACCCCAGCGCCCGCTCCAGCGCCCGCCCCCGCAGACCTCCCGCGCCCCACCCCCGCACAGCAGCGAGAGCAGCAACGGTGCCAACCCGCGCATGGGCACCGTGCTGCTCCGCCTCAGGTCGCCCCACGGGAGGAGGGCCGCCGATTCCCCGCGAACCGGTCGGCGCCGGGCCCGCGCCGAAGTCGACTCGCCCGCCGCACCTACCCCGAGTGCGGCCTGCGTCGCCGTTGTCGACCTCAGCACCTGACCCCTCCTCAACGAAGTCCGCGCGCACCCCTGTGCGCGGACCGCCGTGGGAAGTCCGGCGACCTGACGTGTCGAACATGTGTTCGAACAACGCCATGATCTTATCCCGTCGCGCGGCCGACCTGTCAACGCCAGATCAACGAGATCACCTGTTGGTGGTCCCGCCCGAGCACCCCGCCCACACCCCCGCCGACAACCCCATCACCCCCCGAAAACCCTTGCCCCACAACCAGAAAAGAGCCGAGGCGGACCCCCGTGAAGGGTCCTGCCTCGGCTCTCGTCCGAACAACCACCGACCCCCACCGGGGGTCAGCCGGAGAACTCAGTGCGCGAAGTGCCGCGTCCCGGTCAGGTACACCGTCGCCCCGGCCGCCTCCGCCGCCGCGATCACCTCGGCGTCGCGGACCGACCCGCCGGGCTGCACGACCGCCCGCACGCCCGCCTGGAGCAGCACCTCCAACCCGTCCGGGAACGGGAAGAACGCGTCCGAGGCCGCCACCGAGCCGGAGGCCCGCTCGCCCGCCCTGGACACCGCCAGGCGCGCCGCGTCGACCCGGTTGACCTGCCCCATGCCCGCGCCCACCGTCGCCCCGTCGTGCGCCAGCAGGATCGCGTTCGACTTCACCGCGCGGCACGCCCGCCAGGCGAACGCCAGGTCGGCGAGCCCGCGCTCGTCCAGCGCCTCGCCGCACGCCAGGGTCCAGTTGGCCGGGTCGTCGCCCTCGGCCTCGATGGTGTCGGCGGCCTGGAGCAGCACCCCGCCGGACACCGCCCGGAACTCCGCCCCACCGCGCACCGGCACCGGCGCGACCAGGATGCGCACGTTCTTCTTCCGGGTCAGCACGTCCACCGCCCCGTCGGCGTACGACGGCGCGATCACCACCTCGGTGAAGATCTCCGCGACCTGCTCGGCCAGCTCGACGGTGACCTCGCGGTTGGCCGCGATGACCCCGCCGAAGGCGCTCACCGGGTCGCACGCGTGCGCCTTCCGGTGCGCGTCCGCGATCGCGCTCTCACCGGGCAGCGCCGACACCGCGATGCCGCACGGGTTGGCGTGCTTGATGATCGCCACGCAGGGCAGCTCGTGGTCCCACGCCGCCCGCCACGCGGCGTCCGCGTCGACGTAGTTGTTGTACGACATCTCCTTGCCGTGCAGCTGCTCGGCGGTCGCCAGGCCCTCGGCGCCCCCGGTGTACAGGGCCGCGCCCTGGTGCGGGTTCTCGCCGTAGCGCAGCACCTGCTTGCGCTGCCAGGTCGCGCCGAACCACTCGGGGAACCCGGTCTCGTCCGGCACCAGCTCGGCGCCCATCCAGGACGCCACGGCGACGTCGTAGGACGCGGTGTGCCGGAACGCGTCGGCGGCGAGCCGCTGCCGGTCGCCGAGGGTGAAGCCGCCCTCGCGGACCTGCTCCAGCACCCACGAGTACCGCGACGGGTCGACCACGACGGCCACGCTGGCGTGGTTCTTCGCGGACGCGCGGACCATCGCGGGCCCGCCGATGTCGATCTGCTCGACGCACTCGTCGGCCGACGCGCCGGACGCCACGGTCTGCGCGAACGGGTACAGGTTCACCACGAGCAGGTCGAACGCGGCGATGCCCAGCTCGTCCAGCTTCTCCACGTGGGAGGGCTTGCGCATGTCGGCGAGCAGGCCCGCGTGGACGCGCGGGTGCAGGGTCTTGACCCGGCCGTCCAGCGCCTCGGGGAACCCGGTCACCTGCTCGACCGGCGTCACCGGGACCCCGGCGTCCGCCAGCGCCTTGGCGGTGCCGCCGGTGGAGACGATCTCGACCCCGGCCGCGTGCAGGCCGGTGGCGAGTTCCAGCAGGCCCGACTTGTCGGAGACCCCGATCAGGGCCCGACGAACCGGTCGCCGCTCGGCAGGAGTGGTCACGGGATGCTCACCTTTCGTCCGTTCACGGTGCAGCCCTCTCGGGCAAGTCGGGCGACCACGTCGACGAGAAGCCGCCGCTCCACCACCTTGATGCGCTCGTGCAGGCTGTCGACGTCGTCCTCCGGGAGGACCGCGACCGCCTCCTGGGCCAGGATCGGCCCGGTGTCCACCCCGCCGTCGACCAGGTGCACGGTGGCCCCGGTGACCTTGACGCCGTACTCGACGGCGTCGCGGACGCCGTGCGCGCCGGGGAAGGCGGGCAGCAGCGCGGGGTGGGTGTTGACCATCCGCCCGCCGAAGCGGGCCAGGACGGCGGGTCCGAGGATCTTCATGAACCCGGCGGACACCACCAGGTCGGGCTCGTGGGCCTGGACCGCGTCGGCGAGGGCGGTGTCCCACTCCTCGCGGGTGGCGTGGTCGCGCAGCCGCACGGCGAAGCCGGGGACGCCCGCGCGCTCGGCGCGGGCCAGGCCCTCGATGCCGGTGCGGTCAGCGCCGACCGCGACCACCTCGACGGGGTAGTCGGGGGAGGCGGCGGCGTCCAGCAGCGCCTGCAGCAGGGTGCCGGAGCCGGAGACGAGGACGACGACCCTCGCGGGGACGGGAAGCCGGAGTGTGGTCGCGGCGCTCAGCGTGCTTCTCCTTGCTGGGGACTGTCACAGCAGCTCGGCGGCAAGCCTAGGCGCTGGCCGCGCGGCGACGTCCGCCAGGGGCGGTTGAGACCCTGGTCAGGGGATGTGCAGGGGGCCGGGCGCAGGTCGGCGCGACCTACGCCCGGCGGGTCAGCGGCGGGGCGCGGGGCCGGGTCCGGCCGGGTCGTCGGGGAGGTCCTCGTCCAGCTCGGCCAGCTCGCGGAACTCCGCCAGGTGGCTGAACTCGGACTCGTCCACCTCCTCGTAGCGGGTTGAGCCCTCGGGCGCCTCGGGGACCTCGTCGGCGAGGTCGGCGCCCGCCAGGTCGTCGGCCGTCCGCTCGGCCTCGACGAGCTCGTCCTCGGACAGCTCGTCGGTCACCGCTCCGCCTGCATCGGGATCGTCCTCCGGCGCGTCCAGCTCGTCGTCGTAGCCGTCGGCGAACCCGTCGGCGTCGTCCTCGGAGTCGTCCTCCGGGTACTCGTCGTCCAGCTCCCGCTCGGCCAGCTCCTCGGCGCGCTCGTCCTCCGCCAGCTCGGCCGCCAGCTCCTCCTCCGACAGCTCCTCGTCGGCGAGCTCGTCCTCGGACAGCTCGTCGTCCAGCAGCTCGTCGTCGGCCAGCTCCTCGTCCAGGTACTCGGCGTCCTCGTCGTACTCGTCCTCGTACCCGGCCTCGTCGTACTCGTCGTCCACCCCGTCAGCGTCGACCTCGTCGAGCTCGTCGTCCTCGCCCGCCGCGACCGCGACCCCGGCGGCGCCTGCGGCGGTCGCGGCGGCGACCTCGCCGCCCGCGCCCCGCTTGACCTTCTCCTTCTTCACCCTCGGCGGCCGGGGACCGGTCACCCAGGCGATCAGCGCGCCGGGCACCCCGACCCAGCCGAGCACGAGCAGCGCGGCCAGCCCGGCGGGCACGGTGACCGGGCTGAACGACCCGCCACCCAGGTCCCCGCCCGCGACGGCGGCGAGCACGAGCATCCCCACCCCGGCCGTCAGCGCGGCCACCAGGGCGGCCCTGATCCGCAGCACCGGCGTCTCCGCCGCGTTGCGCAGGTACAGCCCCACGACCACGCCGATCACCGCCGGGAGCACCAGCACCGCCGACAGGAACGTGCTGTGCTGGTCGGGCACGGCCGCCAGCAGCGGGACGGCGGGCAGCGGCCCGCCGACGAACTCCAGCGGCGTCACCAGCACCGAGCCGAACGAGAACCCGGCGCCCACCAGGTACGCGACGGTCGCGACGACCGCGTTCGGCAGGTACCCGACGCACAGCAGCCAGATGCCCAGGCCGCTGCCGACCGTGCCGCCCAGCTCGTCGAACAGGCCGCTGGTCAGCGGCCACTCCAGCGCCAGCCCGACCGCCAGCAGCAGCGACCCGGCGGCGGTGAGCGCGAACAGCGCCAGCGCGCCGCCCCACAGCCCTCGCCGCACCACCGGGTCCACCCGCTCGAACAGCACCTCGATGAGCCCGCACCGCTCCGCGACCCCGGCGACGGCCGCGATCGCGGACACCGCCGCCGAGCCGAAGAACGCCACGGCGGGCGTCGCCTGGACCGGCCCGGTGTCGCCCATCAGGAACGCGATGAGCCCGCCGGTGGCCGCGTGCGCGCCGGAGATGCTGAGCACCACCGAGCGGGCCTGGAGCGGCTCGAAGAGGCCGAGCCGGTCGGCCGCGCTGGCCGCCGCCCGGTACACCAGCAGCATCACCAGCGCGGTCGGCAGCAGCGGCAGCACGCCCAGGTCGCCGCCGCCGACGCGCAGCGGCACGTGGTGCGCGGCCAGCCAGCCGGGCGCGGCGGCCGTGAGCACGCCCGTCGTGGAGAAGGAGGCGTGCGCGGCCGTCGAGGAGATGAGGGCGAGGAGCGCGGCCACGGCCGCGTAGCCGAGGACCACCGAGCCCGCGGCGGTCATGGTGAGCACGCGCGCGTGCTCGGCGCGGGAGAACTCCGGTGGGCGGACCGAGTCGGCCACGCCGTGCGAGGTGGATTGCAGCACCGCCATCGCTCCACTGTGTCAGCCCGGCGCCCGGCTCCTCGCGGCGGCGCGCCGGAACGGCGGGAGGGGTGGCGCCGGTTTCCCGGCGCCACCCCTCCCGTGGTCCTCCCGGCTCAGCCCTGGGGCTGGCCGTAACCGCCCGCGGGCGGCTGGCCGGGCTGCTGGCCCGGCTGGCCGAACTGGCCCGGCTGCGACAGGTAGGACGTCGGCTGCGGGGCGTTCGGCTGCTGCTGCGGAGCGGGGCTCTGCTGCGGGAACGACCCCGAGGGCGGCATGGTGTACTGCTGCGCGGGCTGGCCGGGCTGGGCCTGCGGCTGGCCGGGCTGCGCGGGCTGCCCCGGCTGGCCGGGCTGCTGCGGGAACGCCCCGGATTGCGGGTTCCAGCCGCCGGGCTGGCCCTGGCCGTACGGGGAGGCGGGCTTCGGCTCCATCTTGACCACGCCGAGCTCCAGCAGCAGCGCGAAGACGATCGCGGCGGCCTGGAGCAGCGCGAGGATCAGCACGATGATCTGCATGACGGAGCTGCCGAGCGGCGCCTTCACCGTGACCTGCAGGGCCTGCAGCGCGGCGACCACCGACAGGACCGCCGCCACCGGCAGCGACTTGAAGGTGGGGATCAGCAGCGGCAGCGCGGCGAGGGCGCCCGCGATCAGCAGGTAGTCGGTGCCCGAGTACACGCCGTCGGCGAACGCGAGCAGGTAGGCGACGACCGCGAGGCCGACCGCGGCCAGCGGGAGGATCAGCTTCAGGTTGGGCCCCGACGCAGGCTGCGCCGGAGACGGCTGCTGCTGCGGGGCGCCGTACGGCACGGACATGGTTGAGGTCTCCTCGTCGACCGAGCGGGGGCTAGCGACGGGTGCACGCTAGCCGATGCGCACTCTCCGACGGCGACCGCCGCACGGCGGTTCCCCTGGTTGCGCTATTCCAGGGTGCCCGAAAAGCGACGAGGGTCACCCCCAAGTTAGGGGTGACCCTCGTCGCTCGTCCGATCGGGCTATCAGCCGATGGTGGACATGATCTCGCGCATGAGCGCGGCGGTCTCGCTCGGCGTCTTGCCGACCTTGACGCCCGCGGCCTCCAGCGCCTCCTTCTTGGCCTGGGCGGTGCCCGCCGAGCCGGAGACGATCGCGCCCGCGTGGCCCATGGTCTTGCCCTCGGGCGCGGTGAAGCCCGCGACGTAGCCGACGACCGGCTTGGTCACGTTGTCCTTGATGTAGGCCGCGGCCCGCTCCTCGGCGTCGCCGCCGATCTCGCCGATCATCACGATCGCCGCGGTCTCCGGGTCGGCCTCGAAGGCCTCCAGCGCGTCGATGTGGGTGGTGCCGATGATCGGGTCGCCGCCGATGCCGATGGCGGTGGAGAAGCCGAAGTCCCGCAGCTCGTACATCATCTGGTAGGTCAGGGTGCCGGACTTCGACACCAGACCGATCTTGCCCGCGCCGGAGATGTTGGCCGGGATGATGCCCGCGTTCGACTGTCCGGGGCTGATCAGGCCGGGGCAGTTCGGGCCGATGATCCGGGTCTTGTTGCCGGTGGCCACGGCGTGCGCCCAGAACACGGCGGTGTCGTGCACCGGGATGCCCTCGGTGATGACGACGGCCAGGCCGATGCCCGCGTCGATCGCCTCGATGACCGCGGCCTTGGCGAAGGCCGGGGGCACGAAGATGACGGTGACGTCGGCGCCGGTGGCCTCCATGGCGTCCGCGACGCTGCCGAAGACCGGCAGGACGGTGCCGTCGAAGTCGACCTTCTCGCCCGCCTTGCGCGGGTTCACGCCGCCGACGATGGTGGTGCCGGAGGCCAGCATCCGCTTGGTGTGCTTGGTCCCCTCGGCGCCGGTCATGCCCTGGACGATGACCTTGCTGTCCTTGGTGATGAAGATCGCCATCGTCGTCAGACCCCCGCAGCCGCGAGCTCGGCGGCCTTGTCGGCCGCGTTGTCCATAGTGTCCACCACGGTCACGAGCGGGTGGTTCGCCTCGGCCAGGATGCGGCGGCCCTCGTCGACGTTGTTGCCGTCGAGGCGGACGACCAGCGGCTTGGTGGCCTCGTCGCCCAGGATCTCCAGCGCCTTGACGATGCCGTTGGCGACGGCGTCGCAGGAGGTGATGCCGCCGAAGACGTTCACGAACACGCTGCGCACGTCCGCGTCGCCCAGGATGATCTCCAGGCCGTTGGCCATGACCTCGGCGGACGCGCCGCCGCCGATGTCGAGGAAGTTCGCGGGCTTGACGCCCTTGTGCTTCTCACCGGCGTAGGCGACGACGTCGAGCGTCGACATGACCAGCCCGGCGCCGTTGCCGATGATGCCGACCTGGCCGTCGAGCTTGACGTAGTTGAGGTCCTTCTCCTTGGCCTTGGCCTCGAGCGGGTCCTCGGCCTGCTTGTCGACCAGCTCGGCGTGCGCCGGGTGGCGGAAGGAGGCGTTGTCGTCCAGCGTGACCTTGCCGTCGAGGGCGACGATCTTGCCCTCGGGGTCGCGGACCAGCGGGTTGACCTCGACGAGCGTGGCGTCCTCCGCGACGAAGGTCTCCCACAGCTTGACGATGGTGTCGGCGACCTGGTCGGCCACCTCCGCCGGGAACTTGGCGGCGGCGACGATCTCGTCGGCCTTCGCCCGGTCCACGCCCTCGACCGCGTCGATCGCGATCTTGGCGAGGGCCTCGGGGTTCTTGACCGCGACCTCTTCGATCTCCATGCCGCCCTCGACGGAGGCCATGGCGAGGAAGGTGCGGTTCGCGCGGTCCAGCAGGAACGAGAAGTAGTACTCCTCGGCGATGTCGGACGCGGGGGTCACCAGCACGCGGTGCACGGTGTGGCCCTTGATGTCCAGACCGAGGATGCCGGTGGCCTTCTCCTCGGTCTCGGCGGGCGTCGTGGCCAGCTTGACGCCACCCGCCTTGCCCCGGCCGCCGGTCTTGACCTGGGCCTTGACGACGACGGTGGTGCCGAGCTGCTCGGCGATGGCCTTGGCCTCGGCGGCGGTGCTCGCCACTTCGCCCGGCAGCACCGGGACTCCGTGGGCGGCGAAGAGGTCCTTCGCCTGGTACTCGTACAGGTCCACTCGGGTCTCCTGCGACGTCGGTGTCGGACACCGCGTCCCGGTGCGGTCCCGGTGTGTCCGGCGCTCCAGGCGTGAGCCTGGTGCCCTCACGTCCAGGCATCACCTGGAACGCCGGCATAGCCGTGGGGGGACCGGCTCGACGCGGCTGCGGAAGACACTATCGACCAGTGCGGACCGGACCGCATCCGCTGCAAGTGAAGTCGGTCATAGCGGCGGTGAAGTAGATCACCGGACCGGTTCAGCGGTTGCGAGCGGTGCTCGCGACCGCCGCGGCGAGCGCGGCGGCGGTCGCCGCCGCTGCCAGCCACAAGCCGGGCGCGGGCGCGGCCTCCTCGGCGCGGGCGGAGGTGAGCGGGTACTCCAGGACGCGGGTGAGCAGCACGAGCGCGACGCCGCCCAGCAGGGCGGCGCCCGCGAGGGCGCGGGCCTTCGCGGCCACCGCGAGCGCGCTGAGGACGGTGGCCAGCGCGAGCAGCAGGCCCCACGAGCCCAGCCGCAGGTCGAGCAGCGGGATCGGGGTGAGCTCGGGGGCTTCGACCACCGGGAGCGCGAACGCGCCGACCGCCAGGAGCCCGGCGGTCACCAGTGCGCCGACCAGCGGCAGCGGGGTCTCGGCAGGCGGCTCCTCCTCGGTCTCGTCGCGCTCGGCCGCGCCCGCGAGCACGGCGAGGACGGCGGTGACCGCCGCGAGGACCACCGAGACGGCGGTCAGCCAGGCGCCCGCCCCCGGCTCGATCCGGCCGAGGGAGACGGCCAGCGCGCTGCCCGAGGTGACCTGGGTGGCCGCGTAGGCGGAGTCGAGCGCGCCGAGGCCCGCCAGCGGCACGGCGGCCAGCGCGGCGGCCAGCGCCGGGCGCGCGCGGGGCGTGAATCGGAGGGCGGCGGCCAGCACGAGCACGACCAGGCCCGCGGGCCACAGCAGGCGCGCGGAGTAGTCGTCGGGCGCGGTGAGGGCGGGTGGCAGGGCCAGCTGCGGCAGGAGCGCGCCCGCGAGGGCGGTGACGCCCGTGAGCGCGCCGAACGCGGCGGTGGCCAGGTGCAGCTTGCGCAGGCCAGGCAGGGCGACCGCGCCGTCACCGGGGGCCTTGGCCGGGACGATCGCGCCGAGGGCGACGACCGCGCCGACCAGCACCTGCACCGGTCCGGGCGCGAGCCCGAGCGAGTCCGCGGCGTGCGGGGCGACCACCCACGGGACGGCGGCGGCGGCGAAGGTCAGGGCGGTCGCGAGCAGGACGGCGCGGCGCAGCTCCGCGCCGAGCGCGCCCGCGAGGAGGCAGAGCAGCAGGGCGGCGGCGCAGCGCAGCAGGCCGCCCGCCAGGTCGAGGCCCTGGGAGTCCGCGACGCCCCCCGGCTTGATGAAGATGTCCCGCGAGGTGAACGGGGCGGTGAACAGACCGGCGGCGGCGAGCGCGCCCGCGAAGCCGGAGAGGGCGTACCGGGGGCGCTCGGGGAACTCGTCGCGCAGCGCGGGCAGCGCGAGCAGGCCCGCCACGACAAGCAGCGCCCGCCCGGCCAGCAGGACCCACAGGCCCGCGCCGGGGACCGGCTCGGCGATGCCCGTGACGTACAGCTCGGGGCGCACGACCCGGCCGGGGTCGGTGGCGATCCGGAGGTCGGAGAGCAGGCCGGCGAGCGCGAACGCGGCGGGCGGCACGAGCGCGGCGGCGGCCGGTTCGAGGCGGCGGCGGGCCAGCAGCACCCCGGCGGGGAGCACCACGAGCAGGGCCAGCACCGCGAGCAGCGGGGCGGAGTTCCACGCGGGGGCCGCGTCCGTCACGCCCAGGAGGGGGCCCGCGGCCACCAGGAGGGCGCCTGCGCCACCCAGGCCGAGCGCCGCGCGGAGCCTGATCGCGGCAGGGGGCGCCTGCTCAGCGGTTCCGATCACCGGCACGACGCTAGCAAAGGCGCGGTGCGTGACGGGGAGCGCGCGGAGGGTCGCGGGAACCGGTGTGGGAACCGGTGCGCCGAGCGATGCGCCGAGCGGTGCGCCGAGCGATGCGGCGAGCGGTGCGCCGAGCGATGCGGCGAGCGGCTCGGGAACCGGAGGGGGAGCCAGCGCGGAGAGCGGCTCGGAAAACGGCGCGGGAATCGGGAATCAACCCGGCGAGGGCGCGGTTGTGCCCCGTGCGGGGCGTAGGGGTCGCCTCGCACGGGGTAGCGGGACACGGGGACGCGGGGGCGGGAGACGACGGGGAGGGCCGCGCTCGGCGCGGAGCGGGGAGCCGCAGGCGGGCAGGGCTGGGCCCCACAAGCGGGGCGAGGCCGGGAGCCACAAGCGGGGCGAGGCCGGGAGCCGCAGGCAGGGCAAGGGGGGGCAAGGCCGGGACCCGCGGGCGGGGCAAGGCGGGCAAGGCCCGGAGCCACAGGCAGGGCAAGGCGGGCAGGGCCGGCCAGTCACCGGCGAGGCAAGGCGGGTGGGGCTGGGGAGCCGCAGGGGAGCAAGCGGGCTGGGCTGGGGAGCCGGGAACGCGCAAAGAGGGGAGTTGGGGACGAGCATTGCGGTTTGGCGCCGCGCACTGATCGTTCCCGCTGGTGCAGGGCCTGGAACAGGGGTTCCGCAGCCGCTCGGGGGTGATCGCGGGGCGAGTTGACCTTCACCCGGCCAGGGGAATCGGCACAAGTCCGGGACCAGGTCGTTTGGCGCCCGATCCTCCGGGAACCCAATTCGTGTCGGTTGTGCCGCATTCGGGGATGGGGTCGACCGGCGGAACGGGGTTGGGACGGGCGGAGCTGATCGGCGAGGGCGCTTCGGGGGCGCCGGACCGGTCGAGCGGCGCCACCGGACGACTCCGGGCGGCGCGCCGGGCCCGAGGCTCAGCGCGCGTCGCGGCCGGCCTTGACCAGGCCCCGGCCGTGGACGCCCGGCGCGCCATCGGACGCCACCGCCTCCCGATCCCCTCGCGCGCACGCCTGCGCGCGACGCACGCGTGCGTTGAGCAGGCCTGCGCGCACCGCGCCGCGCCCACGAGGACCAGCGCAGCCCACGAGGACCAGCGCATGAGGGCCAGAGCACGAGGACCGGTGCGCAAGGCTCGCGCTGGTGAGCGCCGGGGCTCAACAGCGGTTGCGCCCGAGAGCACCGGATCCACCAACAACTGCGCCCCAGAGCTCCCGCGCTCACGGACCTTCTGCGCCAGCAGACTCCCAAGCTCACGGACTCCCAAGCTCATGGGCTCCCGCACCCACGACTTCTTGCCACGAGCCCCCATACCCAGGAGCGCCGGGCGGGAATCGTGGGGGACGCCTCGCGATCGGGCGGTCACATAACGCGCGTGATGGTTCCGAGATCGGTCACAGGCGGTTACCGAAGGGTAGGAACGCCTTCCCGAAGCCCGCCGAACGGTCACAGTGGTCGGCCACGCCCCCACGTGATTCGGAATCGCCCGAGGTCACAGGCCCCCCGCCACAACCCTCGCCACTTTCCGCAATCAAGCGGTCACAAAGGGTTGCACAGATCACTCCGAAGGACGAAGTGCGGCCGGAGCGGGCTCCGTTGCACCCCGCAGCGCCGGGGATACGTGATTCGGGTCACCAACTTTTGACCATTGACATGAGGGTGATTCACGTGTCGGTAGGCCCTTTCACCCAAAAAGGGGACATAAAGGGTCGCCCCATAGTGCCTGCAAGCGCCAGGTTTGCTCACTCTCCAGTCACGGGCCGTCACAGATCTGTATTCCTGTCCTCCGCTCGGCCGCAATTCGGTAGACAGGGGGACGGGGGATTGCCCTCGGGGCTCCGGCCCCGTTACTGTCCCCCGGTCCGTTGTCACAGTCTGGTCACGACCAGGACAAGGAGTCGGTTCCCCGACCGGCTCACCGGGATCCCCCGCCCGGAGTCCTCGACCCGACTCCCCGAAGACGGAAGGCCTGGTCTTGTCTCGACACCGCTCCCCCGGCGGCAGTACTGACAGCGCAGTCATCGACGAAGCCGTCGACCGCGCATCCACCCGTGAGGTGAGCACGCACCGGCTGCCGCCGCCGCCGTCCTCGCTGCGTGGCCGCGTCGTGGTCGCCGCCGTCGCGGTCGGCGCGTTCGCCGCCGCGGGCGCCGCGCAGACCGTGCAGGCGCTGGGCGGCCCCTCGCAGTCCGCCTCCGACGAGGTCGTGCCGCTGGCCGCCTCGGCTGCCGACGGCGCCGCCGCGTTCGGCGTCGGCGGCGACGAGGCCCCGGCCGCGCCGCAGATCATCCCGGTCGCGAAGACGGTCGACGCCGCCTCCGAGGCGCAGAAGCTCGCCAAGAGCCAGCAGATCGTCGAGCAGCGCGAGGCCGCCGAGGCCGAGCGCCTGCGCCCCAAGTTCGTCTCCCCCGCCCAGGGCACCTTCACCTCCGGGTACGGCGGTCGCTGGGGCACCGTGCACTACGGCATCGACATCGCGGGCCCCACGGGCACCCCGATCCTGTCCGCCGCCGACGGCACGATCCTGGAGGCGGGCACCGCGAGCGGCTTCGGCCTGTGGGTGCGCGTGCTGCACGACACCGGCGAGGTCACCGTCTACGGCCACGTCGACAGCTACAGCGTGGTCAAGGGCCAGCGGGTCAAGGCGGGCGAGCAGATCGCGCGCATGGGCAACCGCGGCGTCTCCACCGGCACCCACCTGCACTTCGAGGTCTGGGAGTCGGACGGCGGGCTCAAGCTGAACCCGCAGACCTGGCTCAACGCGCGCGGAATCGTGGTCTGACCGAGGGCCGACCGGCGGGCCGCGAGGCCCGCTCGACCCGCTCCGGCACCATCCCGACCAGCGCCGAGCACCCGAGCACGGGCCAGGCCGCGGGGCGACCGCTGTGGTGCAGGACCGCGCCGTCGCCCCTGAGCACCCGCATCCCCGCTCCCGGCGCGCCCTCGCGGGCACTCCGCTGCACCGGCACGAGCGGCGGCAGGGCGAGCGCGTCCCGGTCCTGGCCGCGCTCCGCGTGCGCCTGCTCCTGGCGACCGCCCAGGGCGAGCTGGGGCTGAGTGAGCTGCGTCTGGCCGAGCTGCGTCTGGCCGAACTGGGCCTGAGCGAGCTGGCTCTGGGCCGCCGGGGACTGGGCCGGCTGGGCCTGGGCGACGTGGGACTGCCCGGCTGCGCGCTGCTCCACTGAAGAACTCCTTCGCTCGCGTGCTGTTCCACCAAGATCGACGCGCGGAGGCGCCACCCGGTTGCCCTCGGTGACCCCACCGATCGCCCGCACGACGCGCCTGCCGCCCCAGACCGTCCAGGAGCCCCCCGAGCCCCCGTCCGGCCCTCGGCGTCCAGGACGGCGCTCTCACCCCGCTGCGCCGCCCTCACGGGCCGCGAACGGGCTTCCTCCGCCGAACGGGTGACCTGACGACGCGCGCTCCCCTCGCGCGCACCGCCCGAACCAGTGCGCTCAGCTAAGCAGAGGGGTCTGACAATTCCGGGCCGCGCGAGGTGGCAGGACGGGTGCGGAACGGGTGCGCGGCCCCTGACCTGCGCCGGAACCGGCCTCAGCGCCCCGCGCTCGGCCTGGAGAGCGCGACGGCCGGGTCGCGCTCGCGACCCGGCCGTCCCCCGACTGCCCCCGTGCACATCCCCCACGCCCGGCGGTCCGCTCCCCCGCGACCCCACCGGCGTCACCAACGGCCCCCGTCGTCCCGCTCGTGACACCTGGGAAGACGCCCGTGCCCGACCGCGGTTGCGCGCGCGTCCGGAAGAAACCCGAAAAAAGCGGGGACCCGGCCGCCGCAGCGACCGGGTCCCGCGAGAACCGCAGCTCAGAGCTTGGTCATCGGCACGCTGCCGATCAGCATCAGCCGGACCTTGCCCGAGGAGCCGAAGTCGATGGTGGCCGTCGCGCGCGGTCCGCCCACGCCGTCCACGGACACCACGCTGCCCAGCCCGTACTTGTCGTGCGTGACCCGGTCGCCGACCTCCAGCTTCAGCGAGGGCCCGCTCTGCATCCCCTTGGCCGTCCCGGACCGGGTGCCGAAGGTGCTCGTCGCGCCGCCCCTGCTGCCGCTCCACGTGGTCTGCGCGGCCGGGCCGGACCGCCGCGGCTCGGCGCGCTTCCACTCCAGCAGGTCGGCCGGGATCTCGTCCAGGAAGCGCGACGCCGGGTTGGCGGCGGGCTGGCCCCACGCCGAGCGCACCAGCGCCCGCGACAGGTACAGCCGCTGCTGGGCGCGCGTGATGCCCACGTACGCGAGCCTGCGCTCCTCGGACAGCTCGGCCGGGTCGCCCAGCGCGCGGGTGTGCGGGAAGATCCCGTCCTCCCAGCCCGTGCAGAACACGACCGGGTACTCCAGGCCCTTCGCGGTGTGCAGCGTCATCAGGGTGACCACGCCGTCGCTCTCGGCGTCCGGCACCTGGTCGGCGTCGGCGACCAGCGACACCCGCTCCAGGAAGGCGTCCAGCGACCCGGCGACCGGCTGGCCGGGGTCGGGCTCGGGCGCGGGCTCGCCATCGGGCTCCACCGCGCTCAGCTCGCCGAACTCGCGGGCCACGGTCACCAGCTCGTTCAGGTTCTCCACGCGGGTGTGGTCCTGCGGGTCGTCGCTGGCCTCCAGCTCGGCCCGGTAGGCGGTGCGGTCCAGCACCTCCTCCAGCACGGACGCCACGTCGTCGCCGCGCTCGACCCCGGCCCGCAGCTCGTCCAGCAGCTCGACGAACCCGCTGATGGCGCGCTGGGAGCGCGGGTTGAGCAGCGGCACCTTCCCCGCGACGGCGGCGCGCAGCGCGGTGGCGAAGCTGACCCGCTCCCGCTCGGCGTAGGTGGCCACGCACGCCTCGGCCCGGTCGCCGATGCCGCGCTTGGGCACGTTCAGCACCCGGCGCAGCGAGACGGTGTCGTCCGGGTTGGACAGCACCCGCAGGTAGGCCAGGGCGTCGCGGACCTCGCGCCGCTCGTAGAACCGGACGCCGCCGACGACCTTGTAGGGCAGGCCGAGGCGGATGAAGATCTCCTCGAACACGCGCGACTGGTTGTTGGTCCGGTAGAACACGGCGATCTCGCCGTTGTTCGCGTCGCCGCCGTCGACCAGCCGGTCGATCTCGCGGGCCACGAACGCGGCCTCGTCGTGCTCGTTGTCCGCGACGTACCCGACGATCTTCTCGCCGTCGCCGAGGTCGCTCCACAGCCGCTTGTCGCGCCGGTCCGGGTTGCGCGAGATGACCGCGTTCGCGGCGGTCAGGATGGTCTGGGTCGAGCGGTAGTTCTGCTCCAGCAGGACCGTGGTGGCCTGCGGGTAGTCGCGCTCGAACTCCACGATGTTGCGGATCGTGGCGCCCCGGAAGGCGTAGATGGACTGGTCGGCGTCGCCGACCACGCACAGCTCGGCGGGCGGCACGCCGTCCGAGCCGGTGCCGACCAGCTCGCGCACCAGCGTGTACTGGGCGTGGTTGGTGTCCTGGTACTCGTCGACCAGCACGTGCCGGAACCGGCGGTGGTAGTGCTCGGCCACGGCCGGGTTGCCCTGGAGGAGCTCGACCGTGCGCATGATCAGGTCGTCGAAGTCCATCGAGTTCGACTCGACCAGCCTGCGCTGGTAGGCGCCGTAGACCTCGGCGACCCGGCGCTCCAGGTCGTTGCCCGCCACCTCGGCGGCGTGCGCGGGGCCGACCAGCTCGTTCTTCAGGTTCGAGATGTGGATGGCCAGCGTGCGCGCCGGGTAGCGCTTGGGGTCGAGGTCCAGGTCGCGGGCGACCAGGGTGATGAGGCGGCGGGTGTCGTCCGAGTCGTAGATCGAGAAGCTGGACGAGATGCCGAGGGCCTTGTGCTCCCGGCGCACCAGGCGCACGCACATCGAGTGGAAGGTCGACACCCACATCGAGCGGGCGCGCGGGCCGACGAGGTCGGCGACGCGCTCCTTCATCTCGGCGGCGGCCTTGTTGGTGAAGGTGATGGCCATGATCTCGCCGGGGTGCGCGCCGCGCTCGGCGAGCAGGTGGGCGATGCGGCGGGTGAGCACGCGCGTCTTCCCGGACCCCGCGCCCGCGACGACGAGGAGTGGGGAACCCGCGTGCTCCACCGCCCTGCGCTGCGCCGGGTTGAGCCCGTCGAGCAGCGACGCGGAACCGGAAGAGGGGGGACTTGAGGGCAAGTCGAACAAGGCGCTCATCGTGGACCCACGGTACCGCCTGCCCACGTCACACCCGTGTCCCGCGCCGCTGTGGCATGATGGCGTTGTGCTCGCGGCTGCATTCTCCTTTTACTACGGGACCCGGACTCCGGCTCCCGTGGACCGCTAGCGCGCTCAATCCACCACGAAGCCCCGGAGTCCACAGGACTCCGGGGCTTCGTCGTTCCGGGGCCAGGACGCCGAGGCGGCGAACCCCGAGTCGAGAGGTCTTGAGATGAACAGCACCGACACCGCCGAGCAGGGCGCCGCCGTGCAGGACGTCGACGCGCTGCGGCAGGAGATCGACCACCTGGACGCCGAGCTGCTGCGGCTGGTCAAGCGCCGGGTCGAGGTGTCCAAGGTGATCGGCGCGGCGCGGATGGCCGCGGGCGGGACCAAGATCGTGCACAACCGGGAGATCGACGTCATCAACCGCTACCGGGAGCTGGGGCCGGAGGGGCGCGACCTGGCGATGATCCTGCTGCGGCTGGGCCGGGGCGCGCTGGGGCGCTGAACCGGCCCCGCGCGCTTCGCCCGGACGGGTGAAGTCGAGGCCTCGGACGAGCGGCGTCGGGAGGGCGGGCCCACCGGGAGCACCCGGCGGGCCGCCCGGACCCGCGCACCCGGCCTGAGCGGGTGCGGCGGGACCGTCGGCGGGCCCGGAAGCGGCCCGGCGGCGAGCGGGACCGGCGGCGAGCGGCCCGGTGGCGACCGGGGGCTTGACCGCCTCCGGCTCCGGTTCAGCGGGCGAACTCCCAGCGGTCCGCCAGCGCGGCCCTGACCAGGGCGAGGTCGGCGTCCACCAGCTGGGTGTCGTCGGGCACGTAGGCCAGCGGGTCCTCCAGCAGGTCGAGCCCGAGCAGGCCCTCCACCAGCGCGTGCAGGCACAGCGCGGCGTACCCGCGCAGGTAGCCGCCCTCCTGGGTGAGCACGGTCGGCAGCCCCTCGGCGGCCACCCGCGCGCCGATCGCCCGGTAGCCGGCGGCGGTGAGGTTGTGCCTGCCGTTGGGGTCGAACGCGGAGCCGTCGAAGCCGGAGGCGCACACCAGGAAGTCCGCGCCGAACTCGCGGACCGCCGGGAGCACCACCTCGTCCATCGCGCGCGCGTACGCGCGATCGCCCGCGCCCAGGGACAGCTCGACGTTGACGTTGCCGAGCGCGGGCTCGTCGGGCGCGCCGGTCTGCCGGTGGTTCGCGCCCCACGGGCCGTGCCGCATGTGGACCGACGCGGTCAGCACGTCCTCGGTGCCCGCGAACACCTCCTGGGTGCCGTTGCCGTGGTGCACGTCCCAGTCGAGCACCGCGACCCGCCGCCCGGCCCGGCGCGCGGTCTCGGCGACCAGCGCGGCGTTGTTGACCAGGCAGTAGCCGTCGGCGAGCCCCGGCTGGGCGTGGTGGCCGGGTGGGCGGACGAGCGCGTAGGCCAGCCGGGTGCGACCGGAGGCGACCGCGTCGTGCGCGGCGAGGGCGGTGCCCGCCGCCGCCAGCACGGCCTCCCAGGAACCCGGCCCGACCAGCGTGTTCACCTCCAGCGCGACCCGTCCCGGCCCGGCGCAGGCGGCCTTGAGCGCGGCCAGGTAGCCGGGTTCGTGGACGCGCGCGAGCTCCTCCTCGGTGGCCGCGCGACCGGTCGACCAGGTCAGGTGGCCCGCGACGGGGCCGTGCCGCAGCGCGTGCCGGAAGGTGCGCAGCCGGGCGGCGCTCTCCGGGTGCGGCTCGGGCTCGTCGAGCCAGTCCCACTCGCCGGGCAGCTCCCACAGGCCGGAGCCCGCGTCGTGCTCCAGGCAGGCGTCGTGCCAGAACATCTCCACGCACCGGAGATATCAGGGCGATCACGGATGGTCCACCGGGAAAATCGACGTGCACACTGGTCGCATGGACGTCATCGGCCTGATCACCGGTCTCATCGCCATCCTCGGACTGCTCGCCACCCTCGCGCACGGCGGCTACCTCGCCGCGCTGAACTCCGCCGCCAAGAGCAAGGGTGCCTCGGGCGCGCCGATCGCCAACTACGTGCGCGGGCGCTGGAGCGTCGCGGGCGTGACCGTGGCCGCCGCGGCGGTCGGCCTGATCATCAACGGCGGTTCGAGCCTGGCCGCCGACGTGATCGGCGCGGTCATCGCCGGTGGCGCGGGCCTGGCCGCGACGAACTCGCTGCAGGGCGCCAGGAAGCGGCTGAACAGCGGCAGCTGACACATCACCTGAAGGGGTGCTGCTGCGCCACGCAGGGATGATGCGCGCCGCCGTCCGGCAGCCTCCCGCCTAGCCTGTGCCAGGCGGGAGGGGCTATCCACCATGAACTCCAGGGCGGACGAGCAGCGGCAGGGCAGGCACCGGCTTCCGGACGACGCGGCCGAGTGGGCCTCGATGGGCGGTCAGCTGCCCGTCGACGCGCCCCCGCCGCGCGACCCGCTGCACGACAGCGACGCGGTCGGGCTGAGCAAGTTCAACATCGGGATGGTGCCCGCTTCGGTGACACCGCCCAAGACGTGGCGGCGCGCCGCGTGGTTCACGGTGATCTCGTCGGCGAGCGTGCTGGTGGGGTTGGCCGTGGCCGCGGTGGAGCTGGTCGGGCCGCCGAGGCCGGACGAGCCGTTCGCGCTGCCCTCCTACCCCCCGACGGCCCCGAGGCTGCCGGTGCTGACCACGACCGCCCCGCCGCCGGAGGCCGCGGTCGAGCCGGAGGTCGCGGCGCTGGCCGACGCCGCGCCGGACCGGGCGGGCCAGGCGCCGCAGGACGCGCCCGCGGCGGGCGGGGTCGGCAAGGCCCACGCGGGTCGGGGCGCGGGCCCCGGCGAGGGCGGGTGGACCGGCGAGCAGCGGGTCACCGCGCCGCAGGCGGGCCGGGCGAGCGCGGTCCCGGCTCCCCCGCCGCAGGTGTGGGCCCCGGTGACGACCGTGGCGGGCGGGAGCGCCGCGCACGAGGACGTGCTGGCGATCGCCTCGCGCACCGAGGAGTTCTACCGGCAGGTGGCGCAGAGCGCGGACGCCGCGCTGGAGCTGGTGTCCGAGACCGTGCGGGGCGTGGTCGGCGCGCTGGTCGCCGAGCGGTTCGGCGGGGCCTCGCACGTCCAAGTGACCGGGATCAGCGTGGACGCGGTGCGCGGGCTGAGCACCAGCACGCTGCTGGTGACGAACCGGGACGGCACGACGTCGACCGAGCACCGGGAGCTGCTGTTCACCGTGGTGGGCGAGCCGCTGATCAGCGGTGAGCGCCCGGTCCGCGCGCGCTGAGCGGCGTCGGGGCGGCCCGGTGGCGGGCGCACCGCGAGTCTGCGCGGCCCCGCCCGGTCTGCCCCGTCCGGGATGGTCCGCCCGGCGCTGAACGCCACGAAGGGGTGAACTAGCGGGTCGCGCTCTGGCTTTCCGCTGCTCTTGCACGGTACTTCTGGCGGCCACCCAGGTAGTCAGGAGCCGCCCGTGGAACGCGCCACCGCCACCGCGACCGGTCGCAGGCACGCCCGCACGGGCTCGGTCAGCGTGGCCGAGCTGATCGGGAAGCAGCCGAGCAGGCCGGGCCCCGCCTCGGGCCGGGCGCCGGGCATCTCCGTCGAGCTGATCGGCGAGGGACGGCCCTGCGGTGGGCGGAGTTCCGGCGACCTGTTCGGCGGGGACCTCGGCGCGGGTCCGCCCGGTCCCCCCGGCGACGGGTCCGCGCTCCGGCCGCACCGGGCGCGCCGGGTGGCGCGGGTGGTCGGCTGGATCACCGGGGCGCTGGTGCTGGTCACGTCCGTGGTGGCGGCGGCGGTGCTGGCCGAGCAGCGCGGGGCGGTCGTCCAGCACCTCGCCGTCGAGGTCCTGCCCGCCATGAGCGGGGCGTCCGCGCTGCGGCCGGACCTGCTGAGCGCGGAGCTGGGCGGGACGGCGGTGGTGGACTCGGGCCTGGTGGTCGACGGCCCGCTGCCGGTGCCGCAGCCCGCGGCGCCGGAGGTCGTGGTCGGGCCGAAGCCCCAGGTGGAGGTGGTGCGGCGGTTCTTCGAGCTGCTGCCCGCCAGGCCCGCCTCGGCGTCGGCGCTGCTGTCGCCGGACCTGGTGGGCGCGAGCCCGGCGGACTTCGTGGAGTCCTGGTCGTTGATCACCGCGATCGCGGTGGAGTCGGTGGCGAACCGGCCGGACGGGACGGTGCTGGCCGTGGTGTCGATGCGGGAGCGGGACGGCGGGCTGCTGCGCGTGGAGCAGCTGTTCCGGCTGACCGGGGTCTCCGCGCCGAGGATCGTCGGGGCCGAGGTGATCTCGGCCCAGCGGAGCTGAGGCAGCGGACTTGGGGCAGCGGGACCGGCGCGGCGGAGTTGATCGCGCCTCCCCGGAGCGCCCCACCCCAACCTTGACTCTGAGTGACCAGCAGGTGAACCAGGTGGACGCACCGTCACCTGTCGATGTGATTGCCAGGGAAAAATCCGCCAAAGGGGTTACATAAAGGGTCACGATTCGGTATCCATGTTCCCGGCAAGGGTGTGTCGCACCCCTCCGGGAAAGGGTGGCTCGCGGTGTCGAACGAGGACAATCGCCGTCGACGTGACTACTCGGACGACCGCCTCTCGGTCGCCGAGCTGATCGCTCGCAGCGAGGCCGAGACCGTGCGCTTCGCACCCGTCTCCGCACCCGTCACGCCTCGCGCCGAGCAGACCGCGCGGCTGCCCCAGAAGGCCAAGTCCAGGCTCAACCTGTCCGGCCGCGAGCTGCACATCACCGAGCTGCTGCGCCGCGAGGGCCGTCCCGCCGACGACAGCGCCACCGGTCGCGGCATCTCGGTGCCCAAGCTGGTCGCGATGGCCAGCGGCGGCGTCGTGCTGACCGGCGCGGTCGCGTTCAGCGCCTCGCAGTGGATGTCGACCCCGGACGAGCGCCCGCTGGCCGAGGTGCGGTTCGACGACCGCCAGGCCGCGCGCAGCCCCGGCAGCCTCACCGCCGACCTGGTCGGCGCGTCCCGCGACAGCCAGGACCAGGTCGAGGAGAGCGGGACCGAGGCGCCCGCGACCACCGAGACGACCCGGCAGAGCACCGCGCAGGAGCAGCCGCGCCAGCAGCAGCAGACCCAGCGCCAGCAGCAGCAGCAGACCCAGCAGCGCTCGGGCGGCGGCAACCAGCAGCAGCAACAGCAGCCGACCACCCCGACGACCAACCCCACGACCAACCCCCAGCAGCAGACGAGCGCGCCGACCACCCCGGTCACCTCGCCCTCGCAGCCCTCCACCCAGCCGTCCACGTCCACGCCCGCGCCGCCGCCCACCAGCGGGACCACGGCGCCGCCGTCGTCCGCGACCGCCCCGCCCCCGGCGTCCGGCAGCGCGACCCCGGCGCCCACCAGCGGCGTCGACCTCGGCATCGACCTCGGCAAGGTGCTGGAGCCCGTCGGCGGCTTCGACTTCTTCGCCCCGGCCCCCTGACGGCCCGGCAGGGTCCGGCACGACGGCCCTCCCGCCCCGGATCTTCACCCGATAAGGTGCTCCGGGAATGGGGCGTCCCGCGCGGGCCCCTGATCGGCACGCGACTCGCCTGCGAGCGCCACGGGCCCGAGGCGCGCACCCCGTCCGGGGTAGGCTCTGCGGGCGTGCGGTGGCCCATGCCGAACCCCGCGCACCGATCCGCACGACGAGGAGTCCCGAGCGTGAGAGCAGCCGTTGCCTCGGTCGCGCAGCGCTTCAGCGAGGTGACCCGGTGAGCGAGGACGGACGGGTCATCGCCGATCGCTACCGCATCCTCGACCGGATCGGCAGCGGCGCCATGGGCGTCGTGTGGCGCGCGCACGACGAGCGCCTCGGCCGGGTCGTGGCCGTCAAGCAGCTGCTGCTCCAGCCGAGCCTGGACGCGCGCGAGCAGGACGAGGCCATCCAGCGCGCCATGCGCGAGGGCCGGATCGCGGCGAAGCTGCACCACCCCAACGCCATCGCGGTCTACGACGTGGTGGAGGAGGACGGCGCTCCGTGCCTGGTCATGGAGTACCTGCCCTCGTACAGCATGGCCGACACGATGTCCGAGCACGGCGTGCTGGACCCGGTCGAGGTGGCCCACATCGGCACCCAGGCCGCGGCGGCGCTGTCGGCCGCGCACGCGGCGGGGATCGTGCACCGCGACGTGAAGCCGGGCAACGTGCTGCTGGCCGAGAACGGCCTGGTCAAGATCACCGACTTCGGCATCTCGCGGGCCAGCGACGACGTCACGGTGACCAAGACCGGCCTGATCGCGGGCACGCCCGCCTACCTGGCCCCGGAGATCGCGCGCGGCCAGGACCCGACGCCCGCGTCCGACGTGTTCTCCCTCGGCTCGACGCTGTTCGCGGCGTCCGAGGGCGAGCCGCCGTTCGGGCTGAGCGAGAACACCCTGGGCGTGCTGCACGCGGTGGCGGCCGGGCGGATCAACCCGCCGACGGTCGACCACCCGCTGACCGACGTGCTGCTGCACATGCTCAACTACGACCCGGCCGACCGCCCGACCATGAGCCAGGTCCGGGACATGCTCAACGCGGTCTCGCGCGGGCGCTCGCCGAACCTGGGCGGGATGCGGCCCGCGACGGCCACCACGATCGCGCCGGTCGCCGACGCCACCACGGTGGTCGGCCCCGACCGGACCCGCGTGGTGCGCCCCGGCGGTCCGCGCACCGGCACGGGCAACCGCCCGGCGGGCTCGCGCACGACCGGGGTCCAGCCCACCGGGCTGCACCCGGACCCGAAGCCGGGCAGCAACCGGCCGCTCGCGATCACCGCGGTCGTGCTGGGCGTCATCCTGCTGGTGGGCACGCTCCTGGTGGCGCTGGACGTCTTCGACGACTCGGTGCCGCAGTCGCCGCCCGCGTCCTCGTCCTCCGAGACGCCGCCGACGACCACCTCCACGACCACCACCACGTCGACGACGACGCGGGTGGTCACCCAGGAGGAGCCGGAGCCGACGACGCAGGAGCAGACGACGACCTCGCAGCAGCCGACGACGACCTCGCAGCCGCCGCAGCAGTCGTCCGCGCCGCCGACGACGACGAGCGCCCCGCCGCCGACGACGACCTCGCAGCAGCCGCCCGCGCCGTCGTCCGGAGCGCCTCCGCAGGGGCAGGGCAACACCCCGTAGGTCGATCGGGACCCCAGGCGCTCACCAAAGGAACCCTTAACCCGTAAGGTGAGCACTACCCAATCGGGTGAGGGACTGTTCACGTCATGGTGACGGCGGAATGCGGTCGTCACTGAAGAAGCGATAGCAGCACTGGGAGCAGCCGTGACCGACGATGGCCGCCTGGTCGCCGGCCGCTACCGACTCGGGCAGCGGATCGGCAGCGGGGCGATGGGCGTGGTGTGGCAGGCCCACGACGGGCGCCTGCACCGCACCGTCGCGGTGAAGCAGTTGCTGCTTCAACCGGGCCTGGCCGAGTCGGACACGGACGAGGCGAAGCGCAGGGCGATGCGCGAGGGCCGGATCGCGGCGCGCTTGCAGCACCCGCACGCGATCGCGGTCTACGACGTGGCCGAGGACGACGGGCAACCGTGGCTGGTGATGGAGTACCTGCCGTCGAGCAGCCTCTCCACCGTGCTGTCCGAGCGGGGCACGCTGCCCCCTCGCGAGGTTGCCGCGATCGGGTCCCAGGTCGCCTCGGCGCTGGCCGCCGCGCACGACGCGGGCATCACGCACCGCGACATCAAGCCGGGCAACATCCTGCTGGGCAACGACGGCACCGTGAAGATCACCGACTTCGGCATCTCGCGGGCGACCGGCGACGTGACGGTGACCGCGACCGGGATGCTGGCGGGCACCCCCGCCTACCTGGCCCCCGAGGTCGCCAAGGGCTACGACCCCGGTTCGCCGTCCGACGTGTTCTCGCTGGGCTCGACGCTGTACGCGGCGATCGAGGGGATGCCCCCGTTCGGCCTGAACGAGAACACCATCGCGCTGCTGCACCAGGTCGCGTCGGGCAAGGTGACGCCGCCGAAGCAGGCCGGTCCGCTGACCGCGCTGCTGATGCGCCTGCTGCGCGCCGAGCCGGAGGACCGGCCGACGATGGCCGAGGCGCGCGAGGCGCTGGCGGCGGTGGCCGCCGGGCGGACCGCGCCCGAGTTCCCGATGCAGATGCCGAGGTCGCACCCGCCGTCGTGGCAGGGCGCGCCGGTGACGGTGCCCGCGACGGGCATCTCGACCCGCGCGATCGCCCCGGTGCACAACCAGGGCCAGGGCGGGCAGGGCCAGGGCGGTCCCGCGCCCCTGCCGCACGCGCCCCAGCAGCACGTGCAGCCGCCGCAACAGCAGCAGCACCACCAGTCGCAGCCGAACGCGACTCGGATCGACCAGCGCCCCGCGTCGGGCCACTCGCTCCCGCCGTCGGCGATGAGCAGACCCCCGGCCGCCCGGCCCAGGGCCGCGCGGCAGCAGTCGGGCGGCGGGAGCGGCGGCAACAACCGCTCCACCATGATCACCACGTTGGCCATCGTGGGCGCGGCGGTGCTCGGCATCCTGCTGGCCAGCTTCTTCACCGGCGACGACGGCGGCGACAACGCCAACACACCGCCCCCGACCGTGACCGTCTCCAAGTCCGGTGACGCGGGTTCGGACAAGCCCAAGGCCCAGGTGCCCGAGCGCCCGAAGGTCAGCGGCGACGGTCCGACGGAAGCGGACCAGAAGCAGTTCATCGAGGCCTACTACGGCACCGCCGTGGCCGACACCGACGCGGGCTGGGCCATGCTCGCGCCCGGCGGCGCCGCGCAGGGCCAGGGCCGGAGCACCTACGACGCGTTCTGGGGCAACGTCAAGTCGGTGACCGTGGACTCGGTGACCCAGCAGTCGCCGTACTTCTGGTCGGCCAAGGTCACCTACACCATGGCCGACGGCTCGACGGAGACCAAGACCAAGAACATCGTGGTCAAGTGGCAGGGCACGGACCTGTACGTGCAGAGCGAGAGCTGACCCGCCGCTAGCTCGCGGCGACGACGGCCCGGAGGGCGTCGAGCAGGCTCGCCACGGCGGGCGTGCCGACGGCTCCGGGCCGCACCGCTGTGCAGACCGTCCTGGTGGGCTCGGGGTGGCGCAGCCGCCGGACGACGACGCCGGGGTTGACCACGCCGAGCCCCAGGTCCGGGATGACGCTGACGCCCAGCCCGGCCGCCACGAAGCCCTGCGCGGTGGGGAAGTCGGCGGCGTCGACCACGAAGTCCGGGGTGAACCCGGCGGCGGCGCAGGCCGCGAGCACCGCGTCCTTGCACGCGCCCGGCTCGGGCACCGAGTCGACCCAGCGCTCCCCCGCCAGCTCGGCGAGGTCGAGCACCTCCCGGTGGGCCAGCGGGTGCCCGGCGGGCAGCACGGCCGCGTAGGGCTCGTCGAACAGCGGCTCCAGGTGGACGTCCGGGTACCGGTCGTGGTCGAGCCGGGTGACGACGGCCAGCGCCACGTCGGCGCGGCCCTCGGCGACCTCGGTGATCGGGTCGCCGGGGTCGACCAGGCGCAGTTCCAGGCGCACGTCGGGGTGCTCGGCGCGGAAGGCGGCGACGGCGGGCGGGAGCAGGGCGGCGCCCGCCGTGGAGAAGTAGCGCACGCGCAGCCTGCCCGCGCGGCCCTCGCGCAGGTCGGCGATGGCGGTCTCGGCCTCGGTGATCCGGTCGGCGATGCGGGCGGCGTGCTCGGTGAGGACCCGGCCCGCGTGGGTGGGGCGCACGCCCCGGCCGACCCGCTCCAGCAGGGCGAGCCCGGCCTGCCGCTCCAGTGCGGTGATCTGCTGGCTGACCGCCGAGGGCGTGTAGCCGAGGTTGGTCGCGGCGGCGGTGATGGAGCCGGTGGTGACCACGGCGCGGAGGACCTGCATCCTGCGGACGTCCAACATGGCCCGACTGTACAACTCTCCTTCAAGGAAGTGTATGAATATTAAATTGTGCTAAGACTTCCCTTGGCGCAGTCTAGGCCCATGAACAACCCCGGCTCGCTGGTCAGGATGGGCGTGCTCGCCCTGGTGTGGGGCTCCAGCTTCCTGTGGATCAAGGTCGCCCTCACCGGGCTGTCCCCGGTGCAGATCGCGCTGGCGCGGACCGCGCTCGGCGCGCTCACCCTGGTGGCGGTGCTCCTGGCGAGCGGGCAGCGGCTGCCGCGCGGGAGGGCGCTGTGGGGGCACCTGGCGGTGGCGGCGCTGTTCAACAACACCGTGCCGTTCGTGCTGTTCGCGGTCGGCGAGCAGAGCGTGGACTCGGGCGTGGCCGGGGTGCTCAACGCCACCACGCCGCTGTGGACGCTGCTGCTGGGGCTGGCGCTGGGCACCGAGCGGGGCGGCAGCCGGGCCCGGCTGGCCGGGCTGGCGCTGGGCTTCGCCGGGGTGCTGCTGATCTTCGCGCCGTGGGAGCGGGGCGGGCTGGCCAGCTGGGGCGCGCTGGCGTGCCTGGTGGCGGCGGCCTCGTACGCGGTGGCCTACACCTACATCGGGCGGACGGTGTCCGGGCGCGGGGCGAGTTCGATGCAGCTGTCCTCGGCGCAGCTGGTGGTGGGCAGCGGTCTGACCGCCCTCGCGCTGCCCGCGGGCGGGTTGGAGGCGCCGCACCCGTCCTGGGAGGCGGTGCTGGCGGTGGCGGTGCTGGGCGTGCTGGGCACGGGCCTGGCGTTCCTGCTGAACTACCGGCTGATCGAGGACGAGGGCCCGACGAACGCCACCGTGGTCGGCTACCTGCTGCCGGTGGTCTCGGTCCTGCTGGGCGCGGTGTTCCTCGGGGAGGCGCTGAACCTGCGGGTCGTGGCGGGCATGGCCGTTGTTCTCGCAGGGGTCGCCCTGACCCGCGCGCGACGGGCCCCGAGGCCCCTCCCGGAGGTCCGGGAAGCGGTCGTGGCGGCGGCCTCCGGGGAGCCGGCTACGCTCAAGTGACCTGCGGTAACGCATGGTTACCGGCCAGTTGAGACGGGTCGTGGGCAGAACGGGTGGACCTGCGGCCCACGTCTCCCCCGATCGCGTGGTGTTGGCCGGAACCACGTCCCGATCGGCCTTCCCGGACGTCTCCTCACATGAGACCGGACCAAGACGGGAAGGCTAGACACCATGAGCGCCGAGAGCATCACCACGACGACGACGTTCCACCTGCTGGTTCCAGGGGCCGCCCCCGCGCCGGTCGAGGCGGAGCTGCACTACGAGCCCGAGGACCCGTACGCGGTGGCCGTCCTGTTCCACACCGGTCAGGGCAAGGTGGAGTGGATCTTCGCCCGCGACCTGCTGGCCGACGGCCTGCTCACCCCGTCCGGCGAGGGCGACATCCTCGTCCGCCCGGCGAGCGACGACCCCGAGCGCGTCCTGCTGGAGCTGAACGCGCCGACCGGGTTCGCCATCCTGTCCGCCATCGCGGAGCACATCGCCGAGTTCCTGGACCTGACCTACGACGTGGTCCAGCCCGGCGAGGAGGACCTGTGGATCGACTTCGACCGGGAGCTCGCCAAGCTGGTCTCGACCAACTGACCGCTCCCCTCAACCCCCAGGACGCCCGCGGGGCCCGACTGCTAGACCAACCTCCGGTCGGAGGCCCAGCGGGAGAGTTCGTACCGGTTCGAGAGCTGCGTCTTCCGCAAGACGCTCGACACGTGGGTTTCCACCGTCTTCACGGAGATGAACAGCTCTGAAGCGATTTCCTTGTACGCGTACCCCCGCGCGAGCAGGCGGAGCACGTCGCGCTCGCGGGGCGTCAGCAGGTCCAGCTCGGGATCGCTGATGGGGGCCGCGCCGGGTCGGTCCGCGAAGGCGTCCAGCACGAACCCGGCCAGCCGGGGCGAGAACACCGCGTCTCCCTCGGCCACCCGCACGACGGCGCGCACCAGCTCCTGGCTGGAGATCGTCTTGGTCACGTACCCGCGCGCGCCCGCGCGGATGACCGCGATCACGTCCTCGGCCGCGTCGGACACCGACAGGGCGAGGAACACCACCTCGGGCAGCGCCTTGCGGACCTGGCGCAGCACCTCCGCGCCGCCGCCGTCGGGCATGTGCACGTCGAGCAGGACCACGTCGGGCCGGTGCCTGCCGATGCCCGCGACGGCCTCGCCGACCGAGCCCGCCTCCCCGACCACCTCGACGTCGTCGGTGATCGAGTCCAGCTCGGCGCGAACGCCCGCCCTGAACAGCGCGTGGTCGTCGACCAGGAACACCCGTACCGTCACGTGCGGGCCTCCGTTCTCCTCGGCATCAGCAGCTGCACCTCGGTACCCTCACCCGGCGCCGTGCGCAGGCGGGTCTCACCGCCGTGCCGCTCCATCCTCCCCCGGATCGAGTCCGCGAGGCCATGCCGGTCCTCGGGAACACCGCCGGGGTCGAACCCCTTGCCCCGGTCGCGCACGAACACCGCGACCTGCTCCGGCTCGACCTCGCAGTACACGCTCACCTCGGCCACCCCGGCGTGCTTGCCCGCGTTGACCACGGCCTCGCGCGCGGCGGCCACCAGCGCCAGCAGGTTGGGGTCCAGCTCGCAGTCGCCGACGACGACCTGCTGCACGTTCAGCGCGAAGGCGTCCTCCACCTCGCCGCAGGCCTGCGCGATGGCCGCCGCCAGCGTCCCCGGCTGCCCGTTCTCCCCCGCCTTGCCGTACAGCCACTCGCGCAGCTGCCGCTCCTGGCCCCTGGCGAGCCTGCGGACCTCGCGGGGCTGCTCGGCCTGCTTCTGGATCAGCGCGAGCGTCTGGAGCACCGAGTCGTGCAGGTGGGCGGCGATCTCGGCGCGCTCCTCGGTGCGGATGCGGACCCGGCGCTCCTCGCCCAGGTCGTTGATCAGCTTGAGCCACAGCGGGACGGTGAGGACGCCCACGCCGCACAGCGTGGCGACCACGGCCAGCAGGGCGAACCGGAGCTGGTTGAGGCCGTAGCTGTTGACCAGGACCGCGCCGACGCCGATGGCGACCAGCGCCACGCCCGCCATGACCCGCACGATCGCGGTGCGCCCGCCGCCGAGCAGGCCGGTGCGGGCCCCGTCGACCCAGCGCCTGCGCTGCGCCTCGTCGGCCTCGCGCCACACCACGGCCGCGCCGACCAGGGAGACCGCGAGCGGCCCGGTGATCCAGCCGCTGAGCGGTCCGGACGTGAGCCCGGTGATCACGGCGGCGGCGATGCCCAGCGCGACCAGACCGAGCGCCTGCTGGCGCTCCCGGCCGCTCGGCGGCTGCTCCTCCTCGCCCGTGGGCCGCTGCGGCACGAGCAGCCACAGCAGGCCGTACGCGACGACCCCGATGAAGTTCAGCGCGGTCAGCATGGCGAACACGGCGCGCACCCAGAAGACGTCGACGCCCAGGTGCTCGGCCACGCCGCCCGCGACCCCCGCGACGACCCGGCCGGTGCGCCGCCTGCGCACGGGGTCGTGCGCCTTCTCCGGGGTGGTCTCCACCTGCGTGCTCACCCCCTGATCGTCACACGCGCGCGAGGCGGGGACATCAGGGTCCAACCCCGAGACGGGGATCAGGGTCGCTCCCGGATGTGCCGACCGGCGCTCGGGCAGCACCATTGGCGTCGTGAGCGGGAACGTGGGCGCGGCGGGTGTCGAGGAGACGCTGAAGGACTTCTGGGCCAGCAGGCCCAGGCGGCCCCAGGGCGGGCGGAAGGTCGCCGGGGTCGCCGCGGGCATCGCGGAGCGGTACCGGCTGGACCCGGTGATCGTCCGGGTCGCCCTCGTGGCGCTGGCGCTGTGCGACGGCGCGGGAGTGCTGGTCTACCTGGCCGGGTGGCTGCTGCTGGCGCAGGTGGGCGACGAGGTGTCGCCGCTGGAGGCGCTGGTCGGCCGGGGCCGCAGCTCGACGCCGACCCCGGTGACGGTGCTGCTGGGGCTGGCGGTGCTGCCCACGTCGGGGCTGCTGTTCAACGGCGGCTTCGCGCTGGTGTCGGGCCTGGCGCTGGCGCTGGGCTCGGTCTACCTGCTGCACAGCTCACGGGGCGCGGAGAACCGCCCGGTGCCGACGGCGCCGGTTCGCAGGGACTTGGGGGCCGCGCGAGCGGCGGGCAGTGACCAGGAGGTGGGTGTGGACGAGCGGGGAACGGCGGAACCGGTCAGGCCGCCCGCGTGGGACCCGCTGGGGGCGGCTCCTTTCGCGTGGGACCTGCCGGAGCCGGGGGCGGGGCGGGCGACCGCCGTGGCGGAGCGGCCCGAGGCGGCGGTCCCGCGCGGGCGCAGGCGTTCGCGGGTGGGGCCGCTGACGTTCGGCGCGATGATGGTGGTGCTGGCCGGGTCGATCGTGGCGGCCGAGCACGACCCGTGGTTCACCCCGCCGCACGTGCTGGGCCTGCTGGTGGGCGTGCTGGGGCTGGGGATGCTCGTCGGCGCGGTGACCGGGGGCGGCGGCAAGGGGCTGATGTGGCTGGCGGTGCCGCTGAGCGCGGTGGGCGTGCTCGCGTCGGCCGCGGGCTTCCAGGACTTCCGCGACTTCGACGGCCCGGCCGGGTCGATCACGGCGGCGCCGGTGTCGGCGGGCGAGCTGGAGCCGAGCTACGAGTTCGGCGCGGGCGAGGTGACCCTGGACCTGGTGGGCCTGCCCGAGGGCGAGACGGCGCGCACGACCGTGCGGCTGGGGGCGGGCACCATCAGGGTGAAGGTGCCCAGGAACGCGGACGTGGTGGCGACCTGCCACACCAACGTGGGCGTCGTGACGTGCCTGGACCAGGAGCGGCAGGGCAGGCAGCAGACGGTCACCGTGGACGAGAACGGCCCGGACGGGCCCGGTGGCCTCAGGGTGGAGCTGGACCTGCGGACGAGCTTGGGAGAGGTGGCGGTGACCCGTGGGTGAGCACGAGGTGCGCGAGCGCAGGCCGGGGATCGACGTGGTGAGCCTGGTCTTCGGCCTCACCGCCCTGATCGCCTCCGCCTACATGCTGGCGGACGACTCGGCGCTGTCGGGCCTGGACCTGCGCTGGCTGCTCGCGGGCGGCGCGCTGGTGATCGGCCTGGGGCTGCTGGGCGGCTCGGTCCGGAGGCGCCAGTAGACCGGGGGGGTCGGAGGGGCTCGGCCGGGTCGGGGGACGCGGCTGGGCGCACGGGGAAGCGAAGAGGGGCCGTCCGGTTCGGACGGCCCCTCTTCGCTGCTCCGGGGGAGGGGAGTCGCCTCACTCCCACTCGATGGTGCCCGGCGGCTTGCTCGTCACGTCGAGCACGACCCGGTTGACCTCGGCCACCTCGTTGGTGATGCGGGTGGACACCCGCTCCAGCACCTCGTAGGGCAGGCGGGTCCAGTCGGCGGTCATGGCGTCCTCGCTGGACACCGGCCGCAGCACGATCGGGTGACCGTAGGTGCGGCCGTCGCCCTGGACGCCGACGCTGCGCACGTCGGCCAGCAGCACGACCGGGCACTGCCAGATCGTCCGGTCCAGACCGGCCGCCGTCAGCTCCTCGCGGGCGATGGCGTCGGCCTTGCGCAGGATGTCGAGCCGCTCTGCGGTGACCTCGCCGATGATGCGGATGCCCAGGCCGGGGCCGGGGAACGGCTGGCGCTGCACGATCGTCTCCGGCAGGCCCAGCTCGGTCCCGACCTTGCGCACCTCGTCCTTGAACAGCGCGCGCAGCGGCTCGACCAGCTCGAACTGCAGGTCGTCCGGGAGGCCGCCGACGTTGTGGTGGCTCTTGATGTTCGCCGCGCCCGCGCCGCCTCCCGACTCGACCACGTCCGGGTAGAGCGTGCCCTGGACGAGGAAGCCGTAGTCGCCCTCGGCCTTGAGGTCGCGCTCGGCCTGCTCGAAGACCCGGATGAACTCCCGGCCGATGATCTTGCGCTTCTCCTCGGGGTCGGTCACGCCCGCGAGCGCGTCGAGGAACCGCTGCCGCGCGTCGACGGTGACCAGGTTGACCCCGGTGGAGGCCACGAAGTCGCGCTCCACCTGGGTGCGCTCGCCTGCGCGCAGCAGGCCGTGGTCGACGAACACGCAGGTCAGCCGGTCGCCGATGGCGCGCTGCACGAGCGCCGCGGCCACCGCCGAGTCCACGCCGCCGGACAGGCCGCAGATCGCGCGGCCCTCGCCGACCTGGGCGCGGATGCGCTCGACCTGCTCCTCCACGATGGACGCGGTGGTCCACTGCGGCCGGATGCCCGCGATCTCGTGCAGGAACCGGCGGAGCACCTCCTGGCCGTGCGGGGAGTGCCCGACCTCCGGGTGGTACTGGACGCCCGCGAAGCGCCGCTCGCGGTCCTCGAAGGCCGCCACGGGGGCGCCGTCGCTGGACGCGGTCACCGTGAAGCCCTCGGGGGCGCCGGTGACGCAGTCGCCGTGGCTCATCCACACCGGGTGGGCGCCGGGCAGGTCGTCGTGCAGGACGCCGCTCGTCGGGGGCAGGACCAGCTCGGTGCGGCCGTACTCGCGGGTCCCGGTGTGCTCGACGGTGCCGCCGAGGGCCCCCGCCATCGCCTGGAAGCCGTAGCAGATGCCGAACACCGGGACGCCCGCGTCGAACAGGGCGGGGTCCACCTGGGGCGCGCCGGGCTCGTACACGCTGGACGGGCCGCCGGACAGCACGATGGCCGCGGGGTCCTTCGCCAGCAGCTCGGCCACCGGGGTGGTGTGCGGGACGACCTCCGAGTACACCTGGGCCTCGCGGACCCGGCGTGCGATCAACTGCGCGTACTGCGCGCCGAAGTCCACCACCAGGACGGGGCGGTTGCTGCTGTCGGCCACTGGGCCAAGACCTCCTGCGACTGGTCGGGCTCGGTCTGCTTCGGGATGGGGAACCCACCGGGGAAAACCGCTTCGCCCTCGGGTTCGCGCAGGTGAAGGATGTCAGACGTGGAGGAGGAGCCGCTCACCGGAGGCGGGATGACGGCCGTGTCGCGGGTCGGGGCGACCGTGCGCCGGACCGCGGGGCCGTGGACGCCGACCGTGCACCGCCTGCTGGAACGCCTCGCGCCGCAAGGCATCTCGCCCGTGCCCCTGGGGTTCGACGAGCGCGGTCGCGAGGTGCTGTCCTACCTGGAGGGCGAGGTCGCGCACCCGCCGGTCCCCGAGCACCTGCGCGGGGACGACGTGCTGGTCGCGGTGGCGCGCCTGGTGCGGCGGCTGCACGACGCGTCGACCGGCCTGGTCGCCGAGCCAGGCTGGCGACGCCCCGCCCTGGAACCGGCCGAGGTGGTGTGCCACGGCGACCTCGCGCCGTACAACGTGGTGTTCCGGGACGGCGCCCCGGTCGGGGTGATCGACTTCGACTGGGCCAGGCCGGGCCCGCGCGCCTGGGACCTCGCCTACACCGCCTACACCCTGGCCCCGCTGTCACCCGAGTGGGGCGAGCCGGACGAGCAGTGGCGACGCGCCCTGCTGCTGTTCGAGTCGTACGGGATTCCCGCCACGGGCCTGGCCGACCTGGTGCTGGAGCGCCTGTCCGACATGGTCCGGATGATCCGCGAACTGCCCGAGTTCGGGAAGCAGCGCGCCGAGGGCCACGACCACCTCTACCTGGGCCACTCGGGCTACGTGCGGCGGCACTTTCAAGATCGTTAGCGCTCGGGGGCCCGCGCGGGCCTACGGTGGTGCCATGGAAGCGTTCACCCCGGAGCCGCGCCCCTGCTGGATCGCAGGCCGCCCAGAGCAGGGCGCAGAGACGCTGGCGGTCCTCCACCCCTTCGACGGCACCGAGGTGGCCACGGTCGCCGTGCCCGGCCCGGAGCAGGTCGAGCGCGCCGTCGCCGCAGCCGCCTCCGTCGCCAAGGACTTCCGCCGCACCCCCGCACACGTGCGGGCCGAGGCGCTGCTGCGGGTCTCGCGCGGCCTGGCCGAGCGCGCGGAGGAGATCTCCGAGACCATCACCGCCGAGAACGGCAAGCCGCTCAAGTGGGCCGAGGTCGAGGTGACCCGCGCGGTCAACGTCTTCCGGTTCGCCGCCGAGGAGGCCCGCCGCTTCTCCGGCGCCTTGCAGCGCCTGGACACCGACGCGGGCGGCGAGGGCCGCATGGCGCTGGTCCGCAGGGCCCCGCGCGGCCCGGTGCTGGCGGTGTCCCCGTTCAACTTCCCGCTGAACCTGGTCGCCCACAAGGTCGCCCCCGCCCTGGCGGTCGGCGCCCCCGTGGTGGTCAAGCCCGCCTCGGCCACCCCCATGTCCGCCCTGCTGCTCGGCGAGGTCCTGGCCGACGCGGGCTTCCCCGAGGGCGCGTTCTCCGTGCTCCCCGTCCGGGGCCGCGACATGAAGACCCTGATCACCGACGAGCGCCTGCCCGTGATCTCGTTCACCGGCTCCACCGGCGTCGGCTGGGACATCACCGAGGCCGCGCCGCGCAAGCACGTGGTGATGGAGCTGGGCAGCAACAGCGCGGCCGTGATCCTGCCGGACTGGCCGGACCTGGCAGGCGCCGCCCAGCGGATCGCCACGTTCGGCAACTACCAGGCAGGCCAGTCCTGCATCGCGGTCCAGCGCGTGATCGTGCACCGCGACGCCGCCGACGAGTTCGTCCCCCTGCTCGTGGAGGCCGTCCGCGACCTGATCACCGGCGACCCGCACGACCCCGCGGTCGAGGTGGGCCCCCTGGTGGACGAGGACAACGCGAAGCGCGTCGAGTCCTGGGTCCAGGAGGCCGTGGACGCGGGCGCCGAACTGCTCACCGGCGGCGAGCGCATCGGCTCGTCCCTGGAGCCGACCGTGGTCCTGAACGCCCCGCGCGACGCCAAGCTGTGGCGCGAGGAGGCCTTCGGCCCAGTCCTGGCGGTCTCCGTGGCGGACAGCGTGGAAGACGCCTTCACCCAGGTCAACGACACCGACTACGGCCTCCAAGCGGGCATCTTCACCCGCGACGTGACCGTGGCCTTCGAGGCGGCGGCAGAACTGGAGGTAGGCGGCCTGATCGTCGGCGACGTCCCGTCGTACCGCGCGGACCAGATGCCGTACGGCGGCGTGAAGGGCTCAGGCACCGGCCGCGAGGGCGTCCGCTCGGCGATGGAGGACTTCACCGAGGAGCGCACCGTAGTCCTGACCGGCATCGCCCTCTAACCAGCAGACCCCAAGCCGCCCGCCCCCAGCCCGCACCAACCGCACCGCGGACAACTCCCCAACCGCGTCGCGGGCTGCGGGGCGAGCGCAGCGAGCCCGCAGCAGAGCCACCCGCGTCCCTCTTTCCCGTTTGGCCTGGCGAAGCCCGAGCACGCTCGTCAAGATGCCGCCGCACTCTGCGGCAGACCGGGGTGTCAAACGGCGTCTTGACGAGCGTGCTTGCCTGAAAGGAGGCCACACGGGAAAGAGGGACCCGGACCACCGCAGTGGTAAACGGGACCACAGGACCAACGGTCACCGGCCGGCAGAGCCCTGTCCCCTCTTTTTTGGAGGTCTGCCCCGCCGGCGAGGCGTGCTTGTGGCTCTTCAGCTCTTGATCTTGCCCTTCACCGCAACGCCCTCAACGCCCCCACCGCCCCCTCCGGCACCACCGGCGCCTTGGGCCGCACCGCCCGCACCCTCCGATACCGCTCCCCCTGCGCAGGCCGGGTATCCCTCTCCCCCGCGTTCGGCCACAGCGAGAACGCCCGCTCCGCCTGAGCCGCGATCGTCAACGACGGGTTGACCCCGAGGTTCGCCGACACCGCGGCCCCGTCCACCACCGACAACCCCGGATACCCGTGCACCCGCAGATACGGGTCCACCACCCCACTCCCCCAGTCCTCCCCGATCGCGCACCCGCCCAGGAAGTGCGCCGTCATCGGCACGTCGACCAGCTCCCCGATCGACCCGCCCGCGATCCCGCCGATCTCCTCGGCGGCCAGCTCGCTGGCCCGCGCCCCGGCCGCGATGTACGACGGGTTGGGCGCGCCGTGCCCCTGCCTGCTCCCGAGCTTCCACCGCCCGAGGAACCCGCGCTTCCCGAACGTGGTCAACGAGTTGTCCAGGCTCTGCATGACCAGCAGGATCACCGTCCGCTCGCTCCACCTCCGCACGGACAGCAACCTCGCCGCCCGCACCGGGTCGCGCGCCACCGCGGCCAGGAACTGCGCGAACCGGGGCGTCGCACTCGCCCCGTCGGTCGCCAGGGTCTGCAACAGCCCCATCAGGTTGCTCCCCCGCCCGAACCGCACCGCTTCCACGTGCGTGTCCGCGTCCGGGTGCATCGAGGACGTGATCGCCACCCCGGTGCTGAAGTCCCGTTCCGGGTCGACCCGGAACCTTCCGGCCCCCGTGATCGCCTCCGAGTTCGTCCTGGTCAGCTCCCCCAGCCTCGGCGACAACCCCGGCAGGACCCCCTCGTCCCGCATCCGGTGCAGCAGCCGCTGGGTCCCCCAGGTCCCCGCCGCGAGCACCACCTGCCGCGCGGTCAGCACCCGCTCCGCCGACTGCGGCCCGCCCGTGCGCCTGATCCGCACCGCCCAGGTCCCGTCCCCCCGCGGCCGGACCTCGGTCGCCGTGCTCATCGGCAGCACCCGCGCACCCGCCGACTCCGCCAGGTGCAAGTAGTTCTTGACCAGCGTGTTCTTGGCCCCCACCCGGCACCCGGTCATGCAGGCCCCGCACCGCGTGCACCCGGCCCGCGAAGGTCCCACCCCGCCGAAGTACGGGTCGTCGACGACCTCCCCCGGCTGCCCGAAGTGCACCCCCACCGGCGTCGGCCGGTAGCTGCCCCCGACCCCCATCCGCTCGGCGACCCGCTCCAGCACCACGTCGCTCGGCGTGCGGTCGGGGTTGGTCACCACCCCCAGCACCCGGCCGGCCTGGTCGTAGTGCGGGGCGAGCTCCGACTCCCAGTCGGTGATGTGCGCCCACTGCCGGTCCAGGAAGAACGCGCTGGGCGGCCGGTACAGCGTGTTCGCGTACACCAGCGACCCACCGCCGACCCCGGCTCCCGCCAGCACCACCACGTCCCGCAGGACGTGCACCCGCTGGATTCCATAACACCCCAGCGCGGGCGCCCACAGGTACCGCCTCAAATCCCACGAGGTCTCGGCGAACTCGTCGTCGGCGAACCTCCGCCCGGCCTCGACGACCGCGACCCGGTACCCCTTCTCGGTCAGCCGCAGCGCCGCGACGCTGCCGCCGAACCCCGACCCCACCACCACGACGTCGTGGTCGACGCCCCCACCGGGTTCCGCCATGGGCCGACAGTACGTGCGACTCCGGGTAACGCCCAGTGCTCAACCGGTTCAGCGGACCCCGCGACTTCGGGCCACGGGGCCGCCGCTCTCACCCACCGCTCTCGCTCTTGCCCGCTCCCGCCCTCTCTTGCCCGCTCCCGCCCGCTCCCGCCCGCTCCCGCGAGCGGTCTAGTCGGTCCAGAAGCGCAGGGTGGTGGCGCTGTACCCGCTCAGGTCCCCCACCAGGAAGGACCCGACGACGACCAGCAGCACGACGAGCACCAGGACCGCGGCGAGGACGACCAGGACGTGACGCCTGCGGGCGAACGGCGGTCTGCGCGCGGGCTCGGATTCCCGCTGGTCATCGGCCGTTCCGGAGAAGAGGTCATCGATCACGGGGCACAAGCCTACGGATCTCGGGGTGATCCACTTCCGGTTAGGGGGCGACCCGAGCCTCACCCGCACGGGTCAGCGCCTCCCACCGAACGCGAAGAGCCCCGCCGAGCCCCTCACGGGACCCGAGCGGGGCTCGGCGCAACAAGCAGGCGGAACCAGCCGGGAACTACCCCCGGATGGTCAGCCCGACCTTCTGGAACTCCTTGAGGTCCGAGTACCCGGTCTTCGCCATCGCCCGGCGCAGCGCCCCGAACAGGTTCGTCACGCCGCGCGGGTCGACCGACGGCCCGAACAGCAGGCTCCGCAGGTCCACCACCTGGTCGACCCCGGTCGACACGTGGCTGCGCGGCACCGACGGGTGCGCGGAGGCCGCCGTCCAGTACAGCCCCTGCCCCGGAGCCTCGGCGGCGCCCGCGAGGGGCTCGCCCAGCATGACCGCGTCCGCGCCGCAGGCGATCGACTTGGCCACGTCGCCGCTGGTCAGCACCCCGCCGTCGGCGATGACGTGCACGTACCGGCCACCGGTCTCGTCCAGGTAGTCCCGCCGAGCCGCGGCGGCGTCGGCGATGGCGGTCGCCATCGGCACGCCGATGCCCAGCACCGAGTCGCTGGTGGTGACGCCCGGCGTGTACCCGTACCCGACGATGACGCCCGCCGCGCCGGTGCGCATGAGGTGCATCGCGGTCCGGTAGTCGCCGACGCCGCCCGCGATGACCGGGATGTCCAGGTCCGCGATGAACGACTTCAGGTTCAGCGGCTCACCATCGCGCGACACGTGCTCGGCGGAGATGATCGTGCCCTGCACGACCAGGATCTCCACGCCCGCGGCCAGCAGGTCCGGGGTGAACTCGGCCGCGTGCTGCGGGCTGACCCGGACCGCGACCGTGACGCCGGAGTCGCGCACCTGCTTGATCGCCTGGGCGACCAGGTCCATCCGCACCGGGGCGGCGTGCAGCTCCTGGAGCACCTTCACCGGCGCGGCCGGGTCGTCGGTGTCCTCCACCGACTGGACCAGGCGGAACAGCGCCTCGTCCACGTCGGCGTGCCGGGCCCACAGGCCCTCGGCGTTGAGCACGCCCAGACCGCCCAGCTCCCCGACCGCGACAGCCGTGCCGGGCGACACGATGGCGTCGGTGGGGTGGGTGATCAGGGGGATCTCGAACCGGTAGGCGTCGATCTGCCACGCCGTCGAGACGTCCTTGGAGGACCTGGTCCGCCGGGACGGGATGATCTCGATGTCGTCCAGCTCGTAGGCCCGCCGGGCGGTCCTGCCCATGCCGATCTCGACCAGATCGCGCACTGTTGTCCTCTTCTCCGCGAGATCCGCCTGGTCAGCGGGTGGTGTAGTTCGGGGCTTCGACGGTCATGGTGATGTCGTGCGGGTGGCTCTCCTTGAGCCCGGCCGCCGTGATCCGCACCAGCTGCGCGTCCTGCAGCTGCGGGATCGACTGGGAGCCGGTGTAGCCCATCGCCGCCCGCAGACCGCCCGCGAGCTGGTGCACCACCTGCGACAGCGGGCCCCGGAAGGGGGTCCGGCCCTCGATGCCCTCGGGGACGAGCTTGTCCTCGGACAGCACGTCGTCCTGGAAGTACCGGTCCTTCGAGTAGGACTTGCCCTCGCCGCGACCGCGCAGCGCGGCCAGCGAGCCCATGCCCCGGTAGGTCTTGAACTGCTTGCCGTTGACCAGCACGAGCTCGCCGGGCGACTCGGCGGTGCCCGCGAGCAGGCTGCCGAGCATGACCGCGCTGGCGCCCGCCGCGATGGCCTTGGCGATGTCGCCGGAGTACTGGATGCCGCCGTCGCCGATGACCGGGACGCCCGCCGGGCGGCACGCCAGCGACGCCTCGTAGATGGCGGTGATCTGCGGCACGCCCACGCCCGCGACGACGCGGGTGGTGCAGATGGAGCCGGGGCCGACGCCGACCTTCACGCCGTCCGCGCCCGCGTCGACCAGCGCCTGCGCGCCCGCGCGGGTGGCGACGTTGCCGCCGACGATGTCGACCGCCTCGCCGACCTCCTTCTTGATCCGCGCGACCATCTCCAGCACGTTGCGCTGGTGGCCGTGCGCGGTGTCGACCATGATCGCATCGACGCCCGCGTCGGCCAGGGCCATCGCGCGGGTGAAGCTGTCCTCGCCGACGCCCACGGCGGCGGCGCACAGCAGCCTGCCGTCGGGGTCCTTGGAGGCGTTCGGGTACTGCTCGGTCTTGACGAAGTCCTTGACCGTGATGAGCCCGCGCAGCTTGTTGTCGCCGTCGACGATCGGCAGCTTCTCGATCTTGTGGCGGCGCAGCAGGCCCAGCGCGGCCTCGGCCGACACGCCCACCTGGGCGGTGATCAGCGGGCCCTTGGTCATGACCTCGGCGACCTTGCGGCTGTAGTCGACCTCGAACCGGATGTCCCGGTTGGTGATGATGCCGACGAGCTTGCCCGCCTCGTCCGTGACCGGGACGCCGGAGATGCGGTAGCGGGCGCACAGGTCGTCGACGTGCTTGATCGTGTCGCCGGGGGAGCAGGTCACCGGGTCGCTGACCATGCCCGCCTCGGAGCGCTTCACGGTCTCGACCTGCCGGGCCTGCTCCTCGACGGAGAGGTTGCGGTGCAGCACGCCGATGCCGCCCTGCCGGGCCATCGCGATGGCCATGCGGCCCTCGGTGACGGTGTCCATGGCCGCGGAGGCCAGTGGCACGCGAAGGACGATGTTCCTCGACAGACGGGTGCTGGTGTCGACCCCGCTCGGCACGATCTCCGACTGGGCGGGCAGCAGCAGTACGTCGTCGAAGGTCAGTCCCAGCATGGCGAACTTGCTCGGGACACCGTCAGCGTTCAGCTCGCTGGTCATGGCTGCTGGCTTGCCTTCCGTCGTGCGCTGAGTCCCGCCGCCCGAGGAGTGGGTTTTCCGCAGGCGGCGACGGGTTCGACCCATGGTATCCGGACCGGTGGGGCGGTCGGCCCGGTACCGTGCGTGGTCGTGCCGCACGACGCTTTGCCACCAGACCCGTTCGCGGGAGACCCGGAGGACCCGGCGCGGTCCCTGGGCGACCCGGCCGAGGAGCACGACCACCCGCCGATGGACGACGCCGAGCGCGCCGAGCTGGTGGGCGACCTGAGCGACCTCGCGGTCTACCAGGCGCTGCTCGAACCCAAGGGGGTGCGCGGCATCGTGGTCGACTGCGGCGAGTGCGACGAGCCGCACTACCACGACTGGGCGCTGCTGCGGTCGAGCCTGGAGCAGCTGCTGGCGGACGGCCGGATGCGCCCGCACGAGCCCGCCTACGACCCGGACCCGGCGGACTACGTGAGCTGGGAGTACTGCCGCGGGTACGCCGACGGGGCGACCGCGTCGGAGAGCGCCCGCTGACCCCGGCCCGGCCGGCGCGGCGGGCCTGCCGACCCGCGCGCGCCACGTGCCGCGCGGACGTCCCCGAGAACGCCCGGAGCCCGCTTCCCCGAGGGGGAGGCGGGCTCCGGTGGTTCCGGCCGCGGGGCGGTCCGGGGAGGGCTACGGGGTCGCCTGCTCCTTGGCGGGCGACTGCTCCCCGTTGCGCTCGCTGGAGGTCGCGTTGCCGCCGTTCGGGTCGCTCGCGGGCGGCGGGGCGGGCTGCGTCTCGCCGGACGGGCTGGGCGGCTCGGTCGTCGTGCTGGACGACGGCGGCGGGCTGGGTGTGCTGGACGTCACGGGCTGCGTGGTCGGCAGCGGGTCCGGGGTGGACGTCGGCGCCTGCGCGGTCGTGCCGGGGTTCGGCGGCACGACGGCCGACGAGGACGACGGCGCGGGGCCCGTGCTGGTGAGGCGGTCCATGAGCGAGGAGTGGGTCTGGACCAGCTCCTCCTTGCCGTCGGACGCCAGGATGGACGGCAGGTGCGCGCCCGCGTTGGCGAGCGCGGCGCGGGCGTCGACCAGGTTGCCCAGGCGCAGCGCGGCGCGGGCGGTGTCCAGGTCGGACTTCACGGTCACGGCGGCCTCGACGGACTTCGCGTGATCGGAGTACAGGACCCTGGTCAGGCCCCAGAGGGAGTCGCCGGGGAGCGCGTCGCGGGCGACCAGGCTGACCCCGGTGAAGGCGATCGCCACGATCGCCGCGGCGCTGGCCAGCGGGATCAGGAAGCGGTGCCTGCTCGGCGGGGAGGGTCGCGCGGCGGCGATCGTCGCCACGGCTGTGTCGGTGTCCACGAGCTCACCCACCGGACTGCTGTCGACCTCGTCCCGCCAGGCCATGAGCAGCGCGTTCAACTCGTCGTCGACGAGCGAGTCCGGCCGATCGCCGTCCCGCCCGCCGAGCGCGTCGAGGAGCGCGTCGTCGGCTCGGATGCCTGCCAGGTCGTCGCCCGGTTCGACCACCGGATCGTCAGGGGTGAGCGGGGTTCTCTCGTCCTGTCCGCGCACGACTTCTCCGTTGCCCTTCTCGTGCTGGTCGGCCACTCAGACCACCTCCTCCGCAGCGAGTGCTTTGCGGAGGCGTGCGAGGGCGCGGTGCTGCGCCACCCGTACCGCGCCCGGCGTGGAACCGACCGCGGTCGCGGTCTCCTCGGCCGACAGGCCGACCACCACGCGAAGCAGCAGGATCTCCCGCTGCTTCTCCGGCAGGATCTTCAGCAGTTGCGCCATCCGCCCCGACAGCTCGCCCTGCATGGCCCGCTGCTCGGGGCCCGCCTCCGTCTCCGGGGCGTCGGGGACCTCGGGGACCGGTTCGGACCGGTTCCTGGCGGCCGACCGGTGCGCGTCGGCCACCTTGTGGGCGGCGATCCCGTAGACGAAAGCGAGGAAAGGCCGTCCCTGGTCCCGATAGCTGGGCAACGCCGTCAGCACGGCGAGACACACCTCCTGGGCCACGTCGTCCGCCGAGGCGAACGACCTCTCCTGCCTGCCGACACGGGCGCGGCAGTACCGCACCACGAGGGGCCGGATCGACGCCAGCAGTCGCTCGATCGCGTGGCGGTCGCCATCGACGGCTGCGCCCACTTCGGCGTCCAGTCCGTCCCCCAAGTTGGTCATCGCAGACAACAGCCCTGGTGTTACGAGTAGGCGTACCGACAACGAACAGCACGGACGCACGCGTCGCCCGTACCGGTGAGGCCCTACCGTACCGCTCCGACGTCCGAATGGTCGACAACAGGGGTACGAACAGTGGCCTGCTCCCGCTGAACCGCGCCGGGCGCCCCGACGGGGCCCGGAAGCCCCTGGTGGGGCTCCCCGGCGGACCGGGTGGAGCCGCCGGGCGGACCGGGCCCGGTCTCCCGAGCGCGGGTCACCCGAACCAGGCCACGCGGACCCGGCGGCACGTCCCCGGACCCGGTCGCCAGAGCTCCCGGACACCCGGACCTCGTCGCCGAGGCGGGTCACCGGAGGCCCGGTCGCCCCACCCCGTCACCGAGACGGGCCGCCCGGACCCCGGCCGTTCCCACCCCATCGCTGGGGTGAGCCGTCCGAGGCCCGACCGCCCCACCCCATCGCCGGGGCAGGTCGCCCAGAGCTCGGCCACCCCACCCCATGGCCGGGGTGAGTCGCCCGAGGCCCAGCCGCCCGACCCCGTCACCGAGATGGGCCGCCCAGATCCCGGCCGTTCCCACCCCATCGCTGAGGTGAGCTGTCCGAGTCCCAGCCGCCCCACCCCATCGCTGAAGTGGGTCGCCCAAGTCTCGGCCGCCCCACCCCGTCGTCGAGGTGAGGCGCCCGAGCCGGGTGGTCCGGGGTGGGCGGGGCCGGTTCCGGTCGTGCCGGTCCCGGTTGCCCTCCACCCGGTGGTCCGGTGGCGCTGTCGCCCGGTGGCGCGATCCCCCGACGGCGCGGTTGCCCGGCGGTCCGGGACGCCTGCCGCCTCCGCCCCGGCTGCGCGCGGGCTTCAGCGGTCGACGTCCCCGGTGCCTGGCGGTCACCCCGCCGGTGCTCCGGGGCCGCTGGTCGGGGCCGCGAGCCGGTTCACCGGATCGCGGTTCCCGGACCGAGGGAACCCGGAACGGGTGGCATCACCGGAACGAGCGACGGGGTTCAGGTCCCACCGGTCGTTCTCAGGTGTGCCGGGCCGCACGACCGGGTAGTCCGGTGGCGGCCGAGAGGCGGGGTGCGTCGTGGCGCCCGGTGGAGCGGGCGCCACGACGAACGTGCTGCCGGGTGATCGCGCTTCCGGGTGACCGCCGCGCACCGGCCGCGCTGGTGCGCGCGGCAGTGCGCCCCGCGTCGCCGAGCGGTCGGGTGACCGGAGGGCTGCGGGTGCGGCGCCGGGTGGCGCGTGGTCTGGTCGCCGCGGTGCGCGGCGCCGGTTCAGCGGTGCGGGTGACCCTGCTCCGGCCGCGGTGCGCCCGTCGCCGGGTCGGCACCTGCGGCCAGGGCGGAGCCACCCGCCTGGCGGTCTTGCTCCTCCGCGTCGCCCCTAGGACACGAGACCGCGGCGGAAGCCGTGCGCGACGGCCTGAGCGCGGTCCCGGACCCCGAGCTTGCGGAACAACCTGCGGGCGTGCGTCTTCACCGTGTCCTCGGACAGGTAGAGCTCGCGGCCGATCTGGCCGTTGCTCTTGCCCTGGCTCATGCCGCGCAGCACCTGGAGCTCCCGCTCGGTGAGCTGGACCCCCGGATCGGAGGGCTGGCGCGGTGCGGGCACCGAGGTGCTCGCGAGCGTGTGGGCGAGCGCGGCCACCAGCTCGGGGCGCGAGGCGTCCCAGCGGAGGTAGCCACGAGCCCCACCCGCGATCGCGGCGGCGATGCTGCCCGCGTCGTCGGGTGCGCCGAAGACTATGACGTTTGCCTGCGGATTGGCCGAGACGAGTCGCCGGGTCGCTTCCACCCCGGTGGGGACGGCGCGCTGCGTGCCAACCAGGACGACGTCCACCGGCTGACGGGAGAAGCGTGCCAACAACTCGTCACCGTGCGCTACGCAGTCGATGCGGCTAACCCCTGGGACAGCCGACATCACGCGGGTGAGACCCTCCCGCACACTGCGCCGGTCGTCGCAAATAAGGACCGTGGTCACGGGGACTCCTTCCTGCAGCCGAGTGACGTTCCATATCCCCTATCGGACGCTAAGCCGGGAACCTTGACACGATCCGGTGCTTAATCCGTCAAGAACTTCGTCTCAGGGTCTGCGTTCGGGGGTTCCCCGGAACGGAGCAGCGCCGTCGGCATCCAGGGAGACGCCTCGGCCGCGCGACGGCTCGCGGGCGTGGAACGCAGCAACACGCAGCTCAGAGCGTTGGCGGCCCGATCGAGGTCGTCGTGGCGCTCCGCAGTAGTGCGGACTGGGGAGTTCGTGGCGAGGACAAGAGCCGTCGGCCAGGACAACGAGAACAAGAGAAGCCGGGCAGTGTGATTTAGGTCACAGACCAGGAGTTCAGTGCCCCGGTGGACGCTTTCGGGGGTCGCCCACACCACCAGAGCGGTGCCCAGGACCAGGCGGGACTTGAGGATGTGTCGCGTCCCGCCACGCGCTCGGGCGAGCGCGAGCGCGGCTTCCCCGTGCGGAACGGCGTCGGCGGGGGCGCCGGAGGCCAGGGCGATCTCGGCGGCGATCCAGTGGTGGCGCACGAGGGTGCGCCAGGAGTGGGCGGCGGGCGGGGGTTCGACGGGCGGGGCGGCCGGGGCAGCGGTGGCCGAAGGCCCGCCGGGCAGGACGGCGTGGGCGGCGGGGGGAACAGCGGCGGCCGAGGGCCCGGCGGGCGTGGCGGCGCGAGCGGCGCGAGCGGCGGCGGGGGGAACAGCGGCGGCCGGGGCGGCGTGGACCGCGGCGGCCCCACCGGTGCGGGCCGGACCGGTGGCGGTTGAGCAGGCGGGGGCCGGGCCGGTGGAGGCCGGCTCAACAGCCGCCAAGCCGGTGGGGACCCGGCCTGCGGGGACCGGCTCAGCAGCTGTCGAACCAGCAGGGACCCGACCGGCAGGGCCCTGGCCAGCGGCGGCCCTGGCGACAGTGCCCCGGCCGGCGGTGGCCGTGGCGGCGGGGACTGCGGTGGCCGAAGTGGCGGGTGGGTTCTCCGGGCGGTCGGGGAGTTGGAGTGCGGCGGCGTGCAGGCGGCGGGCCTCGGTGAGGTTGCCCGCGCCGATGGCGTCGGCGGCCAGGCCGAGGAGGGCGTCCGCCCTGGCGCCGAGGGGGTCGATGCCGTCGGGGTCGTGCGCGAAGAGCGCCGGGGCGGGGGCGGTGGACAGGGCCAGGGAGTCGAAGCGGCGGGCGGTGCGGTGGTCGCCGAGCTGGCGGTGGTGGGAGGCGAGGGCGCTGGCGGCCAGTGAGGTGAAGAGGTCGGGTCGCGGGCGGTGGACCAGGGAGGTGAGGGCGGCGGACGCGGCGGCGTAGTGGCCCTGGGCGCCCAGGACCACCGCGGCCAGCCAGGCGTCCGCCGGGGAACCGCGCAGGGCGCGCCACACCTCGACGTCCGGGCGGGCGCCGAAAGCGGCGTCGCGCAGCTCCGGGTCCACGGCCCGCGGACGGGCGGGTGCGCGGACGGGCGCGGCGATGGGGGCTGGGCGGACCGGGTGGGCGGGTGTCACCCAGCCATCTTCCGGGGCTCCGGGCCCCGCTGGTCGAACCGCGTGATCCGTCCGCCGCACGCGGGCGGGCCGCAACCGGGCCAAACGGACGACACTAGGGCCGCACACGCCCCATCGGGCGCACGTGAGCGGTCAATCGGGCGGGAACCGGGCAGGAAACTGTGCGATCGGGCAGCCCGCAGGTCCACCGCCTGACCGAGTCCACCGCCTGACCGAGCCCACCGCCCGGTCAGCAGACCGCGCGCTCGATCGCCGCCACCGCCACCGGCAGGTCGTCGATGCGCTCCGCGGGCGCGGGCACCACGCCCCGCTGCCACCCCGGCCCACCCGCGAAGACCCTGACCTGCTGCCTCGTCCTCGGCAGCGCCGCGACCACTCCCGGATCGGCGTAGCGCGGCAGGTGCGCCCACAGGACCACCGCGGACGGCGCGGTCCTGCGGATGGCCGACGCCAGCGCCGCCGCGGGCAGGGACGCGCCCAGCTGCATCACGCCCAGCCCGCGCCTGGCCAGCTCCGCCGCCAGCGGGCGCAGCGGCAGGCTGTGGCGCTCGTCCGGCACGCACGCCAGCAGCACCGGCCGGTGGTTGCGCGGGTCCGCCACCAGCGGGGTCGCCCTGGTCATCGCCGCCGCCACGCACTCCTCCAGCAGGTGCGACACCTCGACCCCGGCCCCCGAGTGCTCCCACTTCGCGGCGATCGCCGTCAGCACCGGCAGGACCACCTCGCCCCAGGTCGCGACCACCCCGTCCGCGTCGATCGCGTCCGCCAGGATGGTCTGCGCGGCCACCGAGTCCATCGCCAGCGCCGCCCGCCCCAGGCCCCGCGCGGGCCTGCCCGCCCCCGGCATCCGCAGGCCGCGCACCCCGGCGGGCGACGGCCCGCCCGCGTCCAGCTCGCCGATCGCGAGCGGCGCCTGCTGGACGTCCGGGGCGGGCACCGGGGTGCTCAGCGCGTACTTGGCGGCCTCCGCCGAGGTGGCCCCGCGCAGCAGCGCCCGCTGCATCAGCTCCAACCGGGCCACGTCCAGCGGCGCGTACTTCCGGTGTCGCCCTGTCGTGTGATCACTGGGTCCCAGGCCGTACCGCCGGTCCCAGGTGCGCAGCGTCGCCGGGGCGACCCCGAGCCTGCGGGCCGCGGCGGCCACCGACAGGGTCACCACCTGCGCGGGATCACCTTGACCTGCAACGGCTTCTTCCCGCGCGCCACCGGTCGGCGGGGACGTCGAGCGGGTGAGCGGGTTCACCCCGTAATCGTCGGTTCACCAGCCGTTACGAGCAAATCCGGAGTTCAAACCCGGTGATCACCCATTGGCTGAATTGCGGTCCCACAAGCCCGGACGGTCTTGAACAACCATTGGCGCGGTTCTACGGTGGATCACTGTTACGCCAAATGGAGCAGTTCCCGTCCGTGGCCAAGGAGGCGGTCTCGATGGCGGACACCCGAAGGCTCCCCGGTCCCAACGCCGATCTGTGGGACTGGCAGATGCGCGGCTCCTGCCGCGGGATGGACAGCGCGTTCTTCTTCCACCCCGACGGGGAACGCGGACCGGCACGAGCCAGACGGGAGGCACGGGCGAAGGCCGTCTGCCTGTCCTGCCCCGTCCTGGAGATGTGCCGCAGGCACGCCCTTGCCGTGCAGGAGCCGTACGGCATCTGGGGCGGCCTCTCGGAATCCGAGAGGGACGGGATCATCAAAGCGAGGAAGCGCAGGCTCACCCTCACCTGATGACCCGTGCGGGAAAGGGGCGACACCACCAGGTGCCGCCCCTTTCGCGCGTCCGGGGGCGGAACGCGCCGGAGCGGGCCACCACCGGCGGAAGCACCGGCCGGGCAGGACGGGGCGAGCCGGGGACGGCGGACGTCGCGCCCAGCGAACGCCTCGCCCCGGAGAAGCGGAACCGGCGGGCTCCCCGTGGGGCGCCCGCCGGTTCGGCGTCGAGCTGGGCGGGCCACCCGACCGGTCGTGGGGACCGAGCCGGTGACCCCGGAGATCAGTGCCCGTGGCCGTGCCCGTGGCCGTGGCCACCGGCCGCGGCGGGCTCCTCTTCCTTCTTCTCCACGACGGCGCTCTCCGTGGTGAGCACCATGCGGGCGATCGAGGCGGCGTTGGTGACCGCGGAGCGGGTCACCTTCACCGGGTCGATGATGCCCGCCTCGAGCAGGTCGCCGTAGGACAGCGTGGCGGCGTTGAGGCCGAAGCCCCAGTCGGCCTCGCGGACCTTGTTGACCGCGACCGCGCCCTCCTGGCCGCCGTTCGCGGCGATCCAGAACAGCGGGGCGCCCAGGGCCTCGCGGACCAGGGCGACACCGGTGGCCTCGTCGCCGGTCAGGCCGAGCCCGCCGTCGAGCACCTTCGACGCGTGGATCAGCGCCGAACCGCCGCCGGGGACGATGCCCTCCTCGACCGCGGCCTTGGTGGCGGCGACCGCGTCCTCGATGCGGTGCTTGCGCTCCTTGAGCTCGGTCTCGGTGGCCGCGCCGACCTTGATCACGGCGATGCCGCCGGACAGCTTGGCCAGCCGCTCCTGCAGCTTCTCGCGGTCCCAGTCGGAGTCGCTGGCCTCGATCTCGCGGCGCAGCTGCTCCGCGCGACCGGCCACGTCCGCCTTGGTGCCCGCGCCGTCCACGATCGTGGTGTTGTCCTTGGAGACCACGACGCGGCGGGCGGAGCCCAGCACGTCGAGACCGGCCTCGGACAGCTTCAGGCCCACCTCGGCGGCGATGACCTGGCCGCCGGTGACGACCGCGAGGTCGTCCAGGAACGCCTTGCGGCGGTCGCCGAAGAACGGCGCCTTGACCGCGACCACGCGCAGCGTCTTGCGCAGGGCGTTGACCACCAGGGTGGACAGCGCCTCGCCCTCGACGTCCTCGGCGATGATGACGAGCGGCTTGCCCGCCTCGGCGACCTTCTCCAGCAGCGGGAGCAGGTCGGCCAGCGCCGAGATCTTCTCGCGGTGCAGCAGGATGCGGGCGTCCTCGAACACCGTCTCCTGGGCCTCGAGGTCGGTGGCGAAGTGCGCCGACACGTAGCCCTTGTCGAACTGGACGCCCTCGGTGATGTGCAGCTCGGTCGCCATCGTCGAGGACTCCTCGACGGTGATGACGCCGTCCTCGCCGACCTTCTCGATGGCCTCGCCGAGCAGCGAGCCGATCGACTCGTCGCGGGAGGACACGGTGCCGACCTGGGCGATGTTGTCGCGGCCCTTGACCGGGGTGGCCTTGGCCTTGAGCGCGTCCACGACGGCGTCGGCGGCGGCCTGGATGCCCTTGCCGAGCGCGGTCGGGTTGGCGCCCGCCGCCACGTTCCGCATGCCGACGCGGACCATCGCCTGCGCCAGCACGGTCGCGGTCGTGGTGCCGTCGCCCGCGATGTCGTTGGTCTTGGTCGCGACGCTCTTGGCGAGCTGCGCGCCCAGGTTCTCGAACGGGTCGTCCAGCTCGATCTCGCGAGCGATGGTGACGCCGTCGTTGGTGACCGTGGGGCCACCGAACTTCTTGTCCAGCACGACGTGGCGACCGCGCGGGCCAAGGGTGACCTTGACCGTGTCCGCCAGCTTGTTCACGCCGCGCTCGAGCGCCCGACGAGCGTCCTCGTCGAAGCTGATCTGCTTGGGCATTGCCTAGCCTCTCTCAGTGCGAAACGCCCCGGTGGCCCCGGAAGGGGTCGCCGGGGCGCCTTGCGTGGACGGTGCGGACGGACGTCAGTTGATGACGGCCAGCACGTCGCGGGAGGAGAGGATCAGGTACTCCTCGCCGTTGTACTTGACCTCGGTGCCGCCGTACTTCGAGTACAGGACGACGTCGCCGACAGCCACGTCCACGGGGATGCGGTTGCCCTTGTCGTCGATCCGGCCGGGGCCGACCGCGAGGACCTTGCCCTCCTGGGGCTTCTCCTTCGCGGTGTCCGGGATCACGAGGCCGGAAGCCGTCGTGGTCTCGGCCTCGCTGGCCTGGACGACGATCTTGTCCTCGAGCGGCTTGATGTTCACGCTCACCGGGCTGACCTCCACGGTCGTCGAAAGCGTTGGCAGGTTGCGTTTACGGCTCCTGCCACCCCGCCGTCGCGGGGGTCGGGGCGGTTGCCGGCGCCGTACGGCTAGCACTCTACCCATTCGAGTGCCAACGGTTCAACGACCCCCCGGCCCGCACGTGTCGCCCGATCAGGTGGCCGGTCCCATCCTGCCCGGAATCCCAGGTAGACGGCGAGCGCGGAGCGCCGAGGCGCCGGGCCGGACGCAGCGGTAACGCGGGTGGGGCGGTCCGGGTTCCCGAAGGGCGGGCCGGCCTCAGGCCCGCCGGGACTGGGCGGTCTCCTCCGGCACGACCGAGGCCGCCCACCAGCCGTCCTCGCCGGGACCGCGCACGAGCGCCATCGTCACCACGCCGTTGTCGGGGACCAGCCGGACGTCGAGCTGCGCGGGGATGCGGTCGGCGGGCGGCAGCACGTCGACCAGCGCGGCCAGCCGCACCACCTGGCCGGCGCCGTGCTCGGGCGCTGTGGCGGAACTGGCCCCGACCACGCCGGTGACGTGCAGGAACTCCGACTTCCCCAGCTTGACCGGGGTGATCCGGTTGACCGCGAGCGCGAACCGCTCGGTCGCCGCCTCGGGGTCGAAGGCGCGCAGCCGGGCGGTGCGGAGCACCCCGCCGAAGCTGATCCAGGCCCACAGCCCGGCGACCAGGGTGAGCACCGCGAGGAGCACCCAGGTCGCGGTGGCCACGGTCGGGGCCGCGAGCCGGACCTCGCCGGTCTCCCCGTCCACGAACACCGGGAACCGGTCGCCGACGACCCGGTCACCCGCGACGACGACGTCCTCGCGCCGCTCCCCCGCGTGCTCGAACTCCACCCGCAGCGCCGGGACCTGCTCGACGGTGCGGCTGCGGCGCCCGCCTGAGGTCTGGGAGGTGGTGGTCTCGGCGACGGCGGTCGCGGTGACCTCGGTGTGCTCGGCGGTCAGGGTGCCCAGCGCGGAGCCGCCGAGGAGCACGATGCCGCTGACGAGCACCGCCCACAGCAGCAGGGACGTGGTGGACCTTCGCATCCGCTGGGCGAAGTACTTCTGCAGGTGCGGTGAAGCGGACATCTCTCCCCGTGGCAACGTCGCGCCGATCGCGGCCATCACCCCTGGTCAGGGGGCGCGCAACCGGTTGCGCCGAATGCTAGGGAGGGATCGCGCCCAGCGGTGTGGGTCGAACGCACCACACCGCCGGGTGAACCCGCCGGGCCCGCGTCGGCGGGCCCGGCGTCAGCGGACCTGGACCACCTCGACCGGCAGGCCGGGGTTGGTCGACAGCGACAGGCCCGAGGGCTTCGCGCCCGCCGCCACGAGGTGCGCGCCGATCGCGGCGATCATCGCGCCGTTGTCGGTGCACAGCCGGGGGCTGGGCACCCGCAGGGTGATGCCCGCGTCCGCGCACCGCTCGGCGGCGAGCCCGGACAACCGCGAGTTCGCCGCGACCCCGCCGGAGATCACCAGCGTGTCCACGTCGAGGTCCCGGCACGCCCGGATCGCCTTGGCGGTCAGCACGTCGGCCACCGCCTCCTGGAACGACGCGGCGACGTCGGCCAGCGGCACCTCCTCGCCCGCGGCCTCCCGGCGCTCGACCCAGCGGGCGACGGAGGTCTTCAGGCCGGAGAAGGAGAAGTCGTACTTGGCGTCGCGCGGCCCGGTCAGCCCCCTGGGGAAGGCGATGGCGCACCCGTCGCCCTGCTTGGCGAGCTTGTCGATGGGCGGGCCGCCGGGGTAGGGCAGGTCGAGCAGCCGGGCGACCTTGTCGTAGGCCTCGCCCGCCGCGTCGTCCACCGTGGACCCGATCTCGGTGATGCTCGACGCCAGGCCCTCCACGAGCAGCAGCTGGGAGTGCCCGCCGGACACCAGCAGCGCCAGGCAGCGCTCGGGCAGCGGCCCGTGCTGGAGGGTGTCGGCGGCGACGTGGCCCGCCAGGTGGTTGACGCCGTAGAGGGGCTTGTTCAGCGCGGCGGCGTACGCCTTGGCGGCGGAGACGCCGACCAGCAGCGCGCCCGCGAGGCCGGGCCCCGCGGTGACGGCGATGGCGTCGATCTGCGCGAGGTCGACGTCGGCCTTGGCCAGCGCCCGCCGCATCGACGGGACCATGGCCTCCAGGTGCGCCCTGGACGCGACCTCGGGGACGACGCCGCCGAACCGGGCGTGCTGCTCGACGCTGGAGGCGACCTCGTCGGCCAGCAGCTCCACGCCGCCATCGGCGCCGAGGCGGACGATGCCCGCGCCGGTCTCGTCGCAGCTGCTCTCGATGCCGAGGATGAGCCGGTCAGTCACGGTTCGCGGGCCTTCCCATGGTGTACGCGTCGGCCCCGGAGGGCTGGTAGTAGCGGCGGCGCAGGCCGAGGCGCTCGAAGCCGTGCGCCAGGTAGAGGCCGATGGCGCTCTCGTTGTCGGTGCGGACCTCCAGGAACACCGGGAGGCCGTCCCGGTCGGCCCGCTCCAGGAGCGCGCGGAGCAGGGCCTTGCCGATGCCCCTGCCCTGCCAGGCGGTCTCGACGGCGATCGTGTGGACGCTGCTCTCGAAGTCGGTCAGGCCCAGCCCCGCGTAGCCGACCAGCTCGCCGTCCGCGTAGGCGCCGAGGTAGAGGTTGCCCGCGTCCAGCTCGCTCAGGAACGAGCCCTCGCTCCACGGGTCGTCGCCGGGGAACAGCCGGTGCTCGATCTCGACGCAGCGCGGGACGTCCTCGTGGCGCAGCGGCGACAGCACCACCGTGCCGGTGTTCACGGGCGGGTCACCCGCTTGCGGCCGGTGGGCTCGACGGCGTCGGGTCGGCGCAGGTAGAGGGGGGTGAGCGGGGCCGGTTCGGCACCGGAGAGCAGCGCGTCGGCCGCGGCGGCGACCAGGCCCGCCGGGGACGGGTGGTCGTGGCCCGCCCGCACGGGCAGGCCGAGCACCTCGGCGTAGAGCGCGGCGCCCTCGCCGACGGCCCCGGCAAGGCCGAGTCCGGGCAGCTTCCCCGCCAGCTCGGCGGGGCGCTCGACGTCCGGGCCCTGGGTGCGGCGGCCGTCCGCGTCGTAGGCGGCCCAGTAGACCTCGCGGCGGCGGGCGTCCGTGGCGACCAGCAGCGGCGCGCCTGCCGCCGCGCCGGAGACCAGGGCGTCGTGCGCCAGCGCGTCGGTGGTGGCGACCGGGTGCACGGGGCGGTCGAGGGCGTGGCCGAGCGCGGCGGCGGTGACCAGGCCGACGCGCAGCCCGGTGAACGGGCCGGGGCCCGCGCCGACCACGATCGCGTCCACGTCGGCGAGCGAGCGGCCCGCGTCCGCGAGCGCGTCGGTCAGGTGCGGCGTGAGGAGCTCGCCGTGCGCCTTGGCGTCGACCGTGACCCGCTGGGCCAGGGTCCTCGGCGGCGAACCGGCTTCGAGCTCCACGACCCCTGCGGTCACTGCGGGCGTGGCGGTGTCCAAGGCGAGCACTAGCACCGGGTCACTGTACGGGTGCGCGCGCCGGGGCTGGACTTGACGTCCACGTCAACACCGATGATGCCGTGGTGCGCATCGGGGAACTGGCCAGGCGCTGCGGCACGACGACGCGGGCGCTGCGCTACTACGAGTCACTGGGGCTGCTGCCGGACCGGCGCGGTCCGAACGGCAGGCGCGAGTACGAGGAGTCGGACCTGCGGCTGGTCACCGAGATCAGGTCGCTGACCGGCATCGGGTTCGCGCTGGAGGACACCCGGCCGTTCGTGGAGTGCCTGCGCGACGGCAACGCGAGCGGCGGGTCGTGCCCGGCGTCGGTGGCGGTGTACCGACGCAAGCTCGCCGAGATCGAGGAGTGCATCGCGGGTCTCGAGGTGGCCAGGGAGCGGGTGCGCGAACAGCTCGCCTCGGCGGAGGCCGAGGCCAGGCGGAAGGGGAAGTCGTGCGGGAGCTGACCGACGGGACGTTCGGGGCGGGCATCGCCGAGGGGCTGCACCTGGTGGAGTTCGGGGCGAGGTGGTGCCCGCCGTGCCGGGTGGTGGAGCCGGTGCTGGAGGAGCTGGACCGGGAGCTGCCGGGGCTGGTGGTGAGCCGGGTCGACGTGGACGCGAGCCCCGCGGTGGCGCGGGACGCGCGGATCATGTCGGCGCCGACGCTGAACCTGTACCGGGACGGGGAGCTGGTGGCGCAGTCGATCGGCGCGAGGCCGAAGTCGCGGTTGGTGACGTGGCTCGAACCGCACTTGTGACCGGGGGCGGGCGGCGGCACGGTGTAGCCCATGCTGCTGCCCGCTCTGACCGACGCCGCCCTCGCCGACGCCGTCGCCGACAAGACCGCGCTCCGCTTCCCCGACGGGGAGCTGACCTACCGGGAGCTGGCCGCGCGGGCCCGCGCCGTCGCGCACGGGCTCGTGGGCAGGCGGCTGGTCGCGGTGTGGGCCAGGCCGACCCCGGAGACCTGCGTGACCGTGGTCGGCGCGCTGCTGGCCGGGGTGCCGGTGGTGCCGCTGAACCCGAGGATCGGCGAGCGGGAGCTGCGGCACGTGCTGGACGACAGCGCGCCCGAGCTGGTGGTCGACGGCGAGCCGCCCTCCGGGCCCGAGGTCCCGCTGCCCGAGCCGGACGCCGAGGCGCCCGCGCTGGTGATCTACACCTCGGGCACGACCGGGCCGCCGAAGGGCGTCGTGCTGCCGAGGCGGGCGCTGGCGGCGAACCTGGACGCGCTGGCCGCCGCCTGGGCGTGGACCGGGGACGACGTGGTGGTGCACGGGCTGCCGCTGTTCCACGTGCACGGGCTGTGCCTCGGCGTGCTGGGGCCGCTGCGGCGGGGCGGGACCGCGCACCACCTGGGGTCGTTCACCGTGGAGGCCGCCGCCGAGGCGCTGGCCGGGGACGGGACGGTCCTGTTCGGCGTGCCGACGATGTACCACCGCATCGCGCAGGCCCCGGAGCACGCGGGGGCGTTCGGGAGGGCGCGGCTGCTGGTGTCCGGGTCGGCGGCGCTGCCCGCGGCGGTGCACGAGCGGATCAGCGCGCTGACCGGGCAGCGGGTGGTGGAGCGGTACGGGATGACCGAGACGCTGATCATCACGAGCGTGCGGGCGGACGGCGACCGGCGGCCGGGCGCGGTCGGGACCGCGCTGGACGGGACGGCGGTGCGGGTGGTGGGCGAGCCGGGTGAGATCGGCGAGGTCGAGGTGCGCGGGCCGGGGCTGTTCACCGAGTACCTGAACCGGCCCGACGCGACGCGGGAGGCGTTCCGGGACGGCTGGTTCCGGACCGGGGACCTGGCGGTGCTGGAGCCGGACGGGTACCTGCGGATCGTGGGGCGGCGGGCCACCGACCTGATCAAGAGCGGCGGGTACAAGATCGGGGCGGGCGAGATCGAGAACGCGCTGCTGGAGCACCCGGACGTGGCCGAGGTCGCGGTGGTCGGCGAGCCGGACGAGGACCTCGGCGAGCGGGTCGTGGCGTGGGTGGTGGCCGCGGGCCGGGAGCCCGCGCTGGAGGAGCTGGCCGACCACGTGGCCGGGCTGCTGGCCCCGCACAAGCGACCGCGCGCGCTGGTGCTCGTGGACTCGTTGCCGCGCAACGACCTCGGCAAGGTGCTCAAGCGGGAGCTGCGGCGGTGAGCGACCCGCTCGGGTGGCCGGGTCACGCCGAGCGGTTGGCGCGGGCGCGGGCCAGGTCGGGCGCGGCGGAGTCGGTCGGCTGGGTGCGGTGGGGCGGCGCGGTGGTCGTGGAGTTCGACTTCCGCTTCCTCGGCGGGTCGGTGGGCGCGGGGGCCGGGCAGGCGCTGGTGGACGCGTTCGGCGCGGCGGTGGCCGAGGGGCTGCCGGTGGTGTCGCTGATCGCCACCGGGGGCAGCCGGGTGCACGAGGGCGTGGTGGCGCTGCGGCAGCTGCAGCGGGTGGCGCGGGCGCGGGCCGAGCACCGGGCGGCCGGGCTGGGGCACGTGGCGGTGCTGCGCGACCCGACCACCGGCGGCGGCTGGGCGGCGCTGGGCGCGGGGGCCGACGTGGTGCTGGGGGTGGCGGGGGCGCAGGTCGGCTTCGCGGGCAGCCGGGTGCGGCCGGGCAACGGGCCGGAGTACACCGCCGAGGGGCAGTTCGCGGCCGGGTCGGTGGACGCGGTGGTGGCGCCGGGCGACGTGGAGCGGGTCGTGGCGGACTGCCTGCGGGTGCTGGGGGGACGGCGCGACGGCCCCGCCGAGGTGCCGCGCGCGCTGGGGCGGCTGGACCTGCCGGGGACCGGGTGGGAGGCGGTGCGCCGGGCCAGGTCGGCGGCGCGGCCCCGCGCCGGGGCGTACCTGGCGGACCACTTCGACCTGCTGGTTCCGGTGCGCGGCGACCGGGCGGGCGGGGTGGACGACGGGGTGGTGTGCGGCCTGGGGCTGCGCGGCGACCGGGCGGTGGCCGTGGCGGCGCAGCTGGGGACCGCGACCGGGGCGGCCGGGTACCGGACGGTGGAGCGGCTGCTGCGGATGGCGGGACGGCTGGGGATGCCGGTGCTGACGCTGGTGGACACGCCGGGCGCGGCGAGCGGTCCGGAGGCGGAGCGGGCCGGGGTGGGGCCCGCGATCGCCGGGGTGTTCGCGGCGGTGGCGGAGTCGCCGGTGCCGGTGACGACGCTGGTGGTCGGCGAGGGCGGGTCGGGCGGCGCGCTGGCCCTGTGCGCGCCGGGCCGCACCTGGCTGACCCCGGACTCGTACTTCTCGGTGCTGGCCCCGGAGCTGGCCGGGCTGGTGCTGCGGCGCGGCGACGTGGCGGGCGTGGCGGAGGACCTGCGGCTCCGGCCGCAGGACGTGGTGGAGCTGGGGGCGGCGGACGGGATCGCGGGGGCGGAGCCGATCGGGTGACCAAAAGGGCACTTGCACACAGATCAGCCGTGCAACCTGAGCGTTTTCATCATTTCAAGTGAAGAAAAGCCACCCAAATGTGCAATGGTTGTGACGCTGGGTCAAAAACTACTGTCCAAACAGGACGAATTGACCCGGAGGTGCGCCATGCGCATAACGCTGTACCTGCTGCGGGAGAGCGTCGCTTTCGACGAGAAGGCGTTGCGCAACAGCCACCTCCTGACCGAACGACGTCTCATCCCCCCTCAGCCCCCGGAAGTGCGGTGGAGGCTGTTCACGGGGACGAAGCCGGAACGCGAGGTCAGCTGGTGCCGCAACCTCAACACGATCGTGGAGGCGGAGGACGGCGACCCGATCACCACCAAGTCAGCGGGTGCGGTGCTGCTCGTGCAGGCGCACGGCCGGGTCTTCGCGGTGACCTTCGGAACCGGCTTCCACCACGTCGGGCACGACTCGGTCGAGCCCGACTTCGGCCTGCGCGTGGCGGCCAACTGCGTCAGCGCGGACAGGCTGACGATCGCCGACGCCCGAGGGCTGGGAAAGGGCAAGCGCAACGCCACCAGCAAGCTCCCCCAGGCCGGTGAGATGTTCGCCTTCGGCCTGCTCACGGACGAGGAGTGGATCAGGCAGTTCGGCGGCGACGTGAACATCCCCGGCTTCGCCCGCAGCGCCAGGGGTTCCGACTCGCTGCAGCTCACCCTGGACCAGGAGTTCACCCTGAACGGCCTACCGGCCAAGTTGGAGGAGGCGCTCGAGCTCTACCGCTCGGAGGGGTACAAGGCCTGCTTCCCCTTCCTCGACTACTTCCGCAGGGAGTCGTGCAAGGAAACGATCTCATCCCTGGAGGGCAGGCTCACCGAAGCAATGCGCGCGGGTGACACCGGGATCGGTTTCGCCCTGCCCGACGAGTTCGGTCGCACGGCTGATGAGTACGAGATCTGCCACCGCCACCGGCACGAGAGCGTCACCGAACTGCGCACCGAGAGCGTCTACGAGGTGCTAACCCGCCTTGAGGGCTGGAAGGACCCGCTTCACTCGGTGAAGATCGCCGCGTACGACATGAGCGGCGAACCGGTGCGCCCGAAGGAGGAGTTGCGGCGCTACGTCGTGGGCGAGATCCAGCACGACAGCGGTGGCAGGCAGCAGCACTACGCGACCACGGCCGGGGCGTGGTTCCGGATCAACGAGGACTACGCGGCCAAGGTCGACCGCTACCTCACCGACAGCATCGAGGACATCACCGCCGAACTCGACCTCCCCATTTGGGACGACGAGTACCTCAAGGAGCACATCACGCAGGGCAGGTACGGCGAAGACCGCTACAACCGCCACAGCTGCGAGCAGCGCGCCTACGCCTTATTGGACCGCGACTTCTACCGGGGTGGCGCAGGTGAGCAGGTCGAGATCTGCGACCAGCTGACCCCGGACAAGAAGCTGATCTGCGTCAAGCGCATGGACGGTTCGGACAAGATGAGCCACCTGTTCCAGCAGGGCTCCGTCTCGGCGCAGATGATCGTGGGCAACCAGGACTACCGGGCCAAGCTGATGGACAAGATGCGCGAACTCGACTCCGCGGCGGAGTTCGGCGCGCCCCAGGACTGGACCGTCGTCTACGCCGTGGCCACAAGCAGACCCGGCTCCTTGAAGAAGACCCTGCCCTTCTTCGCCAGAGCAGCACTGCGGGCTCACGCCCGGACCGTCCGCACAGCAGGACTCCGCGTGGCCATCGCCAAGATCGAGAAAACGCGCGGGTGAGGGCGGGGTGCGGGCCGCCGCCACGGCCCGCACCCGCCGGCCCCTACGAGTGCGCCACGTCCACCACGAGCTTGCCGCCGCCCGAGGTCACCCGGAACGGCAGCCCGGCGGGCGTGCCGACGCCCAGCTTGACCTGGCCCTCGGCCGAGCCGGCCCACCTGACCTGCTGGAACGTCCGGTACCCGGTCACGTCGACCACCTCGACCGGGTTCGCAGGCTGGTAGCCCTGGCCGGGCACGTCGACCAGGACCACGAGCACGCCGTCGCCGCGCAGCGGCAGCACCTGGTCCTTCGCGATGTGCCCCAGCTCGTCCCGGTACCCGACGTGGAACCCGGCCGCGTCCGCCGCGCCCAGGTCCAGCACCAGCCGGTCGAAGCACTCGTGCTGACCGGACCGGACGCCGGTCAGCGCGCCCTCGGCCGCGCCGCCCCAGACGTCCCGGTCACCGGTCCCCCAGTCCGCGTCGCACGCGACGTCGGCGTCGGCGGGCGAGGCCCCGGCGACCGCCACCGGTGCGAGGGCCACCCCGGCCAGCGCCGCGAACAGCACCGCAACCCTGTGAAGCATCGGTTCCTCCTCACGACGGAGCCCCCATGACCCCGTCACGGGGAATGGGGCCGATGCCCGCTCACCCGTTGCGGTCGGCGGCCTCCGCGCTGCGGGACCCCGCACCGGGCAGCTCCGCGCCAGCAGGCTCCACGCCGGGCAGCTCCCGCCCGACCCACGCCCCGCTGGGCTCCAGCCGCGCCACCCGCACGTCGTCGTCGCGCCGCTCCAGCCGCACCAGCAGGTGGTCCTCGGACAGCCTCGCCGCGCCCTCGCCCCACTCGACGGCCACCACCGCGTCCACCAGGTCGGTGTCCAGGTCCAGGTCGTCCAGCTGCGCCAGGTCGTCGCCCAGCCGGTACGCGTCGACGTGCACCAGCGCCACGCCGCGCTCACCGGCGTCGTGCACCCGCGCGATCACGAACGTCGGCGAGCTCACCCGCCCCCGCACGCCCAGCCCGGCCGCCAGGCCGCGCACCAGCGCCGTCTTGCCCGCGCCGAGCGGCCCGGCGAGCAGGAGCAGGTCGCCCGCCCGCGCCGACTCGCCCAGCGCCCTGCCGAACGCCTCGGTGTCCGCCACCGTCGGCAGCATCACGCTCGCCACCACCGTCGCCCGTCCTCGTCCTCCACGGCCGCGCTGCGGCGCACCAGGTCGACCAGGTGCGCGGTCACGAGCTCGGCCTGCTCCATCATCACCATGTGGCCCGCGCCGGAGGCCCGGACCAGTTCGCTGTGCGGCATCTCCTCGGCCATCCGCTCCGCGTGCGAGAACGGGGTGAGCCGGTCGGCGTCGCCGCTGACCACCAGCACCTCGCAGTGCCGCAGGCCGGCCAGCGCCTTGTAGCGGTCGTGGGTGCCCAGCGTCTCCAGGAACTCGGTGAGCACCGACACCTTGATCCCGGCGATCATCTCGTCCATCAGGTCGACGAGCGAGGTCGGCACGCCGCGATCGCCGAACGCGAGCGCCCGGATCCCGCTCCAGGTCAGGATGTTGGCCCGCCGCCTGGCCCACTCCACGGCGCTCGGCTGGAGCCCGGCGAGCCTGCCGACGCCCAGCGTGACCGGGTTGTACCGGGACAGCACCGACTTGGGCAGCCCCGCGCCGCCGACCGCGCCCGCCGCCGTGCCCACCAGCGCGACGCCGCGCACCCGCTCGGCGAACAGGGTCGGGTTCTCCTCGGCCAGCGCCATGATCGTCATGCCGCCCATGGAGTGCCCGACGAGCACCAGCGGCCCGGTGGGCGCCATGGACCGGATCACCGCGTCCAGGTCGCGGGCCAGCTGGTCGATGGTGTTGGACTCGGCGGGCGAGCGGTCGGAGCGGCCGTGGCTGCGCTGGTCGTACAGCACCAGCCGCACCCTCGGGTCGACCAGCCGGGCCAGGTCGCGGCGCTGGAAGTGCCAGCAGCGGCGGTCGAGCGCGAAGCCGTGCACGAGCACCACGGTCAGCTCGGCCTCGCCGCCGTCCTCCGGGTCGACCTCCTCGGCCGACAGGGGCACGCCGTCGTCGGCGGCCACCGTGGACTCGCGGGTGGGGCGCAGCCTGCCGAGGGGCTCGTCGGCCAGGGGGTCGTCCTGGCTGCGCTCGCCGGTGACCTTGCGGTGGTTGGCCGCGACGCCCACGGCGACGCCGGTCGCCGCAGCGCCCAGCACCCCGCCGACCACGCTCACGGCCTTCCACAGCGTCTTCACCGGTAGGTCCTCACCACGCGCGGCCGGTGCATCCCCGTCACGATCTCGTAGTCGATGGTGCCGGTGGTGTCCGCCCACTCGCGGGCGGTCGGCCCGCCGTCGACGCCGGTCCCGAACAGCACGACCTCGTCCCCCTCCGCGATCTCGTCGTCCCCGCAGTCCACCACGACCTGGTCCATGCAGACCCGCCCGACCACCGGGCGCCTGCGGCCCGCGAGCTGCACGCGCATCCGGTTGGACAGGGCGCGCGGCACGCCGTCCGCGTAGCCGACCGGCACCAGCGCGAGCGAGGTGTCGGACTTCGCGGTCCAGGTCAGGCCGTACGAGACGGACTCGCCCGCCCGGATGCGCTTGGTGCGCACCACGCTGGAGCGGAACGTCATGACCGGCCGCAGGTCGTGCTCGTCGGGCACCGGGTTCAGCCCGTACAGCGCGATGCCCGGCCGGACCAGGTCGAAGTGCAGGTCGGGGCGGGTGAGCAGGGCGGCCGAGTTGGCCAGGTGCCGCTTCGGGTCCAGGCCCGCGCGCAGCGCGGCGCGGTAGGCGTCGTCGAACCGCTCGGCCTGCGCGTCGGTGGCCGGGTGGCCGGGCTCGTCGGCGCACGCCAGGTGGGACCAGATCGCGTGCACCTCGACCTCGGGGGTGGCGGCGGCGAGCTCGACGAACCCCTCCCACTCGTCGGCGGTGCAGCCGTTGCGGGACAACCCGGTGTCGATCTTGAGGTGGACGCGGGCGCGCCTGCCCGCCCGGCGCGCGGCAGCCGCGGCGGACTCCAGCGCGCGGGGCGTGGACAGGCCGAGGTCGACGCCCTCGGCGATGGCGGGCGCGAAGTCGGTGTCCGGGGTGTCCAGCCAGGCCAGCACGGGCGCGGTGATCCCCCCGGCGCGCAGCGCCAGCGCCTCGGGGATCGAGCAGGAGCCCAGCCAGGTCGCGCCCGCGCCGAGGGCGGTCCGCGCCACCTCGACCGCGCCGTGCCCGTAGCCGTCGGCCTTGACCACGGCCATCAGCTCGGCGCCCGGCGCGCGGGCGGCCAGGTACGCGGTGTTGTGCCGGAGGTTGTCGAGGTCGATGACGACCTCAGCGCGGGGAGCAGCCATAGCGCGGTTCATGGTGTCATAGCAGGTGATCGGCGGACGGCCCGCCACTCGTGGCGCGGGGCTCATCCGCTCCGCAGCGCCCGGATCGCGTCCGGCACGGCCCTGAGCAGCGCCGACGCCGGGATGGGCGCGCCGCGCGAGGCGAGGTCCGCCGCCGTCGCGTGGGCGCGCGCCGCGCAGGCCGCCGCGAGCAGCGGGTCGAGCCGGGCCGCCAGCAGCGCGCCGACCAGCCCGGACAGCACGTCGCCCGACCCGGCGGTGGCCGCCCAGCCGCCGCCCGCCCGGTTCACGAGCACCCGCCCGTCCGGGCCCGCCAGCACCGTCGTGTTGCCCTTGAGCAGCACCACCGCGTCGAACCGCGCGGCGGCCCGCTTCGCGGCGGCGACCCGGTCCTCCCCCACCGGCCCGGCCAGCCGCTCGAACTCGCGGTCGTGCGGGGTCAGCACCAGCGGGGTGCCGGGGTCGCGGGCGTCCCACAGGTCGGGGTTGTTGGCCAGCATGGTGATCGCGTCGGCGTCGGCGACCACCGGCACGCCCGCCTCCAGCACGGCCCGCAGCACGCCCTCGGCGCTCAGCCCGGTGCCCAGGCCCGGCCCGACCACCCAGGCCTGGACGCGGCCCGCGTCGGTGATCGAGCCGGTGCAGATCGACTCCGGCCAGGACGCCCGGACCGCCTCGGCCGCCGCGCCCGCGTACCGGACCATGCCGGAGGTGGCGAGCAGCGCCGCCCCGGTGGCCAGCACGGCAGCGCCGGGGTAGGTCGCGGAACCGGCGGCGATCCCGGTGACGCCCTGGGTGTACTTGTCGTCCGAACGACCGGGCACCGGCCAGTGCGCGCCGACCTCGGCGTCCTCCAGCTCGGCCAGGTCGGGACCGGCCAGCTCGGGCCCGAGGCCGATGTCGACCAGCTCGACCCGGCCGCAGTCGGCGAGCGCGTGCACGGGCTTGAGGCAGCCGAAGGTGACCGTGACGTCGGCCCGGACGGCGGGTCCGGCGATCGCGCCGGTGTCCGGGTCGATCCCGCTGGGCAGGTCGACCGCGAGCACCGGCGCGTCGATCGCGGCGACGTGCTCGGCGGCGTCCGGGCGCAGCGGGCCGCGCGCGGACAGCCCGACGATGCCGTCGACGACCAGGTCGACCTCGCCGAGCCGGTCCACGACCCGCCCACCGGCCCTGAGGAACGCGGCCAGCCCCTCGGCGTGCGCCCGGTCCGGCCGCAGCAGCACCGCGCTCACCGCCACCCCCCTGCGCCGCAGGTAGTGGCCCGCCCACAGGGCGTCGCCGCCGTTGCCGCCCGCGCCGACCAGCAGGCCGACGCGGCGGCGCGGCCCGGTCAGCATCCCGAGCGCGACGCGGGCCGCCCCGAAGGCGGCCCTGCGCATGAGCGCGCCGTCCGGCACGCGCGCCATGACCCGCTCCTCGGCCGCCCGCACCCGCTCCACCGTCCACAGACCCCGCATGGGTCCAGACTGCCCCAGACCGCCCGGCGGGACACCAGGGCGCCCGCCGCGCGCGGGGCCGCCGACCGCGACCGCCCGCCGCCGGAGGTCGGCGGCGGGCGGCGGGCGGCGTTCCGGGCGGGCGCGCCTACTCGACCGTGACGGACTTGGCCAGGTTGCGAGGCTTGTCCACGTCGTAGCCCCGCGACCTGGCGATCTCCGCCGCCAGCACCTGCAGCGGCACGGTGGACACCAGCGGCTGGAGCAGCGTCGGCACGGCGGGCACCTCGATGAGGTGGTCGGCGAACGGGCGCACCGTCTCGTCGCCCTCCTCGGCGATCACCACGGTCCGCGCGCCGCGCGCCTGGATCTCGCTGATGTTGGACACCAGCTTGGAGTGCAGCACCGCGCGGCCCTTCGGCGAGGGCATGACCACGACGACCGGCAGGCCCTCCTCGATCAGCGCGATCGGGCCGTGCTTGAGCTCGCCCGCCGCGAAGCCCTCGGCGTGCATGTACGCCAGCTCCTTGAGCTTGAGCGCGCCCTCCAGCGCCACCGGGTAGCCGACGTGGCGGCCCAGGAACAGCACGGCCTTGGAGTCGGCCAGCTCGCGGCCGAGTGCCTTGACCTGCTCGACCGTGCCGAGGACGCGCTGCACGGCGGCGGAGGCGGCCTCCAGCTCGGCGAACTCGCGGGCGACCTCGTCCGGGTACTTGGTGCCGCGCGCCTGCGCCAGGGCCAGGCCCACCAGGTAGTTCGCCGCGATCTGGGCGAGGAACGCCTTGGTGGAGGCGACGCCGATCTCCGGGCCCGCGTGGGTGTAGAGCACCGCGTCGGACTCGCGCGGGATCTGCGCGCCGTTGGTGTTGCACACCGCCAGCACGCGGGCCTTCTGCGCGCGGGCGTGCCGCACGGCCTCCAGGGTGTCGGCGGTCTCGCCGGACTGGGAGATCGCGACGACCAGGGTGGCGCGGTCGAGCACCGGGTCGCGGTAGCGGAACTCGCTGGCCAGCTCGACCTCGACGGGCAGCCGGGTCCAGTGCTCGATGGCGTACTTGGCGACCAGGCCGGAGTGGTAGGCCGAGCCGCAGGCCACGACGAAGACCTTGTCGACGTCGCGCAGGTCCTGGTCGGACAGGCGCTGCTCGTCGAGCACGATCCGGCCGTCGCGGAAGTGGCCGCGCAGGGTGTTGGCCAGCGCGTCCGGCTGCTCCTCGATCTCCTTGAGCATGAAGTACTCGTGGCCGCCCTTCTCGGCGGCGGACAGGTCCCAGTCGACCGTGAACGGCTTGGCCTCGGCGGGGCCCCCGTCGAAGTCGGTGACCTCGTAGCCGTCGGCGGTGATCACCACGACCTGGTCCTGGCCCAGCTCGACGGCCTCGCGGGTGTGCTCGATGAACGCGGACACGTCGGAGGCGAGGAACGTCTCGCCCTCGCCGACGCCGACCACGAGCGGGGAGGAGCGGCGGGCGGCGACGACCTGGCCGGGCTCGTCGGCGTGCGTCACGACGAGCGTGAACGCGCCTTCGAGGCGGCGGACGACGGCGCGGACGCTGCCGGGCAGGTCGCCCTTGGTCGCGCCGTCCGAGTAGGCCAGCGCGATCAGGTGCGCGGTGGTCTCGGTGTCGGTGTCGCTGGCCATCTCGATGCCGAGGTCTTCCAGCTCCGAGCGCAGCGCGGCGAAGTTCTCGATGATGCCGTTGTGCACGACGGCGACGCGGCCGGTGGCGTCGCGGTGCGGGTGCGAGTTGCGGTCGACGGGCGCGCCGTGCGTGGCCCACCGGGTGTGGCCCATGCCGACGGTGCCCGCGAACCCGGCGCGGCCGACCTCGTCCAGCACCGCCTCCAGGTTGGCCAGCCTGCCTGCCTTGCGCTCGACGGCGAGGCCACCCGCGCCGTCCAGGACGGCGACGCCCGCCGAGTCGTACCCCCGGTACTCCAGGCGCCTCAAGCCGTCCAGCACGACGTCCAGCGCCGAGCGGTGGCCCACGTATCCCACGATTCCGCACACACCGCACAGGGTAGCCAGATTCATGCGGTCCCCCGAACGTGTCGGTTCACACCGTTTTCGCAGGTAACGCCCCTCTTTGGTGTAGACCAATCGTGGCGTGCGGCACCGGGTCGCGATCGACTACCGTTGCTGCGGTGAGCGGCAACTCGGCGAAGCAGGTGCTCGACCAGCTCAGCAGGCCAGGGGAGCACGAGGTGCTGCGGGGCGACCTGGCCCTCGTCGGGCTGCCCGGCCTGGTCTACACGCCGGCGTCCGGCCTCGGCCTGCCCGCCGTCGCGTTCAGCCACGGCTGGCTCCAGCCCGCCACCCGCTACCGGGGCCTGCTGCGGCACCTGGCGTCGTGGGGCATCGTCGCGGCGGCCCCGAACACCCAGCGCGGCCCGCTCGCGTCGGCGCGGCTGATGTCCGCGAACCTGACGACGGCGCTCGACGTGTGCACGGGCGTGCGGCTGGGCGAGGGCGGCATCTCGGTGGACCCGGAGCGGCTGGCGGTGGCCGGGCACTCGATGGGCGGCGGCGCGGCCGTGCTGGCGGCGGCGCGGGACCCGAGGGCGCGCGCGGTGGTGACCCTGGCGGCGGCCGAGACGAAGCCGTCGGCGCTGGACGCGGCGCGCGAGATCGGCGTGCCGGGCCTGCACCTGGCGGGCGGCGAGGACCGCATCGCGCCGCCGATCGGGCACGCGCAGGCGATCGCGGAGGCGTGGCGCGGGCCGGTGCAGGTGAGGATGCTGGAGAAGGCCTCGCACCTGGGGTTCACCGAGGGCAGGCACTGGAGCGAGCTGCTGCTGGACGGCAGGGGCGAGCGCTCGGCGCAGCGGCTGGCGCGCGGCCTGGTGACGGCGTTCCTGCTGCGGGTGCTCAAGGGCGAGCGGCGCTGGGACGCGCTGCTGGAGGACGACGTGCGCGGCGCGGCGCTGGTGTACCAGCGGGCCGCGCTGGGGCTGTGACCCGGGGCCAGGAGGACTGCTGAGGGGCGCGGCGCGGAGGGCTCCCCTCCGCGAAAACGGGGAAGCCCTCACGCGCGGCGCCGCTCGTGCGCCCCCGGCTCAGGAGAGCCAGGTCTGACCGCTCATGTCGTCGTCGTCCGGCGGCGGCGGAGCGGCCCTGCGCCCGCGCGCGGGCGGCTGCTGGGCAGGCTGCTGCCAGGACGGCGGCTGCTGGGCGAACGGCTGCGTGGGCGGCTCCTGCTGCCCACCGCGGGGCTGGGGCTGCTGGTTCCCCCAGGGCTGGGGCTGGTTCCCCCACTGCTGCTGTTGCGGCGGCTCCCCCTGCTGCTGCGCCCAGGACCTGGCCGGGGCCTGAACCCCCGTCTTGAGCATGAACGAGCCGTCCTTGGGCGCCTCGGCGGCGGCCTTGCGCGCCTCCGCGTCCCGGAGGTACTCCTGCGCCTCCCGGTCGACCTCGTCGACGACACCCGAGTCGTCCTCCGGACCGAACGAGTAGACGTCGGGCTTCTTCACCGCCGCGGCGCCCCGCTTCGCCCGGCCGATCTCCTGGATGCGCCCGATGACCTTCTCGGCCGTGCGCCCCTGCTTCACCAGGCTGTCGGCGGCCTTGGCGGCGCTCTCCTTGACGCGCTCCTCCCTGAGGACGCGCGTGTCGGCGTGGTCGCGCAGCACCGTCGCCATGCGGTTCTTGACCGCCGCGAGCCTGTCAGCCGCGGAACTCACCTGCCGCCCTCCTCACCCAGCACGCTCTGGACCCGGCCCAGCGCGTCGTCGTCGAACAGCGACCCCGAGGTGCGCCACTGGCCGGACGAGCGCTCGGTGTCGCCGTTCTGCTGGCCACCACCCGCACCGCCCGTCATGCCGCCGCCCATCATCCCGCCACCCATCATCCCGCCGCCCATGGCGCCGGTCTGCCCCTGGCTCGCGTCCCCCATGGTGGGCAGCACCGCGGCCCCGGCCTGCCCCGCCTGGGAGGTGTGGGTGTCGGCGAAGCTGCCCCCGGCGTCACCGGGGTCGCGCCGCCACACCCCGTCAGCGCTGTCGGACTTGGCCGAGCCGCCCAGCGCGGAGCCCGCCAGCCCGGAATCGGCGCTGTCGAAGCGGCCACCGGTGTCACCCGCCAGCATCGCGCCCGACGTGACGGTCGTGCCCCCGGTGGAGGCGCTGCCGGTCGGGGCGGGGTCGGCCGAGACGGGCTCGGTGAAGCCCACCTGCTGGGCCGTGCGGTCGGCTGCGGCGTACGAGGGGGCCGCCTCGGGCTCGGTGAAGCCGACCGGCTGCGCGAGCGGCGGTTCGGTGAAGCCCTGCGCCTGGGCGACGGCGGGCTCGGTGAAGCCCCGCACGTCGGCGGCGAGGTCCTGCCCGCCCACGACGGGGCCCTGGGCCCACGCCGCCCGCTGACCGGTCGCGCCGAGCGCGTCGGGAGCGCCCTGGGCGGAGGTCGCGGTCCCGTCGCCCGCGGCTGCCGCGTCGTCGGCGCTGGTCTCGATGACGACGCCCTCGGCGTCGGTCACCGTGCCGACCCTCCTGCCGGTCTCGTCCTCGGTGAACTCGACGCCGTACTCGTTGGCCTCGCCGTCGCCGTCGGCCACGCTCAGGTTCAGCTCACCGGTCAGCGGGTCGACCTCGGCGATGATCTTCACGCCGTCCTGCTCGATGACCGCCCTGCCGTCGGGGCCGACCTGGATCGGGGTCGCCGCACCCGCGGCGCCACCCGCCGCTCCACCAGGGGCTCCGCCCGCGAGCGCGCCACCCGCGCCGAGCCCGGCGCCCGCGCCCGTCCCGGTCGCCCCGGAGGCGTCCGGGTCGAGGTCGTGGCCGGTGAGCGCCTTGTAGGCGTCGGGGTTGCCGCTGAAGTCGATGTCGTAGGTCTTCGGCTCGCCCGCGGGGGTGTCCAGCGTGAGCTGGACGTGGCCGTCCTCGCTCGGCTCGGACACGGCGATCTTGTTGTCGCCGCTGGTGAAGGTGACTTCCTCGGGCTTCTCACCGTCGCCCTTCAGGCCGTCGGGGCCCTCGCCCTCGGAACCGCCGGGGACCTGGGCGAGGTCGTCGGGCTTCCCGTCGCCGTCCAGGTCGTCGACCTTGCCGTCGCCGTCGGTGTCACCGGGCAGCTGGATGTCGTCGGGCTTGCCGTCGCCGTCCGCGTCCAGGGGGTTCGTGACGCCGGGCACGTCCCCGGAGGGCATCCCGCTGCTGCCGGGCATCCCCATGCCGCTGGGCATTCCCGTGCTGCTGGGCATACCGGTGCTGCTCGGCATCCCGGTGTTGCTGCTCGGCATCCCCGTGCTGCTGGGCACGGTGTCCTGGCCGGTGCCCGCGGCTCCCGCGAAGGGGTTCTCCGCCTCGGCCAGGTAGGAGTTCATGGCCTCCCACTGCTCGTCGACCGCTTCCTTGGTCTTCTCACAGCACTCCTTGAACGCCTTGTAGACGTCCTCGAACTCCGGGACGAACGACTTCTTCACCCAGACCAGGCACTGGTCGATCGCGTACTTGGTCGTGGCCTCGTCCAGGGAGCAGTCGTCCGAGTTGAGCCTGGAGACGATGTCCGAACCGGGGACCTTCGCGTCGACCCAGGAGGCGATCTCGCGAATCCGGTCGCGGGAGAAGTCGCCCTCCCCCTTCGAGAAGGAGACCACCTTCTCCGCCATGTACGGCGACGCCTGCCCGACTTCCTCGCGGTAGTTCGCGAGCACCTCGTCGGCCTTGCGCTTGCAGAGCTCGAAGACGTTCTCGACGGTGGTCCTGACCACCTCGGCGGAGCCAGCCAGCTCCTCCGAGAGGTCCGCGCTCCTGGGGGCGATCTGGTTCCCGAAGTGCTCGCGGGACTTGTCGGCCGCCGCGCCGCTCCACTCCGCGTAGAGGGTGTTGAGCTTGCCCTTGACGTCCTCGGTGAGCCCGTCCACGCGGGACTTGGCCTTGTCGAACTCCTCGGCCTCGGACAGGAGCTTGCGGAAGTCGATCCCGAGCTGCTCGTCGTAGGGCTTGCGGATGTCCGCCTCGAGGTCCAGGTCACCCGTGCCGCGCAGCGCGTCGCGAGCGCCCGCGGGCCGGTTGTTCCAGATCGGGATGAAGTTCTCGAAGAACCGCAGGCCGGGGACGCCCGCGTCCAGGAGCTCGTTCGACGTGGCGACGCCGACCGAGGACGAGGTGGGGGCCGACTTGCCGTCGAGGTCGGTCTGCCCCTTCTTGACGTCCTCGACCTGCTCCCTGGTGGCCGCGCTGTTCCGGTCGCGGTCCTCCTTGGCCTGCTCGTAGGCCTTGTCGAGGAACGCCGTGCCGGTGTAGCCACCGCCGAAGTGGGGCCCCCCGCCGGTGTTGTAGGGGGTGACGCCGATCTTGTCGGCGTAGTCGTGCTGCTCCTTGTCGAGCATGCCCCCTCGGGAGCCCGAGTACGCGTCCAGGAGCGCTCGCTTGCGCTCCATGGAGACGTTCCCGTCGTCCAGGAGCTCCTTGACCTCTTCCCACTCCGGCGTGGCCATCAGTACTGACGCTCCAGGTTGGTGGCGTTGTTGCTCTCGACGTTGCCGTAGGTGCTCGCGCCCGCGTCGAGCTGGCTCGCGAAGCCCGTCAACGCGCCCTCGAGCCCGGTGATCATCTGCGCGAGGTTGGTGATGCCCGCCTGGTAGCCCTGGAGGTGCTGCTGGTGCGCCTCACCGAAGTGCTTGCCGTCCAGCTTGGTCTTGCCGAGGTCCTTCAAGTCCCCCGCAGCGTCCTTGGCAGCACCGGAGATGCCGTCGGCGGCTTTCCCCATCGCCTCGGTACTAGTGCCGTAACCGGCCACGGCCCCCGCTCCCCTCCGCGGCTCTGCACAGCCACGCATCACTTCACCTGGTGCGCTTTACGACGCAGACCGTCGTTCAGCGGTTCCTATGGTCGCAGGCCAGAGGTGCCGCTCGCAGGGGTTTGCCACCGCGACTTGCAGGTGTGAACAGCGCGCGTCGGGCACGCCGAGACAGCCTGCGCGGGAGCGCGGCGGCGGTTCCCGAGGAGGAGCGCCAGCGGGAGCACGACCAGCAGTGCCACGAGGACCGGGACGGCGAGTGCCCCGATCAGACCGAGGTCGGTCGCAAGGGATCCCAGGGGACCGGGATCGCGGGGATCCCAGGGGGCCGGGATCGCGCCTTGGGCACCGGGGCCCGGCTTCCGCCCAGTGCCCCGAGAAAAAACTCGGGGCACCCCGGAAGGGGTGCCCCGAGTCAGCTCCGCCCGCCCGGTCTCACCGGACCGCGCTGACCACGCCCGCCAGGCGCTGCGCCGCCGATTCGGCGAGTTCGTGCGTCGGAGCCTCGACCATCACGCGCACCAGCTGCTCCGTGCCCGAGGGCCGCAGCAGCACGCGTCCCGTGTCGCCCAGCTCCTCCGTCACGGCCGCCACCGCCTCCGCCACGGACGGGGCCGCGGCCACCGTCGCCTTGTCGGAGACCACGACGTTCAGCAGGACCTGCGGGAGCCTGCGCATCACGCCCGCCAGCTCCGCCAGGGGCTTGCCCGTCGACGCGACGCGGGCCATCAGGCGCAGGGCCGTGAGCAGGCCGTCGCCGGTGGTGGCGTGCGCGGGCAGCACGACGTGGCCCGACTGCTCGCCGCCCAGGGCGTAGCCGCCCGCGCGCAGTTCCTCCACCACGTACCGGTCGCCGACCGCCGTGGTGCGCAGCGCGATGCCGTGCTCGCGCATCGCCAGGTGCAGGCCCAGGTTGCTCATGACCGTCACGACCAGCGTGTCGTCGGTCAGCTCGCCCGCTTCCTGCATGGCCAGCGCGAGCACCGCCATGATCTGGTCGCCGTCGACCTCGTCGCCGTTCGCGTCCACGGCGGCGCAGCGGTCCGCGTCGCCGTCGTGCGCGATGCCGAGGTCGGCGCCGTGCTCCAGCACCGCGGCGCGCAGCTGCCCGGTGTGGTTCGAGCCGCAGTCCTCGTTGATGTTCAGGCCGTTCGGGGCCGCGTTGATCTCGACGACCTCCGCGCCCGCCCTGCGGTACGCCTCGGGGGCCGCGCCGGACGCCGCGCCGTTCGCGCAGTCCACCACGACCTTCAGGCCGTCCAGCCTGCTCGGCACGACCTTCAGCAGGTGCTCGACGTACTGGCTGAGCGCGTCCGGCACGTCGCGGACCCGGCCCACCTCGGCGCCGGTCGGGCGGTGCGCGCCCTCGCCCAGCTTCTGCTCGATCTCGTCCTCGACGGCGTCGGGCAGCTTGTGCCCGCCCGCGGCGAACAGCTTCACCCCGTTGTCCGGCATGGGGTTGTGCGAGGCGGAGATCATCACGCCCACGTCGGCGCCGAGCGCGCCGACCAGGTGGGCGACGGCGGGCGTGGGCAGCACGCCCACGCGCAGCACGTCCGCGCCCGCGCTGGCCAGGCCCGCCACGACGGCGGCCTCCAGCATCTCGCCGCTGGCCCTGGGGTCGCGGCCGACCACCGCGACGGGGCGGTGGGACCGGTCGTGCTCGGCGAGCACCCGCGCTGCGGAGGCGGCGACGGAGAGCGCGAGTTCCGGGGTGAGGTCGGCGTTCGCGAGTCCGCGAACGCCGTCGGTGCCGAACAGCCGAGCCATGATCTGAGGGCCTCCGTGTGGTCGAAGCGGTGGCGAGACCCACGCACAGCACAGCGGGAGCAGCGGTTCGGTGAACCGCTGCTCCCGCAGTGTGGTGCTCGCCGTCCCGGTGAAGGGGTCAGCGCTTGCTGTACTGAGGCGCCTTGCGGGCCTTCTTCAGACCGTACTTCTTCCGCTCCTTGACCCTGGGGTCGCGGGTGAGGAAGCCGGCCTTCTTGAGGACCGGGCGGTCCTCGGAGTCGACGGCGATCAGCGCGCGGGCGATCGCGAGGCGCAGCGCACCGGCCTGGCCGGTGGTGCCGCCGCCGCGCAGGTTCGCGATGACGTCGAACGTCTCGGGCTTCTCGGTCGTGACCAGGGGCTCGCGGATGAGCTGCTGGTGGACCTTGTTCGGGAAGTACTGGTCCATCGTCTTGCCGTTGAGCGTGAACTTGCCGGTGCCGGGCAGCAGGCGAACGCGGACGATCGCCTCCTTGCGGCGGCCGACGGTCTGCGCCAGGTGCGGCGCGCCGTTCAACTGGTGGAGGACGACGGGAGCGGACTCCTCCTCGACCTCGTCACCGTCGACGGCCTCGACGTCGCCCTCGACGGCGTCGGCCTCGACGGCCTCGCCCTCGGTGGCCTCGGCCTCGACGGCGTCGAACTCGGCGACCTCCGCCGCCTCGACGGCGTCGTTCTCGGTCTCAGGGGTGCTCACGGCGACTTCCTCGTTCTGCTCGGTCACTGGGCGACCTTCTTGATCTCGAACGGCTGCGGCTGCTGCGCAGCGTGCGGGTGCTCCGAGCCGGTGTAGACCTTCAGCTTGGAGGCCATCGCGCGGCCGAGGCGGTTCTTGGGCAGCATGCCCTTGATCGCCTTCTCGACCAAGCGGTCGGCGCGGGTGTCGAGCAGCTCGCCGAACGACTGCTTGCTCAGACCACCGGGGTGGCCGGAGTGGCGGTAGGCGAAGGCCTGCTCCCGCTTCTTGCCGGTCAGCGCCACCTTGTCGGCGTTGATGACGATGACGAAGTCACCGGTGTCAACGTGTGGGGCGTAGGTCGGCTTGTGCTTGCCGCGCAGCAGCGTCGCGGCCTGGGTGGCGAGCCGACCGAGCACCAGGTCCTGGGCGTCGATCACGTGCCAGGCGCGGGTCACCTCGCCGGGCTTCGGGCTGTACGTGCGCACGGGTCTACCTCGTCGTCACTTGCGTCTGGGGTCATTGCGGCGGCTGCTCAGGCCGGACCCCAATCACGGGCAAGGACCAGAACACGAGGAGCGCAGTGGGCGCACCCGGGTACCGCACAACAAAGTAGGAAGATACCGGTTGGGTGTCGGGCGGGTCAAAACGACCCCCCCGTCACGCTGTGCAACCGGTCGTCGGGAACGCGCCGGGACGCCTGCCCCCGCACGTGCCGAGGCCCCGCGACCGTGAGGTCGCGGGGCCCGCGGCGCGGCTGGCGATCGCGGTCGCAGCGGACCGCGAGCGGGATCAGCCCCAGCGGCCGGTGTTCCGCTGCTCAGCGGACTGGTAGGCCTCGGTGGCCGCGGCGACGGCGGTGCCGATGGAGGCGAGGACCTGCTGCAGGTCGGCGGCGGCGGTGTCCCACTTGCGCTGCGCCTCCTGGTAGGTCTCGGACGACGAGCCCTCCCACTGCGCGATGACGGGGGCGAGGCGCTGCTTGAGCTCGTCCAGCTCGGTCTGCACCTTGGTGGCGTGGCCCGAGATGTCGCCGGCAGCGCCCGACAGCTGCCCGAAGTCAACCTTGATCTGGTCGTTCATGATCTCCCCTAGGAAGTGAAGCTACACAGCGGAAAAGGAATTGCAGGTGGAGCGAAGAGAGCGTGGGAATGAATTCCCAACGATCAGAAACCGCCGCCGAGGCGGTTCGCGATCGTGGACATCTCCTGCGCCTGCTCCTCTTCCTGCTGGATGTAGGTCGCGGCCGTGCTGTCCATCTCGTTCGCGATGGCGAGCAGCGCCTCGTTCAGCTTGCGGGCGTCGTCGTTGAAGCGCTCGATCAGCTTGTTGAACGAGTCGGCGGCGTTACCCACCCACGCGGGGGCGAGCGAGTCCACCGTGGACCGGAGCTGGCCCAGGATGCCCTGGACGTTGCCGTTGGTGTTGGTGATGTCCCGAGCCGCGTTGATGAGCTCGGGAGTTCCGGTGGAGTAACCAGCCATTGCGTGTGACCCCCTAGGTCAATGAGATCAAGCCTGTGCCGGGCCGGCACGGTGTTGCGACGCAGACACTGCCACGGCCGGTTCCCCGCTGTCGCGCATTCCCCGGAAGTAGTTGCGCTTGTAAACGCTGAGTGACGCGGTCCGCGCCTCAGCTCATGATTCGCGCTTGCGAAAAGTCCTCGTCATCGCCCTGTCCCACTGACGGGTGAGCCCCTCGGGCGGCCACGGGACGTGACGCCGGTCGCGTTTGCTCGTGCACCTGATTTGCATTCGCTCCCGTTTGCGCTTGCGATTCCCCGGCGGATCCCGGAATTTCCGAGGGCAAATTCTCGACGGGCAGCCCCCGGCTCTCGCGCCAGCCGCCCGCCACCCTGCGGACGTCCGGCGAGGTCCCGGTCGACGCCGGGTCGGGCGCGCCCGCCCGCGCCCGGTCGGCCAGCGCGCGGGTGGCCGCGCGCAGGGCCGCGTTGCGCGCGCCGCCCTCGCCCGAGGCCCTGCTCGCCCTGGTGGTGGCGGCGGCCAGGTCCGAGCGGAACCTGGCGTAGGCGTCCTGGATGCCGGTCATGCCCTCTGCTCCAGCGTCAGCTCGTCACGGACAGGGTCCGCACCACGTGCTCGCAGGCGGACCGCACCCGCTCGCGGTCCTGGTCCGCGTACCGGCAGCCGACGCTGACCTGCACGCGCCCCTGGAACACCACGTACCAGTCGGTCGAGGCGCCCTGGCCCGCTTCGCGGAAGCGCACCACATCCTTGTCCGCGAACGACGCCCGCGCGTCGAAATCGGACAGGTTGCCCCCGCCCGCCTCGTACTGGGCGCGCAGCTCGGCCTCCGCGCGGCCGGGTTCGGCGGTCGCGTCGTAGTTGAGCCTGCGCTCCTGCACGACCAGCACCGCCCCGTCGCCCGCCGAGCCCGCGGGCTTGAGCTGCACCCTGCGCTCCTGCGCGTCGCTGCCGGACTGCTCCCAGCCCTCGGGTCGGGAGAAGCGGTAGTCGTACTGGGCCGTGACGCGCTCGTCGGCGGCGGGCGGCGGGGACGAGCTCGGACCGGGGCCCGATCCGGACCACCAGCCGCCCGCGAGGGCGTAGGCGGTGGCCGCGCCGACCACGAGGACCAGCGCGAGCACCCCGCCGACCACCAGCGGCACCCGGCTGCGGCGCGCGGGCGGTCGGGGCTGCGGCGGGAGGGTGGTCGGGAAGTGGGTCAGCCGGGGCGGCGGCAGCGGGTGCGGGAGCTGCTGGGGCGAGGGCTGCTGGTGCGAGGGCTGCGCCGGGGGCTGCGCGGCCGGGATCTGCGCGGACGGGGGCTGCGGGGCGAACGGGCCGGACAGCGGCGGCGCCGTCATCCGCCGGGTGATCTTGCGGGTGGGCCCGTCGGTCCGGGGGATCTCGCCCGCGGCGAGCTTGCGGGTGGCGGCCTCGTCGGCCGGGGTGATCCGGGTGGTCGCCCCCTCGGTCCCGGACGCGCGGGGCTTGTCGGCCGGACCGGGCGCGGACGCGAGCAGCGCGCCCCTGGCCACCACGGTCTCCGGCTGGTCGATGCTGGTCGGCACCGCGCCGGTCTGCTCCAGCACCAGCCGCGCCACCAGCGGCACCCGGCTCGTGCCGCCGACCAGGAACACCGCCGCCAGCGCGCCCGGCTCCAGCCCGGCGGCGCGCGCGGTGGACGCCACCAGCCCGGCGGCCCGCGCCAGGGGCTCGGCCACCAGCCGCTCCAGGTCGAGCCTGGTCACGTGCGCGTCGGGCAGCGGCGGCGGCAGCGGCACGTCGGTGTAGGAGTGCCGGGACAGGGTCTCCTTGGCGCCGCGCACGTCCTGCCGCAGCACCCGCCGCTTGCGCCGGTCGGCCAGCTCCCGCCCCTCCACGAGCTGCGCCCACGCCGCGCGGTCGGCCTCGGCGAGCGTGCCGCCGATGTGCTCCAGCAGCGCCTGGTCGATGTCCGCGCCGCCGAAGCCGGGGTCGCCCTCGGTGGCCAGCACCTGGAACGACCCGGCGCGGCGCACCACGACGCTGGCGTCGACCGTGCCGCCGCCCAGGTCGAGCACGGCCAGCGCGGCGCCCTCGGGCACGGCGTGCGACGCGGAGTGGAACACCGCGGCGGCGACCGGTTCCGGCACCAGCCGGACCTCGCGGCCCAGTCCGCGCGCGGCCCGCAGCAGCACGCCGGTGCGCACCGAGCCCCACGCGGCGGGGTGGGTGAGCACGAGCTGGTCGACCGGGGCGCCGCCCGCGAAGCGCCTCGCCTCGTCGACGGCGCGGGACAGCACGGCGCGCACCGCGTCGGCCACCGGCAGCACCGTGGCGCCCAGGAGCAGCTCGGACTCGTCGACGCGGCGCTTCGGGTGCGGCTCGTAGCGCGCGGGGTCCACGGCGGCCTGCCGCTCGGCCTCCTGGCCGACGAACAGGGTGCCGTCGGCGGCGGCGAACACGGCGGACGGGACGATCGGCTGGCCGTCGACCACGACGACCTGCGGTTCCCGGCCGCGCACCGAGACGGCCACGCAGGTGCTGGACGTGCCGAAGTCGACGGCGACGCGCAGGCTCATCCGCACCTCCCCGCGTCCGACCGGGGCCTGCCGGGACCATGCATACAGGATGGGCCCGACGCGCTGCCGCCCGGTGCGGCCCTGCTCCGCGCCGCGCCGGTCGCGGAGGGCCGCCCGGACACCTCTCCGAAACCGCCGGGACACCTCCGGTCCACCCCGCGCGGACCGGTGAGAACTCTCACGGGCGGGGCGCGGTGGAACTCGCCCGTCCCCCGGTCGGGGCGTTCCGGTGAACTTCCGGAGCGCCTTCCGGAGCGGTTCGGGGAAAGGGGCCCCTGGCATCCGCTCACCGGGAAGTGCATCCTTCTCGGACACCCGGTCCGGTGATTCCCGATCGGCGCTCACGGAGACGTGACCGCTGGTCAGCAGCCTGTAACCGGTACCGGAAGGACTTGAGGGGAACAACCGGCGGAACAACCGAAGGGGGTGGTCAACCCACGTGTTCGCGTGTTCGGCTGGATCATATCGGCGGTGCGCGCCGGGTTTCCCGCCCGAACGCCCCCGCCACCCCGGAACGGAGCCCGAGATGACGACGGAAGCCGCGTTATCCGCACCCCACCAGCTGACCGGTGAGCACGCGCTGCGCTACGCGGGCCACTGGACGTGCGCGCTGCGCGAGCTGGCCACGGTGCGCTCGCTGCCCGAGCGCGGCTCGGACGCGGACAGCTCGCTGCGCAGGGTCGCGCGCGAGCTGAGCCCGGCGCGCCTGATCGCCCGGCCGCTGGCCGTGCCGCTGCCGGACACGACCGCGATCCGGGACGACGCCGACCGCGCCGTCGCCCGCTTCGGGCGGGTGCGCGCCGGGTCGGTGCACGCCCACGTGAGCGAGCGCACGGTGGCGACCGTCGCGGAGTGGGGGCTGCCCTCGCTGGTGCTGGAGCTGACCGGGTTGCGGGTCAGCGAGCACCTGCGGATGAACTTCACGGCGGGCCGGGTCGAGCTGAAGGTGGACTCGCGCCGGTTCGGCGACCTGCTCCTGGTGGTCCCGCTGGACGGCGGGGAGACGGTGGTGGCCCAGCCCTGGGGCGTGGAGCGGTACGAGGGCGCGCTGCTGCTGGACAGCACGTGCACGCCGTACGGGCGCCTGTCGGGCCTGGCGCTGAACGTGGGGCTGCGCAGGCTCACCAGGGGCGCCGCGTCCGGGAAGCGGGCCGTCGGGGCGCGCTGAGGGCCCGGCCGCCCGCGACCGCTCCCGGAGCGCGGCCCGGAACGCGGCCCGGAACGCGGAGGACCCCGCTCCCCCGGTGGGGGAAGCGGGGTCCTCGGCGGTCGAGCGCCCTTACTCCGGCTGGATCCAGGCGAACTGCACGCGCTGCTGCCCCAGCTTGCGGGTCACCAGCGTCCCCCGGCCGGGGGGCTGCGGCGAGGCCTTGAGGTTGCCGACGATGGCGCCCTCCTCCTTCGAACCGGAACCCACCATGATCGGCGCCGAGATCTCCCGGAGCTTGCCCAGGATCGGGTCGTACATGGCCCTGGACGCGCCACCCATGCGGCGGACCACGACCACGTGCAGGCCGACGTCCTTGGCCTGCGGGATGAACTCCGCCAGCGGGGCCAGCGGGTTCTGGCTGCCCTGCGGGGCCACCAGGTCGTAGTCGTCGACGATGACGAACAGCTCGGGGCCCTTCCACCAGGACCGGTTGCGCAGCTGGTCCTGCGTGACGTCCGGTCCGGGCAGGCGGCCCTTCATCGAGCCCTGCACGTCCTTGATCATGTCGACCAGCTGGGTGGACGAGACCGCGTAGGACAGCAGGTGGTCGGTCTCGATGTACCCGAGCATCGTGCGGCGGTAGTCGACCAGCATGATCAGCGCCTCGTTCGAGGTGTAGCTGTTCATGATGCCGCGCACGATGGTGCGCAGCATGTTGGTCTTGCCCGCCTCGCCGTCGGCCAGCGCCATGAAGTGCGGGTCGGCGTCGAAGTCCAGGTAGACCGGGGCCAGCTCGTCCTCGTTGACGCCGATCGGGACCAGGTGGCCCCGGTTCGGGTTGGTCGTGGCGACCGCCGTCATGAGCTCCTGGTACGGCAGCAGGTCGGGCAGCAGCCGCACGGAGGGCGCGTGGCGCCCGCGCCAGGAGCCGCTCACCTTGTTGATCATGTCCTGCACGCCCGCCGCCACGCTCTCGGGGTCCGAGAAGGTGTCGATGCGCGGCAGGGCGACCAGGAAGTGCAGCTTCTGCGGCGACAGACCGCGACCGGGGCGACCGGGCGGGACGTTGACGGCGACCTTGCGGTCCACGTCGGACTCGCTCGGGTCGCCGAGCCGCAGCTCCAGGCGGGTGCCCAGGAGGTCCTTCATCGCGGGCCGGATCTCGGCCCAGCGGTTGGCCGCGACGACGAGGTGCACGCCGTAGGACAGGCCCTGCGCGGCGAGCGCCTGGACCATCGGCTCCAGCGCCTCGAACTCCTGCCGGAAGTTCATCCAGCCGTCGACGATGAGGAACGCGTCGCCGAAGTCGTCGTCGCGGATCTCGCCCCGGCGCCTGCGGTTGCGGAACTCGACCATCGAGTCGATGCCCTGCGCCCGGAACCGCAGCTCGCGCTCGGCGATCAGACCGGTCAGCTCGGCGACCATGCGGCGCGCCTTGTCCACGTCGAGCCGGGAGGCGAAGCCACCGACGTGCGGCAGCCGCTCCAGCGAGGCGAGCGTGCCACCACCGAGGTCGAGGCAGTAGAACTGCACCTCCTCGGGCGTGTGGGTCAGCGCCATCGACGTGATCAGGGTGCGGAGCATCATCGACTTGCCGGACTGCGGGCCGCCGACGATCGCGCCGTGACCGGCCGCGCCGGAGAAGTCCGCCCACAGGTCGTCGCGCCGCTGCTCGAACGGCTTGTCGACCACGCCCAGCGGCACGGCGAGCCTGCCGTTCGCCGGGTAGCCGGGCGCGCACAGGCCCCGGTCGTCGGTCTGCTGGAGCGGCGGGAGGATCGCGTCGAGGGTCGGCGGCTCGTTCAGCGGCGGCAGCCACACCTCGTGGGCGTCCGGGCCCTGGTGCTTGAGCCTGCGGACGATGACCTCGAGCTCGCTCTCCTCGTTCTTGTCCTCCTGCTCCTTCTTGACCTCGACCACCTGCGGCTTGGGCCGCTCGGGCTCCTTGGGGATCTCGATGTAGTCGGGCACGAAGTACCGGGGGCGCTTGTCGCTGCTCACCGGGGCCGCCGGGCCCGCCACCTGGATGCCCGCCGGGCGGTAGGGGCCGGACACGTACAGCGCCTTGAACCGGATCAGGCCGGAGCCCTGCACCGACAGGTAGCCGGAACCGGGGATGGGCGGCAGCTCGTAGGCGTCGGGGACGCCGATCGCGGCGCGCGACTCCGCCGGGGAGAAGGTCTTCAGACCGATCCGGTACGACAGGTACGTGTCGAGGCCGCGCAGCTTGCCCTCCTCCAGGCGCTGCGACGCCAGGAGCATGTGCATCTGCAGCGACCGGCCGACGCGGCCGATCTGGAGGAAGATGTCGATGAAGTCCGGCTTGGCCGTCAGCATCTCGGAGAACTCGTCGATGCAGATGAACAGCGCGGGCAGCGGGTCGAGGTCGGCGCCGTTCTCGCGGGCCTTCTCGTAGTCCCAGACGTTCTTGTAGTTGCCCTTCGCCAGGACCTCCTGGCGGCGGGACACCTCACCGGCGATCGCGTCCTTCATGCGGTCGACGAGGGTCAGGTCGCCCGCCAGGTTGGTGATCGTGGCGGCGACGTGCGGCGCGTCGTCCAGGCCGAGGAACGTCGCGCCGCCCTTGAAGTCGACCAGGATCATGTTGAGCGCGGTCGACGAGTGCGTGGCCAGCAGGCCGAGCACGAGGGTGCGCAGGAACTCGGACTTGCCGGAACCGGTGGCGCCGATGCACAGGCCGTGCGGGCCCATGCCGTTCTCGGCCGCCTCCTTGATGTCCAGCTCGACGGCCTGGCCGAACTCGCCGATGCCGAACGGCACGCGGTACCGGTCGTGCATGGGGCGCGGGCGCCAGGCCTGCTGCACGTCGAAGGTCATCGGGTCGCCGGGGATGCCGAGCAGCTCCAGCAGGGCCGGGTTGGCCGACAGCGGGTCCTCGGTGTCGCCGCCCGCGTCGCCCATGCCCCCGATGCGGTACGGGGAGAGCCTGCGGGCCAGCGCCTCGACCTCGGTGATGCTGAGCGAGTCCGGGCCGCCGAACCACTCGACGCCGCTGGCGCTGCGGGCGCCGAGCTTGCCGTCCTCGATCACCAGGCGCAGGCCGCGCCGGGCGGTCAGGTTGCCCAGGGACTCGGACAGGTCGAGCAGGGTGACGCCGACCAGGCCCTCCTCGAGGAGGATCTGCTCCTCCCTGGTCACGTCGCCGTCGTCGATGACGATGACGATGTGCGGCTGGTCGCTGGGCGGCGGGGCGTTGCGGGTGAACCGCTGGCGCTCGCGCAGCTGCTCGTCCAGCATCGCCTCGACCTCGGCGAGCGAGCTGGCCATCATGCGCAGCTGGCCGATGCCGTCGACGATCGACGGGTGCTGCACGTGCGGCAGCCACTTCGCCCACTCCCACTCGGCCTTGGTGCGGCCGGTGGTGACGACCGCGATGAGCAGGTCGTCGGGCGAGTGGAAGGTCGCCATCTGCGCGATGAGGGCGCGGGCGAGGCCGCGCTTCTCGTTGACCTCGCCGATCAGGCCGACGGCGGCGAAGCCGCGCAGCGCGATCGAGATGGGCAGGTCCGGCACCAGCGAGTGGGCGCGCACGAAGCGGCGCAGCGCCAGGGTCGCGATGGGCTCCAGCTCCTCGACGGGGCCGGTCTGCGGCGGGACGAGCCGGGTGGCCAGCCGCTGCGAGCCGCGGCCCGCGCGCAGGTGGCAGAAGTCCGGGTCGGACTGCCTGCGCTCCCACATGCGCCGCGTGGTGGCGAGCGACCAGAGCATCTGCGGGTCGGGGTGGACCCACTCGCGCTCGGCGCGCTGCTCGTCGGCGGCCTCGCGCGCGCGGTCGCGCATCTGGCCGAGGTACCGCAGGTAGTCCTTGCGGTCCTCGTTCATCTCGGCCTTCTTCTGGCCCTTCCCCGAGCCCATGCCGCTGGCCATCATGCCGATGGTCGACACCAGCATCATCCCCGGCATGATCATCGCCGCCGGGCTCCGATTGCTGTACGTGAACATCAGCGCCATCATGCCCACGGACGAGATGATCATGACGACGGGCATCGCCTTCATCATGATGTTGCCGGGGATGACGCGGGGCACCTCGGGCGGCGGTTCGAGGTGGACCTCACCGCCGGGCGGCCGGGGCGCAGCGAGGCGCGCCATGCGCTTGAACTGCAGCGTGCTCACCGAACAGGCACCTCACACAACTAGTAAGACCATCGCCTGGCACGGGCTCTTCGGCCCAGACCACGGGCGCTGACGCCCGGCCGACCGGCAACCGACACTATGGCGCATCACGGCGCGCCACGTCGGTGGGTCCGGGAAAACAACCGGCAACGGCTTCACCCGAAGCGACCTACGGGTGGGACCGCTGGGGCCATACTTGGGGCCGCCCGGTCGGCGTCGAGGTCGCCGAATAGGGTCGGGCGACCCGCAAGCACACACTCTTCCAGGAATTAGGGGGCGCTGGTGGCGACCGGTACGACGGTGTTCAGCCGGGTGACGGTGGTGGCGCCGCGAACGCGTATCGACGTCGCGCTTCCCGCCGACGTCGCGGTGGCCGACCTGCTGCCGATGCTGCTCGACATGGCCAAGGAGGCGACGCCCGACGGTGGCGTGCGCCACGGCGGGTGGTGCCTGGCGAAGCTGGGCGACAGCCCGCTCGACCCCGGCCGCACGCTGGCGTCGCTGGGGGTCGTGGACGGCGAGCTGCTCCAGCTGCGCAAGCGCAACGAGAACCCTCCCCCTCCGCTGTACGACGACGTCGTCGACGCGATCGCGGAGTCCGACCCGGACAGCTACCGGCCGTGGACCAAGGAGACCGCCCGCAAGTACGGCCACATCGCGGGCGCGCTCGGCCTCGCCGCCGCCGCCGTCGCGGTGCTGATGGCGGGCCCGGTGGGCGGTGGCACGAGCCTGGCCGCCGCCATCAGCGCGGGCATCGCGGCCATCGTCGCGATCGCGGCGGGCACGGTCGTGGCGCGGTCCTACTCGGCGACCGGAACGGGCGTGCTGATCGTCGCGGCGGGCAGCCTGCCCATGGCCTACGTGGCCGGGCTCTACGCGGTCCCCGGCCCGGTGGGCATGGCGAACCTGCTGCTGGCCAGCGTGCTGGTGCTGATCTTCGCCTCGGTGGCGATCCTGCTCATCGGCCGGGGCATCACGGTGTTCATCGCCGCGGCCACGGCGGGCGCGCTGAGCGCGGTGGCGTTCCTGATCGGGCTGTTCGTCGAGCACCCGATGGTCGGCATCGCCGCCGCCACCTCGGCGGTGAGCCTGGCCGCGCTGTCCGCGCTGCCCAGGCTGACCATCCAGCTCGCGAAGCTGCCCCTCCCCATGGTCCCCACGAACGCGGAGGACCTGAAGGAGGACACCGGCTTCCCGGAGTACGCGGTCATCGAGCGGCGCACGGCGAACGCCCACGAGTACCTGACCGGCATGATCATCGGCTGTGGCGGCGTCGCGGCGCTGTTCGCGGTCATCGCCGCCGGTGACGGCACGGTGTTCGGCCCGATCCTGGCGATCGTGGTCACCCTCGTGCTGCTGCTGCGCGGCCGGGCCTACGCCAACGGGGCCCAGGCGGTCGCGCTGCTGGTGAGCGGCATGTTCGCGGGCGCGGGCGTGCTGGTCGGCTGGCTGGTGCAGTCCTCGCCCGGCGACCGGCTGCTGTTCGTCTTCGGCGCGCTGATCCTGGTCGGCGCGGTGTCGCTGGTGCTCGGCGTGATCTTCCCGCAGCAGAAGTTCTCCCCGGTGCTGCGCCGCACCGTGGACGTGCTGGAGGCCATCCTGATCGCGGCCGTGCTCCCGCTGGCGCTCGCCGTCATGGACATGTACGTGGTCATGCGCCAGCTCCTCCCGGCCTGAGGTTGGTGACCATGCGACGCACGACCCGCAGGGCCGCGGCGGTCACGGCCGTGGCCATGACCCTGCTCACCGCGCCGGGCGCGCTCGCCCAGCCCGCGGGGAGCGGCAGCCCGTCGAGCAGCGCGCCGAGCAGCACCACCAAGAAGGCGCCGAACTCGCAGCCGCCGCCGCTGGACAAGGGCGCGCGACCGGCCGTCGGCGCGGCCAGCCCGGACGTGGACTACAAGCAGCACCTGTCCTGCATCACCTCCAGCACCGGCAACCAGAAGATCGCCGAGAAGCCGTGGGGCCAGATGCAGCTGCGGCTGGAGGAGGCGCACCGCTTCGCCACCGGCAGGGGCATCAAGCTGGCCGTCATCGACACCGGCGTGAACGGCAAGCAGCCCAGGCTGGAGGGCCGGGTCCAGGCGGGCGGCGACTACGTCGGCAAGAACGAGGGCAACGGCGCGGTCGACTGCGACGGCCACGGCACCGAGGTGGCGGGCGTCGCGGCGGCCGGGCGGGACCCGGAGACGGGCTTCGTCGGGGCCGCGCCGGAGGCGCAGATCCTGGCCTACCGGCAGACCAGCGCGCACTACAAGTTCGACGACCCCGCCAAGCAGGACAGCAGGCCCACGGCGGGCAAGGTGGGCACGCTGGCCCGCGCCATCGTGAAGGCCGCCGAGGACGGCGCGGACGTCATCAACATCTCGCTGACCGCGTGCGAGACGCCGAACCCGAACGGCTCCAGCGCCCAGGAGAAGCAGCTCCAGGCCGCGATCGACTGGGCGGTCAACACCAAGGACGCCGTCATCGTCACGGCGGCGGGCAACCTGGTGGCGAGCGACCCGAACAGCAAGTCCAGCGGGTGCGCGAGCCAGAACGACAACGCGGACCCCGAGACGGTCAAGGTCGTCGCCTCGCCGCCCTGGTACGCCGACGACGTGCTGTCGGTGGCGTCCATGAGCCAGCAGGGCGGGGTGTCGTCCTTCTCGGTGTGGGGCCCGTGGGTGAGCGTCGCGGCGCCCGGCGAGGACATCGTCACGCTGGACCCGGCGGGCAGCGGCCTGACCAACGCGACGGTGGACCAGAACGGCCAGGCCGCGCGCATCCAGGGCACCAGCTTCGCCGCGCCGTACGTGGCGGGCGTGGTCGCGATGGTGCGCGAGCGCTTCCCCGAGCTGAACGCGCACCAGGTGATGGACCGGATCAAGTCGACGGCCCAGCACCCCGGCAACCCCGGTGGCAGCGACCACAAGGTGGGCGCGGGCATGGTGAACCCGATCGCCGCGCTGACGGCCGAGCTGCCGCTGGAGCAGGCGGGGGCGAAGCCGGAGAACCCGGAGCAGATCTTCACCGACCTGAACACCGGGGCCCCGCCGAGCAGGACGCCGATGATCGTGGCGCTGGCGGGCACCGGGATCGGGGTGGGGGCGCTGCTGCTGACCCTGTTCGTCGTCCACACGGTGGGCCGGAACCGGGAGCGGAAACCGGTGAAGTCGGCTTTCTGACACGACAGCGGAAAAGGGCCGTCGGGAGGAGTTCCTCCCGACGGCCCTTTTCTCGTGAAGGGGGTTTTTCGTCACGCGCGGTGACCGCGACACCCACTGCTGGCGGTATTGGTCGCCCCAAGGGGTGGAACTTTCCTTCGGCAAGCCGAAGCGATTGTGGTGAATTTTCCCGCAGCGGCCGACACCGCTCCGCCAACCGGGTCAGTCCTCGCCGAGCACCGGCGGCGCGCTCCGCTTCGGCTTCCCGTAGACCTCTTCGATGGTGCCGGTGAGCCGGAACTTGGACTTGTGCTCCTTCTCGCCGCCCTGCTGGCCGCCGGGAGCGCCGCCCACCATGCCGCCGCCCATCATCCCCATGCCGCCCGCGCCGCCCGCCGCACCGGCTCCTCCGCCGCCCGCAGCCGCCGCAGTCCTGGTGGCCGGGCCGCCGCCCTGTTCGGCGACGGCGCTGTAGCCGCCGGGCTGCAGCTGCCCGTGGGAGCCCCCGGAGCCCGGCGCGGGCCCCAGCGGGAGGGAGCCGCCGCCGCCACCGAGGCCGCTCACCGAGCCGCCACCGCCGGAACCGGCGCCCACCGCGCCACCACCGCCGGACGAGGCTTTCCCCGTCCCGGCCTCCGCGACGGGCTCAGCGGGCTCCTCAGCGGCCTTTTCGGCCGCCTTCCCGGTCTCTGCGGCGTCCGGGGCGGTCTTCTTCCCCGCGAGCGTCGACGACGTCCAGTCCTGCTCGGGGAACCGGTGGTCCATCCGCACCTCCGCGAACCCGTCCGCGCCCTCGCCGGACACCGAGTCGCACAGCCGCAGGAACCCCTCCAGCATGTCCCGCACCGACTCGTGCAGCTCGCGGGCCGGGTCGCGCAGCTCCTCCAGGTGCTGGAGCGCCCTGCGGTCCCCGTCCACCGGGAGCGCGGCGGCGGCCGACACCGCCTCCGCCGCGTCGGCGAACAGCGAGGCCATCTCCTCCACGGCCCCGCGCACCCCGTCGGCGGTCGCGTCGAGCGCGTCGCCCATGACGTTCATGGCGTCGGACAGGTCGTGCCCGGCCAGCCCGACCTGCTGCATGTGCCGGACGAACGACTCGGCGTCCGCGCCCTGCCAGGCCGAGTCGAGCTTGCCCAGCGGCTTGGTCAGGTCGCGGGTGACGTGCTCGGCGACGAGCCCGGCACGGCGCCAGCGCTCCGCCTCCGCGTGCAGGTCGGCCCACTGGCCCACGACGGGCTGGAAGTACTCCTCGACCAGGTCGCGCGCGCCGAGCCTGCGGCTGATGCCGGACAGGTAGTCCAGCTCCGGCTCGATCCTCGCGGCGATCTGGTGGCCGTCCTCGCGCGCCATCCCCGGTCCTCCCGCTAGCCCTGCTGCCGCTCGACGGCGCGGAGCATCGCCACCACTTCCTCGTCCTGCCCGCCGTAGCTGTCGGCCACCGCGGCCAGCCCCTCGGCCGCCGAGCCGAGCGTCCCGCAGGCCCGGTCGAGCTGCTGGTTCAGCACCTCGGCGGCGCGCCGGTAGGACTCGGCGCTGCGCAGGGAGCGCCCGAGGTCGCCGAACGCCGTGGTGAGCGTCGGCCCCGAGCGCAGCTCGTCGCGCGCCTTCCCCAGCTCGTCGGCGGCCTCGCCGACCCGCCGCGCGTACAGCTCCAACCAGCGGGCGTCGACCTCGACCTTCCCGCTGCCCCTGCCCACCTGCTCGACCACGTTCGCCCCCAGACCTCCCCCCTCAGACGAACAGGTGGGGTGGGTGGTTCCCCGGAAGCGAGCGAGCGAGCTTCCGGAACCCCAAAAAGGACAACCCACCCCCTCGTGCACACCTCCCCCTGACCACCGCGCCACCGCACGCCCCTCTCCCACCCGCCCCCAACGCACATCGGGCCTGGTTGCCCTTACTCCCCAACACACATCCGCCCCAGCCGCCCCAGCGTCCCCCACCCTCAAGCGCAGGTCAGCCCCATCCCCCGCCCCCAAACACACGTCCGCCCCAGCCGCCCCCGTCCCCAGCGCAGGTCAGCCCAGCGTCCCCCGCCCCAAGCGCAGGTCAGCCCCACCCACTCCCACTCCCACTCCCAAGCCCAAGCCAACCCCAGCCCCCACCCCCGAGCCCAGGTCACCCCCCCCCACCCCGCCCCAAACACACGCCCACCCCGCCCCACCCCACCCCCAAAACAAACATCGGGCCCGGCATCTGCCGGGCCCGACGTCACGCGACTGGTGCGGCCCCCCGGTCGCGCGCTGGTCCGCACCAGCGCGCCCCCGGAGGCCGGGGCGGGGTCAGCCGCCCGCCGCCTGGTTGTTCCCCGGAAGCGTCCCGAGGCTCTTGTCCGTCGGGATGGAGTCCCAGCTCCGCGACGCGTCGTTCCGGTTCATCTGCGGCCCGTTGGGCAGCAGCCGCAGGATCGACTCGGGCCCCGGCGCGAAGCCGTCCTGCCCGAGGCCGAGCGCGGCGGCCGTCGCCGAGTCCGGGACGCCGTACTTCACGCCCCGGCCGGTGATGATGTGGATCGGGCCGCTGCCGAAGTCCTGGGTGGACGTCGCCGAGCGGACCACGGCCGACTTGCCGGAGGCCATGACGAAGTAGTCCACGACCTCGCCGGTCGCGCCGACCTGGTTGATCCGCACCGGCACCGACGTGTTCTGCGTGGGCAGCGACGGCGCGATGGTCACCTGGGTGTGCTGCGACTTGTTGCCCGCGTTCACGTCCTTCGCGCTCCACCCGAGGCAGACCACGACGTTGTTCTGGTTGGGCACCAGGACGTCCGGCACCTCGCTCGGGTAGTCGAGCAGGTCGAGCGGGTTGGCGGGGCGCAGGGACTCGTTGATCTTGGCGATGTCGACCGGCTTGGGGGAGCCCTGCTCGCGGCTCGCCCTGATCAGGTCGCCGGACGCCTTGCTGATCTCCTGCAGGCCGTCCTTGAGCGCCACGTAGAACACCGAGCTCTCACCGGTGCGCTCGACCTCGATGACGTCGCCGACCTTCAGCTTCTCGCCCGTGACGTAGTCGATCGCGGTGCCCTGGCTCTCGATCTTCGGGGCGACGAGCTCCTTCGCCTCGGGGATCGCGTTGAGCAGGCCGACGCTGACCGCCCTGGGCTCCTTGCCGGTCAGGTTCAGCGCGTTGCGCACCTCGGGCTTGGTCAGGTCGACCTTCGCCCGCACGGTGCTGGTGGAGGTGATCTTGGAGTTCACCGGCGCCTTGTAGACCAGGTAGGTCGCCGCGTCGTCCGCGCCCGCCTTGACCAGCAGCGCCTTGTTGCCGTCGAGCAGCGAACCGCCGCCGCTGACGCCCGCGAGGACCGTGGTCTCGAACTTGCCCTTGGACGCGGGGTTGTTGAGCGTGTCGTCCAGGTCGAGCCGGTCGCACACCGACCACTCCGAGCCGATGCGGCCCGCCGGGTCGGCGGGCAGCACGTCCGGCCCGTCCGGGATGCCGGTCAGCCGCCCCTTGGGCAGCTTGGCCAGCGCCTTCTCGCTCACCAGCTTGGGCTCGCCGCCCGCGGCCCCGCCGCCCGTGCTCGCCGCGTCGCCGCCGCCCACGGCCCCCTGGGACTGGTCAGGCGAGGACTGCTGGAACAGCAGCAGCCGCGCGGACGCCAGGTTCGTCATGGGGACCAGGACCTTGGGGTTGTTCTGGACCACGTAGACCTGGCCGGTCTCCTTGCTGATGGCGATCTGCGTCTGGTCGTCGACCTGGGGGTCGGGCGAGAAGAAGCCGTAGACCATGAAGCCGAGGAGGCCGATGACGCCGAGCAGCACCCCGACCGCGGTCGCACGTGAGTGCGTGCGCATCGGGTCGTGCAGCATGACGGCGTCTCGGCGCACCAGGGCTGACTGCATCCGGCGCAGCACGAAGCGGTACGCCTGGACCTGTGACTTGGTGGTGGGTGTTGATGCCATTCTCGGCTCGCTGCTCTCCCAGTCGCGGTACGGTTCTGCACGATAGCCGGAGCAGAGGTAACCCGTACGCGGGATCGTGAAGACCCCACAGGGTGACACTCGAACCGGCATCCTCCTCGCCGCCCGAGGCGCACTGAACACCGAGGGGAAAGAGACCAGATCGGATGTCCGTGACCACTCCTCGCCCTGGACCGGGGCAGGGCCCCGGCCGGGGGCAGCCGCCCAGGCCAGGGATGCCCCGCCCCCCGCAGCCCCCGCCCCAGGGCCGTCCCGGCCCGGCCGGTGGTGGCGCGCAGGCGGTGCCCGCCTCCGCTCTGCGCGCCCGCAGGCGCGCCTCCGGTTCGAGCCTCGGCTCGCTGCCGGTCGCCAACCTGGTCGTCCTCGAGGTCGGCTTCGCCATCGGCCTGCTCCTGCTCGCCATCGGCGCCACCGGGGACGGCATCGACCCGGTCCTGATGTACTCCGCCGGTGGCGTGCTGCTGGTCGCCCTGGTCCTGGCGTTCGCCCGGTCGCGCGGGCGCTGGCTGACCCAGTGGATCGTCCTGGTCGCGCGCTACAACACGCGCTCGCACAGCCGCACCGCCAAGACCGACGCGCCCGCCGAGTCCAAGCCGCAGGCGGAGGAGTCCTCCGTCGTCGGCCCCGAGGACCCGAGGGTCGCGCTGCTGCGCCTGGCCGTGCCGGACCTGGTGATCGCGAAGGGCGTCGACCACGAGCGCAGGCCGCTGGGCCTGGCCTGGCACCAGGGCGCCTGGACCGCCGTGCTGCTGGTCGACCCGACGCCCGGCCTGATCAACCCGGTCGGCAGCGCGCCGAACCTGCCGCTGGGCGCGCTGGTCCCGTGCCTGGAGGACCGCGGCGTGGTGCTGGACGCCATCTCGGTGATCTGGCACTGCTACCCCGGCAGCGCCTCGCTGTCCGCGAACTCGCCCGCGCTGACCTCGTACCTGGAGCTGCTGGGCCCGCTGCCCACCGCGTCCCGGCGCACCACCTGGATCGCCGTGCGGCTGGACCCGAAGCGCTGCGCCGCGGCGATCCGGGAGCGCGGCGGCGGTGTCGTGGGCGCGCACCGCGCCCTCATCGGCGCGCTGTCCCGCGTCCGCAACGCGCTGGAGTCCGTCGGCGTGTCCATCCGGCCGCTGGACGCCGACGAGCTGATCCGCGCGGGCATCTCGGCCGCCGAGCTGACCTCGGTCGCGGGCTCGGCGAACCCGGTGTCGCTGCGCGAGAAGTGGTCGGGCGTCTCGGCGGGCGGCGTCGGCCACTCCAGCTACGCCATCACCGGCTGGCCGTCCAAGGGGATGCGCGCCAACCTGAACGGCCTGACCGGTGTGCGCGCGCTGTCGTCCACGCTGTCCATGTCGATCTCGCCGAGCAGCGAGGAGGGCCGGGTCGGCCTGCGCGGCCTCGTGCGGGTCAGCGCCCGCAACCAGGCGCAGCTCGACACCGCCGACAGCAAGCTCAAGGCGATGTCGGACAAGCTGGACATCACCCTGACCCCGCTGAACGGGATGCAGGCCGCGGGGCTGTCCGCGACCCTCCCGCTGGGGGGCGTCGCGTGACCAACTCCCGACTGCTGGACAACCGGGGCGTCGGCAAGGGCGTCGCGCCCGAGTTCCTGGTGGACCCGAAGCTGCTGGACATCACCAGCCCCTCCGGCGAGCGCGGCGGCATGATCTTCGGCTCCGGCCCGCAGGGCGAGCCGGTGACGGTCTCCGTGCTGCGCAACGCCCCGACCCGCATGGCGATGGTGGGCGGCCTGTACCTGGCGCGGCAGATCGCGCTGCGGGCCGCCGCGACCGGGGCCACCGTGGTGATCGCGACCGGGCGCCCGCGCGCGTGGGCGCCGGTGATCCAGGCGACCGGAGCCAACCCGGAGGACCGGAACTCGCCGGTGCAGCTGCGCAGGCTGAGCCCGGTCGAGCTGCCCCGGCCGTCCGAGGACAGCCCGGTGCTGGTGCTGCACGACGGCGGCCACGTGCCGCAGGAGCTGTTCCCGCCGCGCTCGCCGTGGCAGACGACGATGTACGTGCTGCCCTACCTGCACCCGCAGGCGTCCAGCACGATCGTCAACTCGGAGCTGGTGCTGTTCCAGCGGATGCCGATCCAGCAGGCGCAGCAGGTGTGCCAGACGATGCGCAGGCCGCCGCAGCTGGCGCAGCAGCTGACCACGCTCAAGGACGACCAGGTGATCGCCGCGGGCTTCAACCTGTGGATGCCGCTGCGCCTGGTCACGAACCCGGCCGAGCAGCAGATCCTGGGCGCGGTGCGCCGGGGCGACTGACCCCGCCGCCGATCGCGGCCGACCGCCTCGAAGCGCCCCGGAGCCCAGTGCTCCGGGGCGCTTCCCCTGTGCCGGTCGGGTTCCCCTGGCCGCGCGGTTCCCGAAACGACGGTGTTTCGGTCGTGGAAACGCTGTGACCGCACGAAAGCGGCTTCCCGCAGTCAGCCGGACGCCGGAGAGCGGGCATTAGCCTGACTTCCCCTCCGGGTCCTTGCGCGGCTCTCCCCCCGCCGGCTACGAACTAACGGATCGTGCCCGGCCGGTTGCGCTCCGGCAGTGGCCAGGGCACGCCCGGCGAGAGGGGAAACCGGCATGGACGTTCGCGGGACAGCGGTCAGACGGGCGGTCGGGATCGGGCTGGCCTCGGCGACGGCGTGGGCGGTCGCGGCGGCGCTGGTGGCGGCGCCCGCCTCGGCGGCCGGGGGCGACCTGCGGGGGCTGGGCGCGGAGAACGCCATCGCGGACAGCTACATCGTGGTGCTGAAGGGCGACGCCGGGGTCGCCGCGAGCACCTTGGGCGGCAAGTACGGCGCGCGGGTCGAGCGGACCTACCGCAGTGCCCTGAAGGGCTTCTCCGCGCGGATGAGCGAGAAGCAGGCGCGGGAGCTGGCCGCCGACCCGGCGGTCGACTACGTCGAGCAGGACGCGGTCGTGCGGGTCGCCGACACGCAGTCCCCGGTGCCCTCGTGGGGCGTCGACCGGGTCGACCAGGGGCCGCTGCCGCTGGACGGCTCGTACACCTACCCGAACGGCGGCGAGGGCGTCACCGCGTACGTCATCGACACCGGCATCCGCTTCTCGCACAACGACTTCGGCGGCCGGGCCACCTCCGGCAGGGACACCGTCGACAACGACGACGACGCCTCGGACTGCGACGGCCACGGCACGCACGTGTCCGGCACGATCGGCGGCGCCGCGCACGGCGTGGCCAAGCGGGTGTCGCTGGTCGGCGTGCGGGTGCTGGACTGCGCGGGCGAGGGCACCTGGGCGCAGGTCATCGCCGGCGTGGACTGGGTGACCGCGAACGCGGTGAAGCCCGCCGTGGCCAACATGAGCCTGGGCGGCGGGGCCAACGACGCGCTGGACCAGGCGGTGCGCGGCTCCATCGCCTCCGGCGTGGTCTACGCGCTGGCGGCGGGCAACAACTACGGCGGCGACGCCTGCACCCGCTCGCCCGCCCGCACCCCCGAGGCCATCACGGTCGGCTCGACGGCCCGCACCGACGCCCGCTCCGACTTCTCCAACATCGGGACCTGTCTGGACGTCTACGCGCCCGGCACGGACATCACCTCGGCCTGGCTGACCAACGACACGGCCACCAACACCATCAGCGGCACCTCCATGGCCACCCCGCACGTCGCGGGCGCGGTCGCGGTCTACCTGGCCGCGAACCAGACGGCGACGCCGCAGCAGGTCCGCGACGCGCTGGTCGAGGCCGCCACGCCGGGCCTGGTCACCAACCCCGGAGCCGGGTCGCCGAACAAGCTGCTCAGGGTCATCGGCGAGCCCGCCGTGCCGCCGACCGGCTGCCGCGGCGTGGTGAACGACGAGGACGTCGCCGTGCCGGACCTGGGCTCGGCCACCAGCTCGATCACCATCAGCGGCTGCGCCGGGAGGGCGGGCGCGAGCTCGTCGGTCGACGTGCGGGTGAAGCACACCTACCGGGGCGACCTGTCGCTGGACCTGATCACGCCGTCCGGGGTGGTGCAGCAGCTGAAGGTGCACTCCAGCGCGGACAGCGCGGACGACCTGACCGCGACCTACCGGCTGAACCTGTCCTCGGAGACCGCGAACGGCACCTGGCAGCTGCGGGCTCGGGACCACTTCCCGCAGGACACCGGGTTCATCGACGGGTGGACGCTGAACCTGTAGCCAACGCTGGTTGAGCGACTCCGGGGGGCGGGTCGCGGAGCGGCCCGCAGGCGGCCGGGAGGGTCGCCGTCTGAAGCGTGACGACCCGCTGAAAGCGACTGCCCTCGGGGGCGGGACGGACCGCTGCAGTCGCGCGCCGTCCCGCCCCCGGAGTCGCTCCAAAAGACCTCAACCAGCGGTCGCTACTCGCACGTTCCTGGTGATCTCCGCCCGAGCCGCCAGGTCCTCGTCGGCCGGGTAGTCCACCCGCACCAGGGACAGCCCGTGCGGCGGGGCCACGGTCACCTCGCTGGAGCGGCTGTGCAGCGACAGCAGCGACGCGGGCCACTCCACCGGCTTGCGCCCCTCGCCCACCGCGAGCAGGGCCCCCACCAGGCTCCGCACCATCGAGTGGCAGAAGGCGTCCGCCGAGACGAACGCGGTCAGCAGGTCGCCCTCGCGCACCCACTCCAGCCGCTGGAGCTCCCGGATCGTCGTGGCGCCCTCCCTGCGGCGGCAGTAGGCGCAGAAGTCCCGCTCCCCCAGCATGAGCCCGGACGCGGCGTTCATCGCCGCCACGTCGAGCTGACGGGGCCAGGCGAGGGTGTCCAGCCGCCGCAGCGGGTGCGCGCCGAACGGCGCGTCGGTCACCCGGTACTCGTAGTGCCGCCGCAGCGCCGCGAAGCGGGCGTCGAAGGCGGCGGGCACGACCCGCGCCGAGAACACCCGGACGTCGGCGGGCAGCGCGCGGGCCAGCCGCTTGGGCAGCCCGGCCACGTCGATGGCCTCCGGCAGGTCGACGTGCGCGACCTGCCCGGCCGCGTGCACGCCCGCGTCGGTGCGCCCGGCCACGGTCAGCACGACGTCCTCGCGCAGCACCGTGGACAGGGTGTCCTCCAGCACCCCGCAGACCGTGCGGCGGTTCGGCTGGCGGGCCCAGCCGGAGAACTCGGTGCCGTCGTACGCCAGGTCCAGCCGGACGCGGACCCGGCCGGAGCCGTCCCCGGAGCCGTCCCCACCACTGCCCGGAACACCGGCGAGCCCGCCGCCCCCGGTGGGGGCGACGGGCTCGCGGGTGGTGCTGGAGTCGCTCAGGACTCGTCCTTCTTGTCCTCGGCCTTGGCCGCGGCGGGCTCCTCGGACTTGGCCGCGGCGCCCTCGGCGGGCTCCTCGGACGCGTCCTTGGTGGCGGACTCGGGGGCCTCGGCGTCCTGGTCGACGGCCTTGGTCTCCTCGACCTTGGTCTCCTCGGCGGGAGCCTCGGTCTTGGCCTCGTCCTTGGCGAACTTGGTGCTCCGCGCCTTCTCGGCCTCGGAGGTCACCGTCTTCTGCTGCACCAGCTCGATGACGGCCATGGGGGCGTTGTCGCCCTTGCGGTTCAGCGTCTTCGTGATGCGGGTGTAGCCGCCGGTGCGGTCCGCGAAGAACGGACCGATCTCGGCCACCAGCTTGTGGACGATGTCCTTGTCGCGGATCACCTTCATGATCTCGCGACGGTTGTGCAGGTCACCGACCTTGGCCTTGGTGATCAGCTTCTCGGCGTACGGGCGCAGCCGCTTGGCCTTCGCCTCGGTCGTGGTGATGCGACCGTGGGTGAACAGCGACGTGGCCAGGTTGGCCAGCATGAGCCGCTCGTGGGCCGGCGAGCCACCGAGACGGGGTCCCTTGGTGGGGGTGGGCATCGAATTGCTCCTCGGATTTCTTTCTGATCCTCTGCTCCGGCCCGGCCGCTAAGCGGCCTCAGAGCTGCTCGGTCTCCGCGTAGTCCTGGCCGTCGTCGTGGGAGTCCACGGACGAGTCCGCGCCCCACCCCTCAGCGGGGTAGTCGGACGCGGCGGCCGAGGGGTCGAACCCGGGAGGGCTGTCCTTCAGCGCGAGGCCCAAGCCGACGAGCTTCATCTTGACCTCGTCGATGGACTTCGCGCCGAAGTTGCGGATGTCCAGCAGGTCCGCCTCGCTGCGCGAGACGAGCTCGCCCACCGTGTGGATGCCCTCGCGCTTGAGGCAGTTGTAGGACCGGACGGTGAGGTCCAGGTCCTCGATCGGCATCGCGAACGCCGCGATGGTGTCCGCCTCGGCGGGCGAGGGCCCGATCTCGATGCCCTCGGCGTCGACGTTCAGCTCGCGAGCGAGGCCGAACAGCTCCACCAGGGTCTTGCCCGCCGACGCCACGGCGTCGCGCGGCGTGATGGAGGGCTTGCTCTCGACGTCGAGGATCAGCTTGTCGAAGTCGGTCCGCTGCTCGACACGGGTGGCCTCGACCTTGTAGGTCACCTTCATGACGGGCGAGTAGATCGAGTCGACGGGGATGCGGCCGATCTCGGCACCGGCCTGCTTGTTCTGGACGGCGGGGACGTAGCCGCGACCGCGCTCGACGACGAGCTCGATCTCCAGCTTGCCCTTGCCGTTCAGGGTGGCGATGTGCAGGTCGGGGTTGTGCACGGTCACACCGGCCGGGGGCACGATGTCACCGGCGGTCACCGCGCCCGGCCCCTGCTTGCGCAGGTACATGGTCACCGGCTCGTCCTCCTCGGAGCTGACGACCAGCTCCTTGAGGTTGAGGATGATGTCGGTGACGTCCTCCTTCACACCGGGCACGGTGGTGAACTCGTGCAGCACGCCGTCGATGCGGATGCTGGTCACGGCCGCGCCGGGGATGGAGGACAGCAGGGTGCGGCGGATGGAGTTGCCGAGGGTGTAGCCGAAACCCGGCTCCAGCGGCTCGATGACGAACCGGGAGCGGGTCTCGCTGACCGCTTCCTCGCTGAGCGAGGGGCGCTGGGAAATCAGCACTGGGTTCTTCCTCTCTGAACCCGGCGACCGCTATTTGACGCCGGGAGAGCCAGTCGCGGAGACCGGCAAACGCGTTCGGCACACCATTTAGTGCCGTCGCGGGACCCGACTGGAGGGCGACCCGTCGGGCCGCCCTCCAGGAGGATCACTTCGAGTAGAGCTCGACGATCAGCTGCTCGGTGACGGGCGTGTCGATCTGCGCCCGCTCCGGGAGCTGGTGCACCAGGATCCGCAGGTTCGACGGGACGACCTGCAGCCACGCCGGCACCGGACGGTCGCCGAAGGACGCGCGCGCGGCCTCGAAGGGCAGCAGCGGCAGCGACTTGGGCTTGACGTCGATGATGTCGAACTTCGACACCTGGTAGCTCGGGATGTTCACCTTGTGGCCGTTGACCAGGAAGTGACCGTGGCTGACCAGCTGGCGGGCCTGGCGACGGGTGCGGGCCAGACCGGCGCGGTACACCACGTTGTCCAGGCGCGACTCGAGGATCTGCAGCAGGTTCTCACCGGTCTTGCCGGTGCGGCGAACCGCTTCCTTGTAGTAGCGGACGAACTGCTTCTCAAGGATGCCGTACGTGTAGCGAGCCTTCTGCTTCTCCTGCAGCTGCAGGAGGTACTCGGACTCCTTGATGCGGCCTCGGCCGTGCTGGCCGGGCGGGTAGGGGCGGCGCTCGAACGCCTGGTCCCCACCGATGAGGTCGACCTTGAGGCGACGCGAGATGCGCGTGGCCGGTCCGGTGTAGCGAGCCATGAGTGCTTACTCCTCCCCGTGCCTCAGACCCGGCGCCGCTTGGGCGGGCGGCAGCCGTTGTGGGGCTGCGGGGTCACGTCCTGGATGGTGCCGACCTCGAGGCCGGCGGCCTGCAGCGAACGGATCGCGGTCTCGCGGCCGGAGCCGGGACCCTTCACGAACACGTCCACCTTGCGCATGCCGTGCTCGGCGGCCTTGCGCGCGGCGTTCTCCGCGGCCATCTGCGCGGCGAAGGGCGTCGACTTGCGCGAGCCCTTGAAGCCGACGTGGCCCGCGGAAGCCCAGCTGATCACGTTGCCCAGCGGGTCCGTGATGGACACGATGGTGTTGTTGAACGTGCTCTTGATGTGGGCCTGGCCGTGCGAGACGTTCTTCTTTTCCTTGCGCCGGACCTTCTTGACCCCGGCGCCCTGACGGGTCTTGGGTGGCATTCTGGGTGATCTCCTACTTCAGGGTCCGCGAGGTTACTTCTTGCCGGCCTTCTTCTTGCCCGCAACGGTCTTCTTCGGACCCTTGCGAGTGCGCGCGTTCGTCTTGGTGCGCTGCCCGCGGACGGGCAGGTTGCGACGGTGGCGCAGGCCTTCGTAGCAGCCGATCTCCATCTTGCGACGGATGTCGGCCTGGATCTCGCGGCGGAGATCACCCTCAAGCTTGAAGTGCTCTTCGATGTAGTCCCGCAGCTTGGCGAGGTCGTCGTCACCGAGGTCCTTCACCCGGACGTCCGGGGAGATCTCGGTGGCCTTCAGCAGCTCCTTGGAGCGCGTGCGACCAATGCCGAAGATGTAGGTGAGCGCGATCTCCAACCGCTTTTCGCGGGGGAGGTCGACGCCAGCGAGTCGTGCCATTCGGCGCTTGCTCCTAACAGTGGTGTCGCTCCAGGTTTGCTCCTCGCCCGTTCCCGGGACTGACTCGCTGCGTCAGTTCCGCCCGCTCTCGCGGGCGGCGTCCCGGCCCCGGCCTGGAGTCCGGGGGTGTGCCCACGCCCCTGTGTCAGGGGTGTGGGCAGGTGCGAAGAGGCTTGCTTGTCTTTGGCGTCGTGGCGAACGACGACAGCGGGTGCTGCTCAGCCCTGGCGCTGCTTGTGGCGCAGGTTCTCGCAGATCACCATGACCCGGCCGTGACGGCGGATCACCTTGCACTTGTCGCAGATCTTCTTGACGCTCGGCTGAACCTTCACGCCTGAGCTCTCCTGCTTGTGGCCGAGTGCCCGTGACCGGGCACCGGAGGTCACTTGTAGCGGTAGACGATGCGCCCTCGGGACAGGTCGTAGGGCGAGAGCTCCACGACAACCCGGTCCTCGGGGAGGATTCGGATGTAGTGCTGACGCATCTTGCCGCTGATGTGCGCCAGGACCTTGTGCCCGTTCTCCAACTCGACTCGGAACATCGCGTTGGGAAGCGGCTCGACTACGCGGCCCTCGACCTCAATGGCCCCGTCCTTCTTGCCCATGTCCTCCGCGTTTCGTGACGGTGGGTACTTCCGGATTAGGGCACGCACGACCCCGAGTCCGTCTAGGCCCTTGCGAACCTGCTGCCTGCCGGGGTCTGACGACCTCCACGGGCATGGCGGAACCGGCGCGACGTGTGCGCCACCGCCCCATACTACGCGCCGCCGCCTGAACGCCCAAATCGGGTGACCATGGCCGCCAGGGCGACCCAGATCCACCACGGGTGAGGCATGATCTCCGCCCGCAGCGCGGCGAGGCCCCACACCAGGAAGACGACGACGGCGAGCACGCTCAGCGCGTCGGACAGGTCCCGCGAGTTCCAGGCGTTGACCAGCGCGGCGACCCACTCGGGCCGGTCGGCGGGCGCGCCCTCGGCCCTGGCGGACGCCTCGGCGGACCGGGAACCGGCGGCCTCGGCGGGCGGCGGCCCGGCGGCGGGCAGGTGGTCGGCCGACCGGGGCGCGGACGGGTCCTGCGAGCGCCAGCCGTTGACCAGCGCGGACAGCCACGAGGCCCGCTCGGGGGGCGCGGGCGGGGCCTCCGGGCGCGGCGGCCCGGTCAGCGCGGCGGTCAGCTCGGCGTACGTGCTCGCCGCCCGCACCGCGCCCGAGCGCCGCAGCAGCTCGCCCTCGCTGATCCGCCCCTCGGCGCGGGCCTCGCCCAGCACCTCCAGCGCCTGCGCCTTGTCGCGCTCCTCGGCAGTCACCGCTCCCCCGTCCCTCCGGTCCCCCCGAAGCTACCCGCGCGCCCGCTGCTCGCGGGGGGCGAGCCACCAGAGCGCGCCCAGCGCGGCGCCGAGGGGCGCGGTGAACCACAGGAACCAGGGGTAGTCGAGCCCGTGCCCGTCGATGAAGTCGGAGACGTTGACCAGCAGCCAGACGACGAAGTTCAGCGCGCTCACCGCGAGCCAGATCTGGGTGAGCACCCGCAGCACGCGGTGGTACTTCGAGTCGGGGCGCGCGTACCCGGCGGTCGGCGCGGGCGCCTGCGGCCGGGGGCGGAAGTCGAGCGGCTCGGTGTCCGGCACCGGCAGGTCCGCGATGAGCCGGGCGAGGTCCCCGCGCGTCCTGGCGCGCAGCGCCTCCCCGACCCGCTCGTCGAACTCGGTCACGTCGAGGGAGCCCTCGACGTGGGCGCGCCGGAGGAAGTCCTGGACCTGCTCGCGGTCCTTGTCCGAGACCCTGATGTCCTCGGGCTTCACGGGTTCGATCACACCTCCATGGTGGAGACCCCCGGCCCCGCGCGGTATCCAGGTAGCCCCCGTCCCAGGGGGAAGAAACCCCACCCCCCTTAGCCCGTTGGTGTGACAACGGGACCGTTCGGGCCACGTCCGGGTGAAGCATCCGGTGGAATACCCCTACCGGGACCGCACGCGTCCCGGCGGGAGGTGGGAACCCGTGCTGACCACGGCTCTGCTGCTGGCCGGGATCGCGTCCTGCGCCCTGCTGACCACCGGGCTGGCCGCGCGCCGCTGCCCCGCGGGCTGCGCGCCCGGCGAGTGCGACGCGGCCGGGCACGACGGGGTCTGACCGAGGCCCCGGCCCCGAGCGGGCCGGTCCGGACAGGCCCGGTCCGGCAGGCCCGGAACGCAGGCTCAGAACGCAGAGCGGCCCCCGACCCGGTCGGGTCGGGGGCCGCTCGCACAGCCGGGGTCTCAGCCCTCCTCGGGCGCCGTCAGCACCCAGGGGCCGTCCTCGGTGATGGCCACGCTGTGCTCCCAGTGCGCGGCCTTCGACTTGTCCGCCGTGACGACCGTCCAGCCGTCCGACAGCTCCACCGTCTGGTCCGTGCCCAGGGTCAGCATCGGCTCGATCGCGATCGCCATGCCGGGCTTGAGCCGGGGGCCCTTGCCGGGCTTGCCGTAGTTCGGCAGGAACGGGTCCATGTGCATCTTGGTGCCGATGCCGTGGCCGCCGTAGCCGTCGACGATCCCGTACTCGACGCCGTCGCGCTCGCCCGCGGCGATCGTCTCGGACTCGATGGCGAACGAGACGTCCGACAGCTTCGCGCCCGCCACCGCGGCCTCGATGCCCGCGAGCATCGACGTCCTGGTCGCCTCGGACAGCTTCAGCTCGGCCTCGGTGACCGTCCCGATCGGGACGGTGAGCGCCGAGTCGCCGTGCCAGCCGTCCAGGATCGCGCCGCAGTCGATCGACAGCAGGTCGCCGTCCGCGAGGATCTGGGTGCGGCTGGGGATGCCGTGGACCACCTGCTGGTTGACCGACGCGCAGATGCTCGCCGGGAACCCGTGGTAGCCCTTGAAGCTCGGCACGGCGCCCGCGTCGCGGATGGTCTGCTCGGCGAGCTGGTCCAGCTCGGCCGTGCTGACCCCCGCCTTGGCGTGCGCGGCCATCAGGGTCAGGGCCTTCGCCACGACCAGGCCGGAGGCGCGCATGGCCTCCAGCTGGCCGCGGGTCTTGATCTCGATCATGCGGTCACGACCGCCTGGTGCGATTCGCCGGAGTGCATCGAGCAGTCCACCGGTCACTTCTCGCCGCGCAGCGCGGCCAGCGCCCGCTCGCTGATCTCGGTGACGTCGCCGACCGCGTCGATCGTGACGACGATGCCGGAGTAGTACTCCAGCAGCGGGGCCGTCTCGGTGCGGTAGACCTGCTGGCGGTGCCGGATGACGTCCTCCTTGTCGTCGGCGCGGCCACGGGCGAGCAGCCGCTCGACGACGATCTCCTCGTCGATCCGGAACTCCAGCACGGCGTCCAGCTCGTGCCCCTCGGACGCGAGCAGGGCGCCGAGGACGTCCGCCTGGGCGACGTTGCGCGGGAACCCGTCGAGCAGGAAGCCGTTCGCGGCGTCCGGCTCGGCGAGGCGCTCGCGCACCATCTTGTTCGTCACCTCGTCGGGCACGAGCTCGCCGGCGTCCAGGTACTCCTGGACCTCCTGGCCGAGCGGGGTCTGCTCGCTGATGTGCGCGCGGAACAGGTCCCCCGTGGAGATGTGCGGCACGGCGAGCGCGGCGCTGAGATTCTTGGCCTGCGTGCCCTTGCCCGCTCCGGGCGGGCCGACGAGAACGAGTCGCATCTAGCGGAGGAACCCTTCGTAATTGCGCTGCATGAGCTGGCTCTCGATCTGCTTCACGGTGTCGAGGCCGACACCGACCATGATCAGCACCGCCGTGCCGCCGAGGGGGAAGTTCTGGTTCTGGCCCTCACCGGTCAGGTCGAGGAACAGGTTCGGCAGGATCGCGACGATACCGAGGTACAGCGAGCCGGGCAGCGTGATCCGCCCCAGGACGAAGCGGAGGTACTCGGCGGTGGGGCGGCCCGGCCGGATGCCGGGGATGAACCCACCGAACTTCTTCATCTCGTCGGCGCGCTCGTCCGGGTTGAACGTGATGCCGACGTAGAAGTAGGTGAAGAAGACGATCAGCAGGAAGTACAGCGAGATGTGCACCGGGCTCGACTGGGAGACCAGGTGGGTCGCGACGAAGGTCTGCCACCAGCCGGGCGCCGAGCCGTCGTTGGCGGCGGTCAGGCGCGAGATCAGGTCGGGCAGGTAGAGCAGCGACGAGGCGAAGATGACCGGGATGACGCCGGCCTGGTTGACCTTCAGCGGCAGGTAGGTCGAGGTGCCGCCGTACATCCTGCGGCCGATCATGCGCTTCGCGTACTGGACGGGGATGCGGCGCTGGGCCTGCTCCACGTAGATGACGCTGGCGATGATCAGCAGGGCCGCCACGCAGACCAGCGCGAAGGTCAGGCCGCCGCGGCTCCAGATGACCTGGCCCTCGACCGGGACGCGGGCCGCGATGCCGGTGAAGATCAGCAACGACATGCCGTTGCCGATGCCCTTCTCGGTGATGACCTCGCCGAGCCACATGATGACGCTGGTGCCCGCGGTCATGGTCACGACCATGACGATCAGGGAGAAGATGCTGTCGTCCGGGATGACCGGGACGTCGCAGTTGGCGAACAGCTGACCGCGCACCGCCAGGGCGATGATGCCGGTGGACTGCAGGACCGCGAGCGCGATCGTCAGGTACCGGGTGTACTGGGTCAGCTTGGCCTGGCCGGACTGGCCTTCCTTCTTCAGCTGCTCGAACCGCGGGATGACCACGGTGAGCAGCTGGACGATGATGCTCGCGGTGATGTAGGGCATGATGCCCAGCGCGAAGATCGACAAGTTCAGGAGCGCGCCGCCGCTGAACAGGTTGATCAGGGAGTAGATGCCCTGCTGGTCGACCTGCTCGACGCACTTTTTGACGTTGACGAACGAGACGCCCGGCGCGGGCAGGGTCGCGCCCAACCGGTACACCACGATGATCCCCAGCGTGAAGAGGATCTTCTTGCGTAGGTCCGGCGTCGCGAGAGCCGAGCGGAATGCGCCGAGCACGCGAACCTCCATCAGCGTTGCCGCCCCGCGTGGGTCGGCATCCTGCGGTACCGGCCGTTTTGCCGGCACGGTCTTGTGGGCTCCCGCCGGACAGGGCCGGCGGTGGTGGAAGCGACGGGTAGCCGCGACCGACCCGGAACCATCCGGGTACAGCCCGCGACTTTAACAGCCGCTGGGCAGGTCACCGCATCCAGTCATCCCCCACACTTACTACCCGATCGGCACCGGTGACCGGCAAGCCCCCGAATGGATCAAGTTCGGGGAGCGTAGCCGCTGGTTACGCCCATCGCGAACAGGTTCGCGAAGTGGGACGCCGGACAGGGGTGCCGCAGTCCGCGCGCACCTGCTAACGGCGCAGAAGTCATCCAAATGTCACCCCTGGGAGTGGTGGACGACGATCAGCGGGCGCGAATCCGGCGCCGAGCGGCCCGATCCGGAACGCGAAACGGCCCCCGGAGTCGGAACTCCGGGGGCCGTTCAGCAGTTCAGGCGTCACACGCCCGTGTCTGAGGCGAGGCTCAGAGGACGGTGGTGGTGCCACCGGCGGCGGCGATCTTCTCGACCGCGCTGCCGGAGAACTTGTTGGCGACGACGTCGAGCTTGACGCCGTTGATGTCGCCGTCGCCCAGCACCTTCACCAGCTCGTTCTTGCGAACGAGGCCGGCGTTGATGAGCGCGTCCACGTCGACCCGGCCGCCCTTGGGGAACAGGCGGGCGAGGTCGGCCACGTTCACGACCTGGTACTCGGTGCGGAACGGGTTGCGGAAGCCCTTGAGCTTGGGCAGGCGCATGTGCAGCGGCATCTGGCCACCCTCGAAGCGCGGCGAGACGTTCTTCCGCGCTCCGGTGCCCTTGGTGCCGCGACCGGCGGTCTTGCCCTTGGAGCCCTCACCACGACCCACGCGGGTCTTCTTGGTCTTGGCGCCGGGGGCCGGCCTCAGGTCATGGATCTTGATGGTCACGACTGGACCTCCTCGACGACCACCAGGTGGCGCACGGCGTGGATGAGCCCGCGCACCTGCGGCGTGTCCTCGCGGACCACCGACTGGCGGATCTTGCGCAGCCCCAGGGTCCGCATGGACTCCCGGTGGTTGTGCTTGGTACCGATGGTGCTCTTCACCTGGGTGACCTTGAGCTGTGCCATGGTCACACCGCCCCTGCGCGGGCGCGGAGCATGCCGGCGGGAGCGACGTCCTCGAGCGGCAGACCGCGGCGGGCGGCCACCTCCTCCGGACGCTGGAGGCCCTTCAGGGCCGCCACGGTGGCGTGCACGATGTTGATGGCGTTGTCGGAGCCCAGCGACTTGCTCAGCACGTCGTGGACACCGGCGCACTCCAGCACCGCGCGGACGGCGCCACCGGCGATGACACCGGTACCGGCCGAGGCCGGGCGCAGCAGCACGACACCGGCCGCCTTCTCACCCTGGACCGGGTGGGGGATGGTGCCCGCGATGCGGGGGACGCGGAAGAAGTTCTTCTTCGCCTCCTCGACGCCCTTGGCGATGGCGGCCGGAACTTCCTTGGCCTTGCCGTAGCCGACGCCCACCATGCCGTCGCCGTCGCCCACGACCACGAGGGCCGTGAAGCTGAACCGGCGACCACCCTTGACGACCTTGGAGACGCGGTTGATCGCGACAACGCGCTCCAGGTGCGGGGTCTTCTCCTGGGCCGCGCCGCCGCGGCCGCCGTCACGACGGTCGCGGCGCTCTCCGCGCTCGCCCCCGCCGCCTTCGCGACGCGTGCGTCCTGGCATCAGGCGTCCCTCTCAATTCCGGTGATGATCATTGTCAGAACTCCAGCCCCGCCTCGCGGGCGGCATCCGCGAGAGCGGCGACCCGGCCGTGGTAGGCGTTGCCACCGCGGTCGAACACCACCTTGCTGATGCCGGCGTCCTTGGCGCGAGCCGCGGCCAGCTGACCGACCTTGGCGGCACGGGCCTTCTTGTCGCCGTCGAGCGCCCGGACGTCCGCCTCGACCGAGGAGGCAGCCGCCAGGGTGTGGCCCGCGAGGTCGTCGATGATCTGCACGGTGATGTGCTTCGACGAGCGGTGCACGACCAGGCGCGGGCGCTCCGCCGTGCCGCTGACCTTCTTGCGGAGGCGGAAGTGACGGCGGGTCTTCGCGATGCGGCGGGTGGTCGAGATGTCCTTGCCCACCGGCTTGCGCTTCGTTGCAGTCTCGCTCATGTCACTTACCCGTCTTTCCGACCTTGCGGCGGATCTTCTCACCCGAGTAGCGCACGCCCTTGCCCTTGTACGGGTCGGGCTTGCGCAGCTTGCGGATGTTCGCGGCGACCTCGCCGACGAGCTGCTTGTCGATGCCAGCCACGGAGAAGCGGGTCGGCGTCTCCACCGCGAAGGTGATGCCCGCGGGGGCCTCGACCTTGACCGGGTGGCTGTAGCCCAGGGCGAACTCGAGGTCCGAGCCCTTGAGAGCCACGCGGTAACCGACGCCGTGGATCTCCATCTTCTTCTCGTAGCCCTGCGTCACGCCGACGACCATGTTCTGCACCAGGGTGCGGGACAGGCCGTGGAGCGAGCGGCTGCGGCGCTCGTCGTTCGGGCGCTTGACCTCGAGCGTGCCGTCTTCGGCCTTCTCGAGGGTGATCGGCTCGGCGATCGTCAGGTTCAGGGTGCCCTTCGGCCCCTTCACGCTGACGGCCTGGCCGTCGATGTTCACGTCGACCCCGGAGGGGACGGTGATCGGCAGCTTTCCGATGCGCGACATGCCTTCAGTCCCCCCTTCTACCAGACGTAGGCGAGGACTTCTCCGCCCACGCCCTGCTTGTTGGCCTGGCGGTCGGTCAGCAGACCGCCAGAGGTCGAGATGATCGCGACGCCAAGACCGCCCAGCACCTTCGGCAGGTTGGTCGACTTCGCGTAAACCCGCAGACCGGGCTTGGAGACGCGGCGGAGGCCTGCGATGCTGCGCTCCCGGTTCGGGCCGTACTTCAGCTCGATCACCAGGTTCTTGGCGACCTCGCCATCCTCGTCGCGGTAGCTGGCGATGTAGCCCTCGCGCTTGAGGATCTCGGCGATGTTCGCCTTCAGCTTCGAGTGCGGCATCACGACCTTGTCGTGGTAAGCCGAGTTCGCGTTCCGCAGACGAGTCAGCATGTCTGCGATCGGGTCGGTCATCGTCATGGTGACCTGGTCAACCTTTCTCGCTGCGGTTCCCCAGCCAGGGTCCGAGCGGCCCGCCCCCTCGCGGGGGCGGGGCGCTGGTCGTGGACGGGCCTACAGCGAAGTGGATGTAGAGAGAAAAACCGGCCGCCGAGGCGGGACTACCAGCTCGACTTGCTCACGCCGGGCAGCTCGCCCCGGTGGGCCATCTCGCGCAGGCAGATCCGGCACAGGCCGAACTTGCGGAACACCGAGTGCGGACGACCGCAGCGCTGGCAGCGGGTGTAGGCGCGCACCTTGAACTTCGGCTTGCCCGCCGCCTTGTTGATCAGAGCCTTCTTGGCCATCTGTCAGTTCTCCTTGAACGGGAAGCCCAGGTGCTTGAGCAGCGCCCGGCCCTCCTCGTCGTTGGTGGCGGTCGTGACGACCGTGATGTCCATGCCGCGCGGGCGGTCGATGGCGTCCGGGTCGATCTCGTGGAACATCGACTGCTCGTTGAGGCCGAACGTGTAGTTCCCGTTGCCGTCGAACTGCTTGCCGGACAGGCCGCGGAAGTCGCGGATGCGCGGCAGCGCGATCGTCAGCAGGCGGTCCAGGAACTCCCACATGCGGTCGCCGCGCAGCGTGACGCGGGCGCCGATGGGCATGCCCTCGCGGAGCTTGAACTGCGCGATGGACTTGCGGGCCCTGCGGACCTCGGGGCGCTGGCCGGTGATGATCGACAGGTCGCGCACGGCGCCCTCGATCAGCTTGCCGTCGCGGGCGGCGTCGCCGACACCCATGTTGACGACGACCTTCACGACGCCGGGGATCTGCATCACGTTCGCGTACTCGAACTGCTTCTGCAGCTCGGCGGCGATTTCCTCGCGGTAGCGGGTCTTCAGCCGCGGCGTGATCTTCTCAGCGGTGGTCATCAGATGTCCTTCCCGTTACGACGGGAAATGCGGACCCGCTTGCCCTCGTCGTTCGTCCGGTAGCCCACACGGGTCGGCTTGCCGTCGGAGTCGACCACCATCACGTTGGACACGTGGATGGGGGCCTCCTGGGTCACGATGCCGCCCGACTGCGCGCCGCGCTGGGTCTGCGTGATCCGGGTGTGCTTCTTGATGCGGTTGACGCCCTCGACCAGGACGCGGTCCAGCGCGGGGTAGGCCTGGATGACCTTGCCGCGCGCACCCTTGTCCTTGCCGGCGATAACCACGACGGTGTCGCCCTTCTTCACCTTCATGGTCAGAGCACCTCCGGCGCCAACGAGATGATCTTCATGAACTTCTTGTCGCGCAGCTCACGGCCGACCGGGCCGAAGATGCGGGTGCCGCGCGGCTCGTTGTCGTTCTTGATGAGCACAGCGGCGTTCTCGTCGAAGCGGATGTAAGAGCCGTCGGGACGGCGCTTCTCCTTGACGGTCCGGACGACGACGGCCTTGACCACGTCGCCCTTCTTGACACCCGCGCCGGGGATTGCCTGCTTCACCGTGGCGACGATGATGTCCCCGATGCCCGCGTAGCGACGGCCGGAACCACCGAGAACACGGATGCAGAGGATTTCCTTCGCACCGGTGTTGTCGGCGACCCGGAGCCGCGACTCCTGCTGGATCACTTACCTGTCTCCTTGACCATTCCTGGCCCGCCAGATTTCCGACCTGACGGGCTCGGTCTGACTTACTTGGCCTTCTCGAGGACCTCGACGAGCCTCCACCGCTTGGTGGCGGACAGCGGCCGGGTCTCCATGAGGAGGACGCGGTCGCCGATGCCAGCGGTGTTCTGCTCGTCGTGCGCCTTCACCTTGGTGGTGGAGCGCATGACCTTCGAGTAGCGGCGGTGCTTCTTGCGGTCCTCGACCGCGACCACGATCGTCTTGTCCATCTTGTCGGACACGACGAGGCCCTCGCGCACCTTGCGGTAGTTGCGCGCCTCGGTGGTCACTTCTTCGTTCTCGCTCATGCCGCACCCTCACCAGTGGAAGCCGCATCGGGGGAAGCCGAGAGACCCAGCTCCCGCTCGCGCATCACGGTGTAGACCCGAGCGATCTCGTTCCGGACCGTGCGCAGGCGGCGGTTGTTGTCGAGCTGCCCGGTGGCCATCTGGAAGCGGAGGTTGAACAGCTCCTCCTTGGCCTCCCGAAGGCGCAGCACGAGCTCCTCTTCAGTCAGCTCGCGCAGCTCGGAAGCGGTGGTACCCGCTGCCATCAGAAGTCACCACCCTCACGCGTGACGATGCGGCACTTCATCGGCAGCTTGTGGATCGCGCGACGGAGCGCCTCACGGGCGATTGCCTCGTTCGGGAAGGACATCTCGAACAGGACACGGCCCGGCTTGATGTTGGCCACCCACCACTCCGGAGAGCCCTTGCCGGAACCCATGCGGGTCTCGGCGGGCTTCTTCGTCAGCGGGCGGTCGGGGAAGATGTTGATCCACACCTTGCCACCGCGGCGGATGTGCCGGGTGATGGCGATACGAGCCGACTCGATCTGCCGGTTGGTCACGTAGGCGGGCTCCAGGGCCTGGATGCCGAACTCGCCGAAGGTGACCCTCGTGCCGCCCTTGGCAGCACCGGAACGACCGGGGTGGTGCTGCTTGCGGTGCTTAACCCTGCGCGGGATGAGCACGACTCAGCCCTCCGTCTTCTCTTCGGTCGCGGCCGGCTTGTCGCTGGCCTGTGCGTCAGCCGCGGCACGACCGGCCTCGGTGCTCGTCGCGGTGGTGCCGCTGGCACCGGAGCGACGGGCCCGGTTGGGGCGGTCACCGCGGTCGCGCCGGGGCGCGCGCTCGGCCGAGGGGGCCGCGTCGCGCTCGCGCTTGGCGCTGATGCCACCGACCACGTCGCCCTTGTAGATCCACACCTTGACGCCGATGCGGCCGAACGTGGTGCGGGCCTCGAAGAAGCCGTAGTCGATGTCGGCGCGGAGCGTGTGCAGCGGCACGCGGCCGTCGCGGTAGTGCTCCGAGCGGGACATCTCGGCGCCGCCGAGGCGACCGCCGCACTGCACGCGGATGCCCTTCACCTGCGAGGAGCGCATGGCCGACTGGATGGCCTTGCGCATCGCGCGGCGGAAGGCGACGCGGTTGGACAGCTGCTCGGCGACGCCCTGCGCCACGAGCTGCGCGTCCGACTCGGGGTTCTTGACCTCGAGGATGTTCAGCTGCACCTGCTTCTTGGTGAGCTTCTCCAGCTCACCGCGGATGCGGTCGGCCTCCGCGCCGCGACGGCCGATGACGATGCCCGGCCGGGCGGTGTGGATGTCGACGCGGACCCGGTCACGGGTGCGCTCGATCTCCACCTTGGAGATGCCTGCACGCTCCATGCCACGCGAGAGCAGCTTGCGGATCTTGACATCCTCGGCCACGTACTCGGCGTACTGCTTGTCGGCGTACCAGCGGGACTTCCAGTCGGTGGTGATCCCCAGCCGGAAGCCGTGCGGGTTGATCTTCTGACCCACTACCGAGCACTTCCCTTCGCGCTGGTCTTCTTGGGACGGCTCTCCACCTCGACGGTGATGTGGCTCGTCCGCTTGCGAATCCGGTACGCGCGGCCCTGGGCACGCGGGCGGAATCGCTTGAGGGTCGGACCCTCGTCCACGTAGACCTTCGACACCCAGAGGGTGTCGGGGTCCAGGGACAGGTTGTTCTCGGCGTTGGCCACGGCGCTCGCGAGCACCTTGCGGACCGGCTCAGATGCCGCCTGCGGCGCGAACTGGAGCACGGCCAGGGCCTCGCTGGCGCTACGACCCCTGATGAGCTCGACGACGCGACGCACCTTCATGGGCGTGTCGCGGACGTAGCGAGCCCGAGCCACGGCGCGCGGGAACTCCGGCGCTTCGGCTTCGTTACGGGCGTTCATCGCTGCTTCCCCTTGCTCTTTTCCTAGTTCGACGCCTAGCGGCGGCGCGACTTCCGGTCGTCCTTGATGTGACCCTTGAACGTGCGGGTCGGGGCGAACTCGCCGAGCTTGTGCCCGACCATCGCCTCCGTCACGAACACCGGCACGTGCTTGCGGCCGTCGTGCACCGCGATCGTGTGGCCCAGCATGTCGGGGATGATCGTCGACCGGCGGGACCAGGTCTTGATGACGGTCTTCTTACCCGACTCGTTGAGGACGTCCACCTTCTTGAGCAGGTGGTCGTCCACGAAGGGGCCCTTCTTCAGGCTGCGAGGCATCCTTCACTCCCTCCCTGCTCAGCGCTTCTTACCGGTGCGACGACGCCGGACGATGAGCCTGTCGCTTGCCTTGCGGCGGCGGGTACGGCCTTCGGGCTTACCAGCCGGGTTCACCGGGTGGCGACCACCGGAGGTCTTGCCCTCACCACCACCGTGGGGGTGGTCGACCGGGTTCATGGCGACACCGCGGACGGTGGGCTTCTTGCCCTTCCACCGCATGCGGCCGGCCTTGCCCCAGTTGATGTTCTGGTGCTCCGCGTTGCCGACCTCGCCGATCGTGGCGCGGCAGCGCACGTCCACGTTGCGGATCTCGCCCGAGGGCATCCGCAGCTGGGCGTACGGGCCGTCCTTGGCGACGAGCTGGACGCTCGCACCCGCGGAACGCGCGATCTTGGCGCCGCCACCGGGGCGCAGCTCGATCGCGTGGACGACGGTGCCGACCGGGATGTTCCGGAGCGGCAGGTTGTTGCCCGGCTTGATGTCGGCCTTGGGGCCGTTCTCGATCACGTCGCCCTGGTGCAGCTTGGCCGGGGCGATGATGTAGCGCTTCTCGCCGTCGACGTAGTGCAGCAGCGCGATCCGGGCGGTGCGGTTGGGGTCGTACTCGATGTGAGCGACCTTGGCCGGGATGCCGTCCTTGTCCGTGCGGCGGAAGTCGATCAGGCGGTAGGCCCGCTTGTGGCCGCCACCCTTGTGCCGCGTCGTGATCTTGCCTGAAGCGTTGCGGCCACCGCGGCCGTGCAGCGGGCGGACCAGCGACTTCTCCGGCGTCGACCGAGTGATCTCGGCGAAGTCGGAGACGCTCGCACCGCGACGACCGGGGGTCGTCGGCTTGTACTTGCGAATGCCCATCTCTACGCAGTCCTCGTCGTCATCAGGCGGCCGGGCCGCCGAAGATCTCGATCGGCTTGCTCTCGGCGGACAGCGTCACGATGGCGCGCTTGGTGTCCTTGCGCTTGCCGTAACCCGTCTTGGTGCGCTTGCGCTTGCCCTGACGGTTGATCGTGTTGACGCTGACGACCTTGACGCCGAAGACCTTCTCCACGGCAATCTTGATCTGGGTCTTGTTCGAGCCGGGGGACACCAGGAAGGTGTACTTGTTCTCCTCGAGGAGCCCGTAGGACTTCTCGGAGATCACCGGCGCGAGCAGGATGTCCCTGTGGTCGGGGATCACTTCTCGTCCTCCTGTGCCACCTCGGACGAACCGGCGACCGCCTCGGCCGAGCCCTTGCCCTGCTGGGACTTGCTCGCGAGGAACACGTCCAGGGCGCTCTTGCTGAACACCACGTCGTCGTTGACCAGCACGTCGTACGTGTTGAGCTGGTCGGGCGCGATGACGTGCACGTGCGTCAGGTTGCGCAGGCTCACCCACGACACGTCCTCGTCGCGCAGCAGCACGACGAGGATGCGGCGGGCGGTGCTCACCGACTCCAGGACCTTGCGGGCGGTCTTGGTGGAGGGCTTGTCGCCCTCGACGAAGCCGGTCACCACGTGGACCTGGTTCGCGCGGGCCCGGTCGGAGAGGGCACCGCGCAGGGCGGCGGCCTTCATCTTCTTGGGGGTGCGCTGCGAGTAGTCGCGCGGCACGGGGCCGTGCACGACGCCACCGCCTGCGAACTGGGGCGCGCGGGTCGAGCCCTGGCGGGCGCGGCCGGTGCCCTTCTGCCGGTACGGCTTCTTGCCGCCACCGGAGACCTCGGCGCGGGTCTTCACCTTGTGCGTGCCCTGGCGCGCGGCGGCCTGCTGGGCCACGACGACCTGGTGCAGCAGGGAGATGTTGGCCTGCGCGTCGAACACGGCGCCGGGCAGCTCGACGCTGCCGTCGGTCTTGCCGTCCGGGGTGCGGACCTCAACGGACGTCGTCATGATCAGGCACCACCCTTCGCAGCGGTCTTGACGAACACGGTGCCGCCCTTGGGGCCGGGAACGGCGCCCTTGATGAGCAGCAGGCCGGACTCGGCGTCCACCCGGAAGACCTTGAGGTTCTGGGTCGTCACGCGGGCGTGGCCCATGCGGCCCGCCATGCGGAGACCCTTGAACACGCGGCCGGGCGTGGCGCAGCCGCCGATCGAACCGGGCGAGCGGTGCTTGCGCTGGGTGCCGTGGCTGGCGCCCAGGCCGGCGAAGCCGTGGCGCTTCATGACACCGGCGTAGCCCTTGCCCCTGCTGGTGCCGACGACGTCGACAACCGCGCCGGCCTCGAACACCTCAGCGGTGATCTCCTGGCCGACCTGGTACTCGGAGGCGTCCGTGGTGCGCAGCTCCGCCAGGTGGCGGCGGGGCGTGACGCCCGCCTTGGCGAAGTGGCCCGCAACGGGCTTGATGACCTTGCGCGGGTCGATCGCGCCGAAGGCCAGCTGCACGGCCGAGTAGCCGTCGTTCTCCTGGGTCCGAACCTGGGTGACCACGTTCGGCTCGGCCTTGACGACGGTCACCGGGACGACCCGGTTGTTCTCGTCGAAGACCTGAGTCATGCCGAGCTTGGTGCCCAGGAGGCCCTTAACCTGCCTGTCAGACATGGGTCTCGTTACTCTCCGCCCCAAATGGGATCAACACTGCCGCGTCCACGCTTACTGAATGTTGACGTCGACGCTCGCCGGCAGGTCGATGCGCATGAGCGCGTCCACCGTCTTCGGCGTCGGGTCGAGGATGTCGATCAGACGCTTGTGCGTGCGCATCTCGAAGTGCTCGCGCGAGTCCTTGTACTTGTGCGGCGAGCGGATGACGCAGTAAACGTTCTTCTCAGTGGGCAGCGGCACAGGCCCGACGACCCGAGCGCCGGTGCGCGTCACGGTCTCGACGATCTTGCGCGCGGACGCGTCGATCGCCTCGTGGTCGTAGGCCTTGAGCCGGATGCGGATCTTCTGTCCCGCCATAGTGGCTTGCCGTTCCTCTGCTTCTAGTACCGCCGCGGTGCGGGCACCTTTCGCGAGGTCACGGGACCTCCGGCGCGCTCCGCCCCCTATTCAGGACTGACACCCAGCGGTGTCACGGTGCCCGGTCCACGCGGTCGGGCGTGTCGCCCTCCCGGCCATAAACCGGTCCCACTGATGAAACCTGTGGGATTTTGTGCCCAACACAACTTCAACGATCTTACCCCGCTCGTGACGGGGCGGCCAGGTCCATGGTTCTGAACCGGCCGCCCCGACGAGCAACCCGTCAATAGTTGCACACTCTCGTGCGCAAGCCAAATCCGGGGGGTGTTTCAGTTAGCGCGAGGTCACTTGATGATCTTGGTGACCGAGCCCGCACCGACGGTGCGGCCACCCTCGCGGATGGCGAACCGCAGGCCCTCGTCCATGGCGATCGGCTGGATCAGCTTCACGGCCATGGTGGTGTTGTCGCCCGGCATGACCATCTCGGTGCCCTCGGGGAGGGTCACGACGCCGGTCACGTCGGTGGTGCGGAAGTAGAACTGCGGGCGGTAGTTGTTGAAGAACGGGGTGTGGCGACCGCCCTCGTCCTTCGACAGGATGTAGACCTGCGCCTCGAACTCGGTGTGCGGAGTCGTGGTGCCGGGCTTCACGATCACCATGCCGCGCTCGACGTCCTCGCGCTTGATGCCGCGGAGCAGCAGCGCGGCGTTGTCGCCCGCGCGGCCCTCGTCGAGGAACTTCTTGAACATCTCGATCGAGGTGACCGTGGTCTTCTTCGAGGTCTCCTTGATACCGACGATCTCGATCTCGGAGTTGACCTGGATGATGCCCCGCTCGATGCGACCGGTGACGACGGTGCCACGACCGGTGATCGTGAAGACGTCCTCGACCGGCATCAGGAACGGGCGGTCGACCTCGCGCTCCGGCTCCGGGATGTTCTCGTCCACGGCGTCCATGAGGCCGATGAGCTTCTCGCCCCACTCGGCGTCGCCCTCCAGCGCCTTCAGCGCGGAGACGCGGACGACGGGCAGGTCGTCACCGGGGAACTCGTACTCGGAGAGCAGCTCGCGCACCTCGAGCTCGACGAGCTCCAGGATCTCCTCGTCGTCCACCATGTCGGCCTTGTTCAGGGCCACCACGATGTAGGGCACACCGACCTGGCGGGCCAGGAGCACGTGCTCCTTGGTCTGCGGCATCGGGCCGTCGGTCGCGGCCACGACCAGGATGGCGCCGTCCATCTGCGCCGCACCCGTGATCATGTTCTTGATGTAGTCCGCGTGACCGGGGCAGTCGACGTGCGCGTAGTGGCGCTTGTCGGTCTGGTACTCGATGTGCGCGATCGAGATCGTGATGCCGCGCTGCTTCTCCTCCGGCGCCTTGTCGATCTGGTCGAACGGCGTGAAGGGGTTCAGGTCCGGGTACTTGTCGTGCAGGACCTTGGAGATGGCAGCGGTCAGCGTCGTCTTGCCATGGTCGATGTGACCGATGGTGCCGATGTTGACGTGCGGCTTCGTCCGCTCGAACTTCGCCTTCGCCACTGGATTGTCCTCCTGGACTTCTATTGCTTTACCCGGCGGGTGTGGTTCGACCCGCCGGGCGTCACGTCAGGGTTTTGCGGACCCCAGGGACTGAACCCCCGGAGAGCCCGCGTGGTGCTGCGGTGCTCCGGTTTGGGTTACTCGCCCGTCGCCTTTGCGATGATCTCCTTCGAGACGTTCGCGGGAACCTCTGCGTAGGAGTCGAACGTCATCGAGTAGTTCGCCCGACCCTGGGTCTTGGACCGCAGGTCACCGACGTACCCGAACATCTCCGACAGCGGCACGAGCGCCTTGACGACGCGGGTTCCGCTGCGCTCCTCCATGGCCTGGATCTGGCCGCGGCGGGAGTTGAGGTCGCCGATCACGTCGCCCATGTACTCCTCGGGCGTGGTGACCTCGACAGCCATCAGGGGCTCGAGGATCGCGGGGCTCGCCTGGCGAGCCGCTTCCTTGAGGGCCATCGAACCGGCGATCTTGAACGCCATCTCCGACGAGTCGACCTCGTGGTAGGCGCCGTCCGTCAGCGTCAGCTTCACGCCGACCAGCGGGTAGCCCGCCAGCACGCCGTACTGCATGGCGTCCTGCGCGCCCGCGTCGACCGAGGGGATGTACTCCCTCGGGATGCGACCACCGGAGACGGCGTTGACGAACTCGTAGAGCGCGCCGTCTTCCTTCTTCTCCAGCGGCTCCAGGTCGATGAGGACCTTCGCGAACTGGCCGGAGCCACCGGTCTGCTTCTTGTGGGTGTAGGAGTACTTCTCCACCTTGCGGCGGATGGTCTCCCGGTACGCCACCTGCGGCTTGCCGATGTTGGCCTCGACCTTGTACTCGCGGCGCATGCGGTCCACCAGGATGTCCAGGTGGAGCTCGCCCATGCCGGCGATGATGGTCTGGCCGGTCTCCTCGTCGAGCTTGACCCGGAAGGTCGGGTCCTCCTCGGCGAGCTTCTGGATCGCGGTGCCCAGCTTCTCCTGGTCGGCCTTCGTCTTGGGCTCGATGGCCACCTCGATGACCGGCTCGGGGAAGGTCATCGACTCGAGGACGATGGGGCTCTGCGCGTCCGACAGGGTCTCACCGGTCGTGGTGTCCTTGAGACCGATCACGGCGTAGATGTGCCCCGCCATGGCCTCGGTGACCGGGTTCTCCTTGTTGGCGTGCATCTGGAAGATCTTCCCGATGCGCTCCTTGCGGTCCTTGGTCGAGTTGATGACCTGGGCCCCGGAGGCGACCTGACCCGAGTACACCCGGATGTAGGTCAGCTTGCCGAAGAAGGGGTGCGCGGCGATCTTGAACGCCAGGGCGGCGAACGGCTCGTCCGTGGAGGGCTTGCGCGTGACCACGGTCTCGCCGTCCCGCAGCGTGCCCTCGACCGGCGGGAGGTCGAGCGGCGACGGCAGGTAGTCGATCACGGCGTCGAGCATGGGCTGGACGCCCTTGTTCTTGAACGCCGAGCCGCAGAGCACCGGGTACGCGGTGCCCTCCTTGACGATCTGGCGGATGCCCGTCTTGATCTGCTCGACGGACAGCTCCTCGCCCCCGAGGTACATCTCCATCAGGGCGTCGTCGGTCTCGGCCACGGCCTCGACGAGCTGCTCGCGGTACTCCTGCGCGCGCTCCAGCAGATCCGCGGGGATCTCCTCGACGGCGTAGTCCTCGCCCTTCTGGACCTCGCCGCGCCAGGTGAGGGCGCGCATGTTGATCAGGTCGACGACGCCGATGAAGTCGCTCTCGGAGCCGATCGGCAGCTGCAGCGGCAGGGGCTTGGCGCCCAGCCGCTCGCTGATGGTCCTGATGGTGAAGTAGAAGTCCGCGCCCAGCTTGTCCATCTTGTTGACGAAGCAGATGCGGGGAACGTCGTACTTCGAGGCCTGCCGCCACACCTGCTCGGACTGGGGCTCGACGCCCTCCTTGCCGTCGAACACCGCGACGGCGCCGTCCAGCACGCGGAGGTTGCGCTCCACCTCGACCGTGAAGTCGACGTGGCCCGGCGTGTCGATCAGGTTGATCTGGTGGTCCTTCCAGAAGCAGGTCGTCGCGGCCGACGTGATCGTGATGCCGCGCTCCTGCTCCTGCTCCATCCAGTCCATCACGGCCGCGCCGTCGTGAACCTCGCCGATCTTGTAGCTGATCCCGGTGTAGAACAGGATCCGCTCGGTCGTCGTGGTCTTGCCCGCGTCGATGTGGGCCATGATGCCGATGTTCCGGACCTTGGCCAGATCAGTGAGCACGTCCTGTGCCACGGGTGTTTCCCCTGTCTTGAGCTAGCTGGTAGCAGGCTCACTAGGGCCGGGAGCGGCCCGGCCGGGTGTCCCCGGCCGGGCGTCGCGTCACCAGCGGTAGTGGGCGAAGGCCTTGTTCGACTCGGCCATCTTGTGGGTGTCCTCGCGGCGCTTGACGCTCGCGCCCAGGCCGTTGCTCGCGTCGAGCAGCTCGTTCATCAGGCGCTCGACCATGGTCTTCTCACGGCGCTGCCGGGAGAAGATGATCAGCCAGCGCAGGGCGAGCGTGGTCGAGCGACCCGGCTTGACCTCGATCGGCACCTGGTAGGTCGCACCACCGACGCGGCGGCTCTTGACCTCCAGGGCGGGCTTGACGTTGTCGAGCGCGCGCTTGAGCGTGACGACCGGGTCGGTGCCGGTCTTCTCGCGGGCGCCCTCGAGGGCGCCGTACACGATCCGCTCGGCCACGGAGCGCTTGCCGTCGACCAGCACCTTGTTGATGAGCTGGGTCACCAGCGGAGAGCTGTAGACCGGGTCGGAGATCAGCGGCCGCTTCGGGGCCGGTCCCTTGCGGGGCATCAGCTCTTCTCCTTCTTCGCGCCGTAGCGGCTGCGAGCCTGCTTGCGGTTCTTGACGCCCTGGGTGTCGAGCGAACCGCGAATGATCTTGTAGCGGACGCCGGGGAGGTCCTTCACACGACCGCCGCGCACGAGCACCATCGAGTGCTCCTGCAGGTTGTGGCCCTCACCGGGGATGTACGCGGTGACCTCGATGCCGCTGGTCAGGCGAACACGGGCGACCTTGCGCAGAGCCGAGTTCGGCTTCTTGGGCGTGGTCGTGTAGACGCGGGTGCACACACCGCGCCGCTGCGGGCTGCCCTTGAGGGCCGCCGTCTTCTGCTTGGCGACCTTGTCCTGCCGGCCCTTGCGGACCAGCTGCTGGATCGTTGGCATACGCCTGGCTGCTTCTTCCGTTCACGTGCCCGCCGCCGGGGCGGCGAGCGCTGTTACCTGGTCCCTCTCTGCACCCGAGGTCGGGCGTGTCGCGCCCCACCGGCATGGCCGAGCGGGGGTTGAACCGCCTCACCACAGGTCCGCAGGCCACGTCCCAGGACGCCCCTGCGTGTGGAGGACACCGCGACCCGCCTTCCAGAACAACTGGCGCGTAGGCACGCGGAGCGGCCCGACATGGGTCGGGCACGAGTACCAAAGATACTCCGCACGGTTAGCACCGGTCAAAACGGCCCCGCCCCGGGGGCGGATCCCGCAGTCGTTCACCCGTGCGGACGATTCAACCACCGGTTCGGGAGATCCGCATCCGGGTTTCCCGGCGCAGTTCAGCGCCGCGTGGCCACCAGTGGCACGAGGTTCACCGAACCGCGCGACGGGACCCGCGCACGGTCGGCGGTCACCCTCGCGCAGACGGGGGCGGTCACCGCGCGATCGCCCGCCCGGACGGGGGTGCGCGGGGAGCGGGACGGCGCGACCGGCCCCACCCTCCGGACCGCGTTCGGACGGCCACTTCGGACAGTCCAGGACGGACCGCCCGCGAGCCCCGGAGCAATGCGCCGATTCCCGGTACAGGGGTCCGCGGGAGCATTAGATTCCGATGCGCTCCCCCTCACCCACCGTCACCGGAAGGCCCCGACGCCGCCATGCCCGACTGGGACGACAACGACGCGCTGGCCGCCCGGAACGCCCAGCTGCGCGACACCCTCGACAGCGTCATGCGCGAGGTGAGGCAGCGCACCGAGGCGTTGAAGGACGTGCAGGCCGCCGTCGCCGCCCTGTCCGGTCGCGCGTCGTCGCCGGACGGCGCCGTGACCGCGGTGGTCGACGCGACGGGCGTGCTGGACCGGCTGGAGCTGTCGCCCCGCGCGTTCGAGCGGTCCACCCCGGAGCAGCTGGCCAGGACCATCACCCAGGTGGTGCGGCAGGCCGCAGGCTCGGTCCGCGAGCAGGTGAGCGGCGCGGTGGCCCCGCTGGCCGAGGACGGCGGGCGCCTGGTCGACCTGCCCGACGTGCTGCCGGGCGCGCCGTCGCTGCGGGACGTGCTGAGGGTCGAGCAGCGCGACGTCGCCCCGCCGCCCCCGCCGCCCGGTGACGACTTCGACGGCCCGGTGCTGCGCGGCGCGTCGGCCCCGCAGCCCGAGCCGCCCGCCGCGCAGCCCCCGTACGGCCAGCCCCCGCAGCGCCCCGCGCAGCCCGCCCCGCGCAGGCCCGCGCCGTCGGACGACGACGAGGACTTCGGCGGGAACTCGATCATGAACAGGGGTGACCGCTGGTGACCGGCGGGCAGGTGCAGCTCGAGGTGGAGGCGGTCGTCGCCGCCGCCAGGAAGCTCGGCGCCGTCGGCGAGGACTTCGGCGAGCGGATCGCCGCGCTCACCTCGGCGCTGGCGGCCGAGGGCGCGTGCTGGGGCGGGGACGAGTCCGGGCAGCAGTTCGCGAAGGCCTACGAGCCGAACGCGGCCAAGGCGCAGGACGTGATGAAGAAGGCCGCGGGCGCGATGGCTTCCATCGCGGACGGCCTGACCGAGCAGGCGGAGTCGATGCGGCGGCTGGACGACGAGATCCGGGCGCGCATGGGCCGGGCGGACGGCTGACGTGGGCATCGAGATCCCCGGCTGGCTGGAGCAGGTCGCCTGGCTGGCGGCGGGCGAGTGGCCGGAGGGCGACGAGACCGCGCTGCGCAGGGTCGGCGCGGCGTGGGACCGGGCGGCCGAGGACGTGGACGCGGCGCTCCGGGACGCGGACGCGGCGGTGGCCGAGGCGCTGTCCAGCATGGACGGCGAGGCGGCCGACGCGGTCCGCGAGTTCTGGGCGCAGTACGCCGACGGCGACCAGGCGGCGCTGCGGGCGCTGGAGGAGCGGTCGCGGGAGCTGGGCGACCAGTGCCGCAACTGCGCGCTGCAGATCGAGTACGCGAAGCTGTCGATCCTGATCGCGCTGGGGATCTTCCTCGCCGAGCTGCTGGCGATGCTGGCGTCGGCGTTCGTCACGGCGGGGGCGTCGACGGCGGGCATCGTGCCCGCGCAGATCGCCACCAGGGCGACCATCCAGACGATCGTGCGCAAGCTCATCCAGTCGCTGGCGCAGCGGCTGGGGCGGAGCCTGGTGGGCACGGTCGTGCGGTCGGTGGTGACCGAGGTGGCCACGTCGGTCGGCACGGACCTGGCGGTGCAGGCGATCCAGATCGCGCGGGGCGACCGGAAGGGCGTCGACGGGAAGCTGGTCGGCGACGCGGCCCTGTCCGGCGCGATCTCCGGGGCGACGGGCGCGCTGGTCGGCGCGGGCGGGGACAAGCTCCTCGGCAGCGCGACCGAGGGCCTGGCCAGGAACGCGGCGCGCGAGGCGGCCGAGGAGGCGGTCACGGGCGTGGCGTCGACGGTCGCGGAGGCGGTCGTCACGGGCGAGGGCGTGAAGTTCGACGACCTGCTGCAGAGCGCGGCGAGCGGCGGCCTGGGAGGCGCGGTCGGGGGCGCGAAGACCCACTTCGACGGCGGCTCGCACGGCGGCTCGGCGGGTGATCCGGGCGGGTCGCCGGACCTCGGCGGCTCCCCGGACCCAGGCGGCGCCTCGCCGACCGGGCTGGACCTGGACGCGCGGTCGACCCCGACATCAACGCCGACGCCGACGCCGACGCCGGTGAGCGCACCTCACGACGGCGGCGGCCAGGGCGCCCCGCCCCTCACGCCGAACGCGGACTCCCCGCCGCTCAGGCGCGCGCAGGACGCGACGTCGACGTCGTACGCGACGACCACCCCTGCGGAACCCGCCCACGCGCCGCAGTCCTCCCAGGAGCCCACGCCGAGGCAGTCGCAGCAGGCGGCGCCCCAGCAGTTCCCCCAGCCCGCTCCCGCGCAGGCGCCCACGCCCACGCAGAGCAACAGCAGCGGCACGCAGGCGCAGCAGTCACCCCCGAGAACCACCACCCCGCCCCCTGCCCAGCCGCACTCCCCCACACCCCAGTCCCACCCGACGCAGCCCCACACCCCGGCCGCGCCCCCCAGCAGCACCCAGCCCGCGCACACCCCGAACACCACCGCGCCCGCGCCGCAGCAGCCACACCAGTCCCCGGCGGCGGCCCACCAGCCCTCCACCCCGCAGGCGCCCGCCCACCAGTCCCCCGCTCAGCAGGCGCCGGTCCAGCAGCCCTCCGCCCACCCGGCTCCCTCCCACCCGGCTCCCTCCCAACCAGCTCCCTCCCACCCGGCTCCCTCCCAACCAGCTCCCTCCCACCCGGCTCCTTCACACCAGGGCACGACCACCCAGCAGAGCGGCACGACGACCCCGCAGTTCCAGGGCGGCTGGTCGCCGCAGCAGGCCCCGCCGCCCTTCCCGCACCGCGCGCCGGACCAGCCCACCCCGGACGGTCGCCCGCAGCAGCCGTTCCAGCAGCAGGCGTTCCAGCAGCAGCCGCACTTCCCGCAGCACAGCCCCCAGCCGACCGGCCCGCTCCCGCAGCAGCAGGGTCACCCCGGCAGGCCCCAGGTCGATCCGGCCCAGCCGCACCGGTCCGAGCGCCCCGCACCGGACCAGCGCCAGCCCGCGCCCGCGCGCCGCCCGGACGGCCCGGCCCGGCACCAGGACGGCCCGAACCAGGACGTCCCGCCGCAGCGACCGACCGCCCCGGCGCACCACCCGGACGCCACGACGCCTCAGCGCGCCGACGCCCCCGCGCACCAGGTGGACGCCCCCGCCCTCCCCCAGGACGGCCCGGCCGCCCCGCACCGCGACCCGGTGGGCGAGGCCCCGCGCCCGCGCACCGAGCAGGAGCAGGCGTCGCGGATGCGCAAGCGGTTCTCGCTGCCCCCGGAGCTGGCGCACCTCCAGCCGCGCGCGGCCCTGACCCGCTCGGGCCTCTCGCTGCACCAGGACAAGCTCCACCCGGCCGTGCACCGCTCGGCGGACCGGGTCACGGAGGACCCGCGCACCTACACCGTCGACGTCCACGGCACCGGGACCAGCGCGTCGGTGGACGGCACCCGCCTGTCGCCCAGGCAGCTGGCGGACATCATCCGGTCCACCGGCGACTGGGACGGCGAGAAGCCGATCCGGCTGATCTCCTGCAACACCGGCACGGACCCGAACGGCTTCGCCGCGCAGCTCGCCCGCGAGCTGGGCGCGGACGTCATCGCCCCGTCGAAGTACGCGTGGGTGGACGAGGCGGGCAACGTGTTCGCCTCGTCGAGGGAGTCCTCCCCCGACCGCCCGGACGGCGCCCCCGGCTGGCCGCCCAACGGCTCGTGGATCACCCACCGGCCGGACGGCACCAGCACCGACCACAACTCGACCACCCCGCCGGGCCACGACGCGGGCTGGGGCGACACCACGCCGGGCAAGGCCCCGAGGGCCTGGCACCGCGCCGCCCCCGACCAGCCGCCGCCCTGGACCGGTCCCGCGCACGACCCGCACGGCGGCCAGGCGGGCACCCCGCACCAGACCAGGTCGGGCAAGGGCGCGCTCGGCTGGGTGAAGGCCGTGCTCACCCGCCAGGCCGACACCGACCCGCACGCGAACTCCCCCTTCCGAGGCTGGACCCCGGAGGCCGCGCAGCAGCAGCGCCAGCAGCAGGGCCTCACCGGCCGGCAGACCTGGAACGCCCCACAGCCCCAGCCGCCCGCAGCCCACCCGTCGGCGCCGGTCCCACCCGGCCAGACCGCCGGACACCCCGGCTGGCCAGGCGGCGCGCAGTCCCCCCACGGCCAGCTGGGCAGGCAGGCGCCCCCCGGCAGGCCGCAGGCCCTCGAGCCCTTCGGCAACGGCGACAACTCCCAGCGCACGCCGAACGGCGCCCCCGGCGCGCAGCAGTTCGGGCAGCCCGCCGCGAGGCAGCCGCTCGGGCAGGGCCACTTCGGCGCGACCACCCAGCAGGGCGGTCACCCCGGCCAGCCGCCCGGCCGCCAGGACCAGCACCCCGGTGCGAGCCGACCGGGCGTCCAGCCCCCGCAGCCGGGCATCCCGCAGGGCTACCAGCAGCAGGCGGGTCACCGGCCTGCGAGCGGCCAGCCTGCGGGCGGACAGCGGATGGGCGGCCACCCCGCGAGCGGCCAGTCGATGGGCGGCCAGCCTGGGCTCGGCCAGCCCGCGAGCGGCCAGCCCAGGGTCAGCCAGCCCGCGAGCGGGCAGCCTGGAATCGGCCAGTTCACGGGTGGACAGCGGACCGGCGGTCAGCCGATGGGCCAGCCGCAGGGCTTCGCCCAGCCGAGGCCCCCGCAGACCGGCCTCCCGCAGTCCCACCCCGCGCAATCCCACCCCGCGCAGTCCCACCCCGCGCGAACCGGCCCCGCGCAGCCGGGCTACCGGCAGGGCCCGCCGCCGCAGGCGGGTTCCACGCCTCCCGGCGCGGGCAGGCCGGGTCCGCAGCGGTTCGGCCCGAACCCCGGTCCCGGACGGCCCGGTTTCACGCAGCCCGGTTTCACGCGCCCCGGTCTCGCTCAGCCCGGCTCGCAGCAGCCCGGCTCGCAGCAGCCAGGTCCCGCACGGCCGAACACCCCGCAGACCAGCCCTGCCCAGCCGGGCCCCGCTCGACCGGGTTCACCGCAGCCTGGTCAGGCGCAGCAGCCGCGATACGGCCAGACCCCGCCCACCGGCTTCCAGCAGCAGGGCGACCGGGTCGCGCCGTCCGCACCCCAGCTCGACAACCGCGGCCAGCGGCCCACGCCCCCGCCCCCTCCGGCAGGTGGTCAGCCGCAGGGCGAGCGCCCGCCCGCGCATCAACCGGCGTCCCCGGACGCGCAGCAGCCGGGCGCCCCGCGCGCGGAGACCCCCGCACGCCCGCAGCAGGCCACCGACCTGCCCGCCCCCGAGGTCCAGCAGACCACCGGGCACCCGCAGCAGGCGCTCGCGGACCAGCCGCGGACCCACCAGCCGTCCCCACAGGACGTGCCCGCGCAGAGCGCGCCGGAACAGGTCGCACCAAGCGGGATCAAGCCCGAGCAGATCAGGCCCGAAGAGGTCGCGCCCGAGCAGACCAAGCCCGCGCAGGCCGCGCCGGAACAGGCCGCGCCTGCGCAGCCGAGGCCCGAGCGGTCGGCTGAGCCGGGAACCGCCGCGAAGCCCGTCGAGCCCGCGCCACCCACCGCCCCACCCGCCGCGCCGCGCGGTATCGCCGACCGGCTCGCCGACCTCACCACCCCCGTCGGGCGCGACCACACCCCGGCCCCCGACCGGACCCCCGACCACCGGCCGGAGGACACCGGGGCCCCTGGCACCCCCCAGCGCGAGCAGCCCGCCCACGACCTCGGCGACGACCTCGGGACCGGGGCCGAGCCCGACGAGCGCACGCCCACCGACCAGCTGCTCGAGGACTTCCTGGCCGCCTTCCACGAGCAGCTCGACCGGGAAGCGGCGCTCCGGGACGCCGTGAAGACCCCCTCCGGGCTGGAGTGGGTCGACCCGAGGAAGCAGACGATCCCCCCGGACGGCTGGCCCGACGGCCTGTCCGACGAGGAGCTGCGGGAGCTGCCGCAGGACGAGCGCAGGCGGCGCGAGGCCGAGGTGCTGCTGCGCGAGGAGGCGCTGCGGGCCTACCGCGCGGAGGGCGGCTACGCGCTGACCCCGGAGGAGGCCCGCGAGCTGACCCGGATGAGCTACGTCGGCGACGACGGGCGCTTCGTCCACCTGCCCGACGTGCCCGAGCACGGCGTCACCCCGGAGTTCCTGAACGACCTGAACAGGTACCTGGAGGAGCGCGGCCGTCCGAAGTACGAGGAGTACGACTTCAAGCCCGGCGAGCCCATCCCGGAGGAGTACCGGCTGACCAGGTCGGCTCCCGAGGAGATCACCAGGAACGACCTCGGCCTCACCGGCCAGGAGGTCCACGACCTGGTCCTGGGGAGCGCGAGCAAGCTCAAGCGGCTGGTCTGGCACTCGTACGGGGACGAGTGGCACCTCAAGAAGAACGCCTACTACCGGATGGACTCCCGAGGTCCCGGGCAGGTGACGACCGAGGGCTTCACGCCGATCGGCGACCCCGCCGACCACCACTTCAACGTGGAGTCGCACATCTCCGGGAACACCACCAACAGCGGGTTCGTGTCGGCCTGCCGGGACCTGAAGGACATCTTCTCCCGCACCGGCGCGCAGCACGAGCCGGGCGGCGCCCGCACCCCGTACGAGGTGTTCGACAACAACGACGGCACCGCGACGGTCGAGGCGTGGGTGCACGCCTTCCACGTCCCGGCGGGCATCGACGCCGACGCCACCCTGCGGGACAACCCGGTGCGCGGCATGTCGGGCAACTCCGCGCACCAGGAGAGCGAGGTCGTCGTGCCCGGCGGCGTCCCGCCCCGGAACATCTCCTCGTCCTTCCTGGTCCGGATGGTCGTCCCCCTCGTGGACGGCGTCCCCGACTTCAAGAACGTGACGCGCCGGTCGATCGGCGAGCACGTCGAGAACCCCGGCTTCGACCCCGACCCCGAGCGGGGCGCGACGCGGACAGGCGGCAGAACATGATCATCTGGCGGAAAGCCCCCGACTACCTGAACCCGGAGAACGCGCTCTTCCGGCGCGAGGGCACGCCTCCCGAGCAGGTCTTCGCCGAGGGCTTCCGGCCGGGCGGCGACGAGTTCGGCCTCGACCACCACGTCATGCTGGGCCAGGTCGGGCGGAGCGCGTTCGTGTCCTTCTCCCTCGGGGTGGAGAACCCGCTGCTCCAGCGCCCCGACGAGCGGGCTGCGACAGTGGTCCGGGACAGCAGGAGCTGGGTCAAGGTCGAGTACCTGTACCAGGTCTTCCACCCGAACGGGCTGCACGTGGACGCCACCTGGCACGAGCGGGGGCTCCCGCCGCTCCCCGCGGAGCAGCGCGGGCAGCTGCTGATCCCCGGCGGCGTGCCGGGCGCGCTGGTGAAGGAGGCGATCCCGCTCCTGCTCGCCTACCGGCTCGACGAGTACGGGTACCTCTACCTCCACTCGAAGACCTTCAAGGACACCATCCCCAACGAAGCCTTCGCCCCCGACGAGGTCGAGTGGGTCGGCAGCACCGGAGCGCAGAAGTGAGAGCGATCTTCCCCGAGTCCGCGGCCCCGGTCCGCTGCGTGGTCGCCAACGACGAGCCGCGCGCGCTGGAGTCCTGGGAGTGGAGCCCCTTCGGCGGCAGGCTCACCTTCGCGGACGGCTCGGTCGGGCAGCCGCCGAACTCGTACGAGGCGGTGCTGACCGTCTGGCCCTGCGTGACCGCGGGGGGCCGGACCGGGACGCTCGTGAGGCGCTTCGAGGACGGCAGGCTCCTGGTGACGGCGTCGGGCTGGCGGCTGCCCGAGGGCGAGGTCCCCCCGCCGCAGGCCGTCATGACGCCCTCGCTGGACGAGGTGGAGAGCCTGTTCCAGTACCGCGCCTCCTACCTCCCGCACACCGACACCTCCCCCGCGCCGTTCCTCTACCGGATGCCGGAGATCCCCGAGCCCGACCCCGAGGAGGGCGTCGAGGAGCACCTGGCCGCGCTCAAGGCGCTGATCGCCGAGCACGCGCCGGAGCGCTGGCTGTCGGCGCGGATCGAGGTGGAGGCGTTGAGCGGCTGGCAGGTGCTGACCGCGACCGCCCGGCAGGAGGGGGCCGAGGGCGTCGTCCACTGGTACCCGCCGCTGATGGTGGGCCAGTGGTTCGACCGGCTGCGCTCCCGGATGTACCGGTCGTCGCGGGGCGCCTGGTACAAGGCCGACCTGACCTTCACCCCGGACGGCGAGGTGGTCGCCTCGTACGACTGGCAGAGCGAGCCGCGCTGGCGCACGTTCACCTTCCGCCACCCGAACGAGCACCCCAACCCGCTGGTCAAGCACGACCTGCTGCGCTTCCCCAGGGCGGTCCAGGACGCGCCGGAGTGGGTGGTGCGGGCCAACTCGGACGGGCTGGACCTGGAGGTCACCCCGGAGCACGGCGTGCTCCCGTGGCCGGAGCCCCCGGTCCCGGCGATGATCCCGGCCAGGGTGTTCGAGCACTTCTCCGGCAACGACGAGACGGGGTACCGGGTCGCCTCCCACCGCCCCCGGCTGCACCCGGACGAGCGGCAGCTGGTGCTGTCCTACCTGAACAACGCGGTCGCGGTGCTGACCGGTCGGGGCCTGGAGGTCGACCGCCTCGACCCGGCGCACCCCGAGACGGTGCCCTCGGTGTTCCTGACCGACGGCCGGTGGGTGTGGGCGGGGATGATCGCCTACTACCTGGAGCGCCACGACCTGCCCCCCGAACCGGGGCTGCTCGCGCACATCAGGTCGCAGCGCTACCTGCTGCCGGAGCGGGTGTCGTCGGTGGCGCGGGCGCGGGCGCTGTCGTACGCGACGAACCGGCAGGGCGGCCTCGACCTCGCGGACCTCGAACCGGGGGTGGCCGAAGAGGTCGAGACGGCGCTGGACGCGGCGCGGGGCATCGCCGAGCACCTGGGCCTGAACCCGATGGCGTACTCGCTGGGCGAGCACGCCGACGGCGCGATCAACCTGGTGCGGCAGGACGACGACTTCGTCGTCTACTGGGACTACCGGGGGCGGCGGCAGTTCTTCGCGGCCTTCGACAACCCCGGCGACGCGGCGACCTACCTGATCGGGTTCTTCTACAGCTACACGACGGCGCTGCGCGAGCCGGTGGACCTGCCGCAGGCGCAGGGCGACGGGCAGGGCGCGGCCGAGGGGCAGCAGCCGCCCCCGCCGGGCGCCTGACGGGTGGTTCACTGACGTCGTGGACGAGTTGATCACCGCGATGGGCGCGCTCGCCGGGGCCGAGGACGGCTCCGGCGCGGTCGAGGTCGTCGCGGTGCGCGGGGACGTCGTGGTCGTGCGGGTCGGGGACGTCGTGCTCAAGGCGCACGAGCGCGGCACCGACGGCTCGGCGCTCGGGGTTCGGCTGGAGGTCGCGCGCGGGCTCGGCGGGGTGCTGCTCGCGCCGCTCGGGCCGCCGGTCGAGGTGCTGGGGCGGGTGGTGACGCGGTGGCCCTTCGGGGAGGCCGTGCCGCAGTCCGCGCCCGAGGAGTTCCCGCTGGCGGACGCCGGGCGGTTGCTGGCCGCGCTGCACCTGGCGCCCGTGCCGCCCGGCACGCCCGAGGCGGGGGCCTGGAGCCGGATGGCGCGGGCCGTGCGGGAGGTGCCCGCCGGGGCGCCCGGCGCGGACGTCGTGCGGGGCGCGTTCGGCACGCTGCCCGACCCGCCGCGCGGGTCCGCGCTGATCCACGGCGACTGGCACCTCGGGCAGCTGCTGCGCCACGGCGGCGCCTGGCGGCTCATCGACCTCGACGACCTCGGCCGGGGCCACCCCGCCTGGGACCTCGCCCGGCCCGCCGCGCTGCTGCTCGCCGGGGTGCTCGACGGGCGCGAGTGGGACCGGCTGCTCACCGCCTACCTGGGCGCGGGCGGGCCGGCCGTCGACCCCGCCGACCCGTGGGCCGCGCTGGAGGCGCCCGCCCGCGCGCTCGTCGTGCAGCTGGCGGCTCGGGCGCTGAGCGCGTCGGTCCGCGACGGCGTGCCGCTGGAACCCGCTCAGGAAGCCCTGGTCGCGACCTGCGACCGGATCGTCTCGGCCCACCGGGGACCGCGCCGCGGCTAATATCGCGGTCACCGGGCGCAACAGGAGGTAGCAGTGATGCAGTGTCCCAAGTGCCATGCGCAGATGCGCACCTATGACCGGATGGGCGTGCACATCGAGCAGTGCGACGGCTGCCGGGGCGTCTTCCTCGACTACGGCGAGCTGGAGGCGATCACCCGGCTGGAGAAGCAGATGGCCACCCCGCCGCCGCCCCCTCCCGCCGCCGCGCCCGCGCCCGCGCAGGTCCACTACGTGCAGCAGCCGCCGCCCGTCTGGGGCCAGCCGCACTACGGCGGCCACTACGGCCACCGCAAGCACCGCGGCCTGTCCGGCCTGTTCTACTCCTCGTGACCGCTCGGGGGCGGTGACCACGCGGGGGTGAACCACGCGGGGGGACCGAGGGGGCTGGCCGTCACCGGACCAGCAGATCGCCCGGACCTTCACCGGAGCTGAACGAGATCGGCGGCGCCCCGCGCAGGGGCGCCGCCGATCTGCTTCTCCCCGGTCGGGAACCAGCCCCGACAACGGGAGAAGGCCCCCGGCGAAACGCCGAGGGCCTTCCCACAACCAGAGCTCCGGTCAGCGGTAGTCGCGGCCGAAGTCGTAGTCGTCCAGCGGAACCGCGGCGCCCGTGCCGGTCCCGAACACGTCCGGCGTGTAGTAGCCGTCGTCGTAGCTCGGGATGGCGTACGCGGCGGCGCGCGCCTCCTCGGTCGGCTGGACCTGGATGTTCCGGTACCGGTTGATGCCGGTGCCGGCCGGGATCAGCTTACCGATGATCACGTTCTCCTTCAGGCCGATCAGCTTGTCCGACCGCCCGTTGATGGCGGCGTCGGTCAGGACGCGCGTCGTCTCCTGGAAGGAGGCCGCCGACAGCCACGAGTCCGTGGCCAGCGACGCCTTCGTGATGCCCATCAGGACCGGGCGACCGGCGGCGGGCTCGCCGCCCTCGGCCACGACCTGGCGGTTGCCCGACTCGAAGTCCGCGCGCTCGACCAGCGAGCCCGGCAGGAACTCCGTCGCACCCGAGTCGATGATCGTGACCCGGCGCAGCATCTGCCGGACGATGACCTCGATGTGCTTGTCGTGGATCGCCACGCCCTGGGCGCGGTAGACCTTCTGGACCTCCTGCACCAGGTGCAGCTGGGCCTCGCGCGGACCCATGACCCGCAGGACCTCGTGCGGGTCGGGCGTGCCCTCCAGCAGCTGCTGGCCGACGCTCACGTGGTCGCCGTCCTGCAGCGGGCCGGTGGCCGTGTTGGCCAGGCGCTGGCGCTTCGAGAGCTTCTCGAAGAGGATCTCCTCGGACCCGTCGTCCGGGATGAGGGTGATCTTCCAGAAGCGGTCGCCGTCCTCGATCCGCACGCGGCCGTCGACGTCGGCGATGGGCGCCTTGCCCTTCGGGACGCGGGCCTCGAACAGCTCCTGGACGCGCGGCAGACCGGTGGTGATGTCGTCACCGGCCACACCACCCTGGTGGAAGGTGCGCATCGTCAGCTGGGTGCCGGGCTCACCGATCGACTGGGCGGCGACGATGCCGACGGCCTCGCCGACGTCGACCAGCTGGCCGGTGGCCATCGAGCGGCCGTAGCAGGACGCGCACACGCCGACCGCGGACTCGCAGGTCAGCACGGAGCGGACCTTCACCCGGACGACGTTGTTGGTCACCAGGGTCTGGAGCGCCGGGTCGCCCAGGTCGTCACCGCGGTTGAGGACGATGTTGCCGTCCTTGTCGGTGATGTCCTCGGCCAGGGTCCGGGCGTACACGCTGGTCTGCGCGAACTCGTGCAGGCCGACGCGGTCGCTCAGGACCTCGCCCACGGTCATGCCCACGCCGCGCGTGGTGCCGCAGTCGATCTCGCGGATGATGACGTCCTGCGAGACGTCCACCAGACGACGGGTCAGGTAGCCCGAGTCCGCCGTGCGGAGCGCGGTGTCGGCCAGACCCTTGCGGGCGCCGTGCGTGGCGATGAAGTACTCCAGGACCGACAAGCCCTCGCGGAACGAGTTCTTGATCGGGCGCGGGATGTACTCGCCCTTCGGGTTCGTGACCAGGCCGCGCATGCCCGCGAGGGAGCGGACCTGGGTCATGTTGCCCGCCGCGCCGGACTTCACGATCTTGCGGATCGAGTTGTCCTCGGGGAAGTTGTCCTCCATGACCTGGGCGACGTCCTCGGTCGCCTTGGTCCACACCTTGACGAGCTCGTTGTTGCGCTCGGTGTAGGACAGCTGACCGCGCTGGTAGCGCTTCTCCACCGCGTCGGCGAGCTTCTCGTACTCGTCCAGGATGCCCTGCTTGGCCTGGGGCACGAGCACGTCGGAGATCGCGACGGTCACGCCGGACCGGGTGGCCCAGTGGAAGCCGGCGTCCTTCAGCTTGTCCAGCGTCCGGGCGACGGTGACCATCGGGTACCGCTCGGCGAGGTCGTTGATGACCGTGGCCTGCCGCTTCTTGGGCATGACCTCGTTCAGGAACGGGTAGTCCTGCGGCAGGACCTCGTTGAACAGCACCCGGCCGAGGGTGGTCTCGGCCAGCCACGGCTGACCGGGCTCCCAGCCCTCCGGCTCCTGGCCGCGCGGCGGGTTCTTGTCGGTGATGCGGATCTTGCACATCGCCTGGAGGCCCAGCGCCTTGCGGTCGAACGCCATCTGCGCCTCGGCGGGCGAGGAGTACGCCTGGCCCTCGCCGAGGTCGTTCTCCTTGTGCCAGGTCAGGTGGTACAGACCCGTCACCATGTCCAGTCGCGGCATGGCCAGCGGCTTGCCGGACGCGGGCGAGAGGATGTTGTTCGACGACAGCATCAGCACGCGCGCCTCGGCCTGGGCCTCGGCGGACAGCGGCAGGTGGACGGCCATCTGGTCGCCGTCGAAGTCGGCGTTGAACGCCTCGCAGACGAGCGGGTGGAGCTGGATGGCCTTGCCCTCGACCAGCTGCGGCTCGAAGGCCTGGATGCCGAGGCGGTGCAGCGTGGGCGCGCGGTTGAGCAGCACCGGGTGCTCGGTGATGACCTCTTCGAGGACGTCCCACACCGCGGGGCGCGCGCGCTCGACCATGCGCTTGGCCGACTTGATGTTCTGCGCGTGGTTCAGGTCCACCAGGCGCTTCATCACGAACGGCTTGAACAGCTCCAGCGCCATCTGCTTGGGCAGACCGCACTGGTGCAGCTTGAGCTGCGGGCCGACGACGATGACCGAGCGGCCGGAGTAGTCGACGCGCTTGCCGAGCAGGTTCTGGCGGAACCGGCCCTGCTTGCCCTTGAGCAGGTCGGACAGCGACTTGAGCGGGCGGTTGCCCGGACCGGTCACCGGACGGCCGCGGCGGCCGTTGTCGAACAGCGCGTCGACGGCCTCCTGCAGCATCCGCTTCTCGTTGTTGACGATGATCTCGGGCGCGCCGAGGTCGATCAGTCGCTTGAGGCGGTTGTTGCGGTTGATGACGCGGCGGTACAGGTCGTTCAGGTCGGAGGTCGCGAAGCGGCCACCGTCGAGCTGCACCATGGGGCGCAGGTCCGGCGGGATGACCGGGACGCAGTCCAGGACCATGCCCTGCGGGTTGTTGCGGGTCGCCTGGAACGCGGCGACGACCTTGAGGCGCTTGAGGGCGCGGAGCTTCTTCTGGCCCTTGCCGCTGCGGATGGTCTCGCGCAGCACCTCGGCCTCGGCGTCCACGTCGTAGTCGCCGAGCAGCTTCTGGATGGCCTCGGCGCCCATGGCGCCGGTGAAGTAGTCGCCGTACCGGTCGTACAGCTCGCGGTAGAGCTGCTCGTCGGCGATGAGCTGGGCGCGCTCCAGCTTGACGAACGTGCTCCAGATCTCGTCGAGCCGGTCCAGCTCGCGCTGGGCGCGGTCGCGGAGCTGGCGCATCTCGCGCTCGCCGCCCTCCTTGACCTTGCGGCGGACGTCGGACTTGGCGCCCTCGGCCTCCAGCTCGGCCAGGTCGGCTTCCAGCTTCTGCGCGCGGGCCTCGACGTCCGCGTCGCGGCGGTTCTCGACGCGCTTGCGCTCGACCTGCATCTCGCTGTCGAGCGTGGGCTGGTCGGTGTGGCGCAGCTCCGCGTTGACGCCCACGATGACGTAGGCCGCGAAGTAGATGATCTTCTCGAGGTCCTTGGGGGCCAGGTCGAGCAGGTAGCCCAACCGGCTGGGGACGCCCTTGAAGTACCAGATGTGGGTGACCGGCGCGGCCAGTTCGATGTGGCCCATGCGCTCGCGGCGCACCTTGGCGCGGGTCACCTCGACGCCGCAGCGCTCGCAGATGATGCCCTTGAAGCGCACGCGCTTGTACTTGCCGCAGTAGCACTCCCAGTCCCTGGTGGGACCGAAGATCTTCTCGCAGAACAAGCCGTCCTTCTCCGGCTTGAGCGTGCGGTAGTTGATGGTCTCGGGCTTCTTGACCTCGCCGAAGGACCACTGGCGGATGTCGTCCGCGGTGGCGAGACCGATGCGGAGCTCATCGAAGAAGTTGACGTCGAGCACGTCTACTCTCTTCCCCTTTTGGATCGGTTGCCCCGAAAGCAGGGCTGGAGGGCTGGCTCAGGAGCTTGGGGGGACCGAGGGGGCGCCGGTAGGGGCGCCCTCCTCGGTTCCGGCGGGTCAGTTGACGACGTCGTCCACGGACGGCGACTCGGACCGCGACAGGTTGATGCCGAGGTTCGCAGCCGCGCGCTCCAGGTCTTCGTCGTCGCCGTCGCGCATCTCGATCGCGGCGCCGTCCGAGGACAGCACCTCGACGTTGAGGCACAGCGACTGGAGCTCCTTGAGCAGCACCTTGAAGGACTCCGGGATGCCCGGCTCCGGGATGTTCTCGCCCTTGACGATGGCCTCGTAGACCTTCACGCGGCCGAGCACGTCGTCGGACTTGATGGTGAGCAGCTCCTGCAGGGTGTAGGCGGCGCCGTACGCCTGCATCGCCCAGCACTCCATTTCACCGAAGCGCTGACCACCGAACTGCGCCTTACCACCCAGCGGCTGCTGCGTGATCATCGAGTACGGGCCGGTGGAACGCGCGTGGATCTTGTCGTCCACCAGGTGCAGCAGCTTCAGGATGTACATGTAGCCGACCGACACGGGGAAGGGGTACGGCTCGCCGCTGCGCCCGTCGAAGAGCTGCGCCTTGCCGTTCTCCTTGACCATGCGCTCGCCGTCGCGGTTCGGGACCGTCGAGCCCAGCAGGCCCGTGATCTCCTCCTCGCGCGCGCCGTCGAAGACGGGCGTGGCGGTCTTGGTGCCGGGCTCGACCTCGTAGAGGTCGGCGGGCAGGTTCTTCGCCCAGTCCGGGTCGCCGTTGATGCTCCAGCCCTGCTTGGCGATCCACCCGAGGTGGGTCTCCAGGACCTGGCCGATGTTCATACGACGGGGGACGCCGTGCGTGTTCAGCACGATGTCGACCGGGGTGCCGTCCTCCAGGAAGGGCATGTCCTCGACGGGGAGGATCTTGCCGATGACGCCCTTGTTGCCGTGGCGACCGGCGAGCTTGTCGCCGTCCTGGATCTTGCGCTTCTGGGCCACGTACACGCGGACCAGCTCGTTCACGCCGGGGGGCAGCTCGTCGTCGTCCTCGCGGCTGAACACGCGGATGCCGATGACCTTGCCGTACTCGCCGTGCGGCACCTTGAGCGAGGTGTCGCGGACCTCGCGCGCCTTCTCGCCGAAGATCGCGCGGAGCAGCCGCTCCTCGGGGGTCAGCTCGGTCTCGCCCTTGGGCGTGACCTTGCCGACGAGGATGTCGCCCGGCTGGACCTCGGCGCCGATGCGGATGATGCCGCGCTCGTCCAGGTCGGCCAGGACCTCCTCGGAGACGTTCGGGATGTCCCGCGTGATCTCCTCGGCGCCCAGCTTGGTGTCGCGGGCGTCGATCTCGTGCTCCTCGATGTGGATCGAGGTCAGGACGTCGTCCTGCACGAGGCGCTGCGACAGGATGATCGCGTCCTCGTAGTTGTGGCCCTCCCACGGCATGATCGCCACGAGCAGGTTCTTGCCCAGGGCCATCTCGCCGTTCTCGGTGCACGGGCCGTCCGCGAGGACCTGGCCCACCTGCACCCGGTCGCCCTCGTTCACGATGGGCTTCTGGTTGATGCAGGTGCCCTGGTTCGAGCGGCGGAACTTGTGCATCCCGTAGGTCTGGCGGGAGCCGTCGTCGGCCATGACCGTGACGTAGTCGGCGGAGATCTCCTCCACCACGCCGGTCTTCTTGGCCACCACGACGTCACCGGCGTCGACCGCGGCGCGCAGCTCCATGCCGGTGCCGACCAGCGGGGACTCGCTGCGCAGCAGCGGCACCGCCTGGCGCTGCATGTTCGCGCCCATGAGGGCACGGTTCGCGTCGTCGTGCTCCAGGAAGGGGATCATCGCCGTCGCGGCCGAGACCATCTGGCGGGGCGAGACGTCCATGTAGTCGACGTCGCGCGGGTCGATCATCTCGACCTCGCCGCCCTTCTTGCGGACCAGGACCTTGCCCTCGAGGAAGTTGCCCTCCCCGTCGATCCTGGCGTTCGCCTGGGCCTTGACGTACCGGTCCTCCTCGTCCGCGGTCAGGTAGTCGATCTGGTCGGTGACCCGGCCGTCGACGACCTTGCGGTACGGCGTCTCGATGAAGCCGAACGGGTTGACCCGCCCGTAGGAGGACAGCGAGCCGATCAGGCCGATGTTCGGGCCTTCAGGGGTCTCGATGGGGCACATGCGGCCGTAGTGCGACGGGTGGACGTCGCGGACCTCCATGCCCGCGCGCTCACGCGACAGACCACCGGGGCCCAGCGCCGAGAGGCGGCGCTTGTGGGTCAGACCGGCCAGCGGGTTGGTCTGGTCCATGAACTGCGAGAGCTGGGACGTGCCGAAGAACTCCTTGATCGCCGCCACGACGGGACGGATGTTGATCAGGGTCTGCGGCGTGATCGCCTCGACGTCCTGGGTCGTCATGCGCTCGCGCACGACGCGCTCCATGCGGGAGAGGCCGACCCGGATCTGGTTCTGGATCAGCTCGCCGACGGTGCGCAGGCGGCGGTTGCCGAAGTGGTCGATGTCGTCGACCTCGACCGGCACCTCGGTCTCGCCCGGCTGCATGCTGGTCTCACCGGCGTGCAGGCGGACCAGGTACTCGATCGTCGTGACGATGTCGTCCTCGGTCAGCACGCCGGTGCTGATCGGGGTGTCCAGGCCCAGCTTCTTGTTGACCTTGTACCGGCCGACCTTGGCGAGGTCGTAGCGCTTCTCCTTGAAGAAGAGCGTCTCCAGCAGGGCCTGGGCGGACTCCTTCGTCGGGGGCTCGCCGGGGCGCAGCTTGCGGTAGATGTCGAGCAGGGCCTCGTCGGTGCCCGCCGTGTGGTCCTTCTCCAGGGTCGTCAGCAGCGTCTCGCTGAAGGAGAAGCGCTCGCGGATCTGCTCGGTGCTCCAGCCGAGGGCCTTGAGCAGCACGGTGACCGGCTGGCGGCGCTTGCGGTCGATGCGGACACCCACGGTGTCGCGCTTGTCGACGTCGAACTCCAGCCACGCGCCCCTGGAAGGGATGATCTTGACCGAGAAGACGTCCTTGTCGGTCGTCTTGTCGATCGCGGTGTCGTAGTAGACGCCGGGGGAACGGACGAGCTGGGACACGACGACCCGCTCGGTGCCGTTGATGATGAACGTGCCCTTGTCCGTCATCATCGGGAAGTCACCCATGAACACCGTCTGGCTCTTGATCTCGCCAGTGGTGTGGTTGGTGAACTCCGCGGTGACGAACAGCGGGGCCGCGTACGTCATGTCCTTGTCCTTGCACTCCTCGGTCGAGGCCTTGACCTCGTCGAAGCGCGGATCGGAGAAGGACAGGGACATCGAGCCGGAGAAGTCCTCGATGGGGGAGATCTCGTTCAGGACCTCTTCGAGGCCGCCCGTCGGCGCCTCGTCGCCCTCGTCGACGCGGCGCTGGAACCACGCCTCGTCGCCGGTGAGCCACTCGAACGACTGGATCTGGAGGTCGAGCAGGTTGGGCGTCTGGAGCGGCTCGTGGATCTTCGCAAACGAAACCCGCTTCGGCGCTCCAGGGATCCCCGACGTGGAGTTGGTCGCAGCAGTGGCCTTGGTCGCGCGAGAGATCGCCAAGATGCGTCCTTCCAGGGACAGGTAGCTGGCTAGTCAGCGGAACTAGCACGGCTGTCAAGGGTGCGGCGATGCCCGGCAATCCAGCTCTCGGCGAAGGGCAAACGGAAAGAGGGCAGCGCAAAGGGGCAGTCTAGCTGCGCGCGCGCAGGCTGTCGAGAGGCACCTGGAAGGACCTTTCTCGTGCTCACCGACAGAGTGACCCGGACGACGCTCGCAGTCAAGATGCCACGCGACGATCACCCTCGTGGCGCACCGCGCGTTTACCGGAAGTGACGGCCGTGACCTGCGAGAACGACGCGGGGGTCGGCGTCCGAAGCGGACGCGGGCGGTACGGGCGGGGGAAAACCGCCGGTCGGGACCGTGGGGCGGTGACGGCGAATACGTGACCCGAATCACTCGTTTTCAGCCTTGTTCACCCTGCGTTCGCACACTTGGCCAACTCGGCCGCCTGGGTCGCGTCCTGGCCGAACAGGTCCATGCCGTCGACCAGCCAGCGATCGCCCTCCTTGCGCGCCCCGACCCGCATCATCGCGACGCCGCCGCCGCTGCGGTTGTCGGTGGTGCGGGTGGTGACCTGGTCGAGGAAGAGCAGGACGGTGGCGCGGTCGCCGTCGAGCGAGGTGACGCCGCTGGTCACGGCCTTCACGGTGACCACGAGCTTCTGCTCGGGGGCGAGGGCGCGGACCTGGCCGAAGATCGCGTCGTACTGGCACTCGGCGCGGCCCACCAGCACCTCGGCCGCGGCGCGCTCGGTGGCGCCGACGTCGGCGAAGTCGTAGGAGAAGGCCCGCTCGACGGCGTCCCGCACCTGTTCGCCGACCTCGGCGGTCCCGGCGGCGTCGACGAGGGCGCGGTCGTGGGCGACGCGGGAGGCGGCGGTCTGGAACCAGGCGCCCAGGGCCAGGAGGAGGGCGGAGAGGAGGACCAGGGCGGTGGGGAGGAGCCAGGGGCGGCGGGGTGGGGCGGGGGCGGTTTCGGGGGCGGTCTCGGCGCCTTGGGCGGCGGAGGGCTCGGCGGCGGAGGGCTCGGCGGGGGTCCGGTCGGCGGCGGGGTGGTCGGCGGCGGGGTGGTCGGCGGCGGGGTGGTCGGCGCTGACCCGGTCGGCGCTGGACGGGTCGGCGCTGGACCGGTCGGCGCCGGCCCGGCCGGCGGCGGTCCCGGAGCCCGCGCCGCGCTCGCGGGGGGCCGGGGCGGGGGTGGCGCCGGTCGGCAGGAGCCGGTGCCCGCGCTTGCGCTTGGCGCGCGGGCGCGAGGGGGACGGCGGTTCGCCGCCATCCGCGACCGGTGCGCCACCCCCGGTTGCCGAGGGGGCGGCGGAACCGGGCCTGAGCGGCTCCACATCGTTCTTGATCAACTCGGGAGCGTGATCGTTCCGGGTGGCGTCCGCCGACGGCTCCACGGGGCGCTCAGCGGCCGGCCCGGCGAGCGGGGACGCCGGGGAGGGCGTGGGCGCGGCCACCGAGGCGGGTTCGGCGGGCGCCCCGGCCTCCGGGTCGGCCTCCCGGACGTCCTGCGGCGCGGTCGCCCCCTGGCGCTCGTCGCGCGTGGTCGGCGCGGACGGGCGGCCTGCGGGCGGGGTCGTGCCCGCGCGCCGCGCGTCCGGGCTCTCACCGCGCGCCGGGGGCGTGCTCGTGTCCTGCGGCGCGGCCGTGCTCAGGCCCTCTGACGCGGTCGTGCTCGGGTCCGCCAGCGGGTGCGGGTGTTCCGCGGTCGGAGTCGGCGGGGGTTCCGGGGGTGCGGGTGGGCCGGGCCTGCGCAGGCCGGCCACCCTGGGCCTGGTCCTGGGCGGGGTGGGGACGGGGCGGCGGCGCTGGGGTGGCATTCGCGGGGCTCCTCTCTCACGCGCCGCCTGCCGCGACCGGGCCGAGGGCTGCCAGCTTCCAGCCGGCGTCGGTCCTGGTCAGGGCGGTGCGGTAGCGGTTGATCTTCTTCACCGGTTGGCCGCCCTCCGGGGCGACGGTGGTCTCCACCACGGCGATCAGCGCCGCGGTGCCCGCGCGGGCGTCGAGCTCGGTCACGGCGGCGTCCAGGACGCGGCTGGTGGTGACGGTCTTCGCGGCCTCGATCTGCTCGCGGCGGGTCTGCCTGCCCTCCTCGACCTCGCGGCGCAGGTCGCCGGTCGAGCTGTCCAGCCAGCGGTCCAGGTCCTCGTCGACCTTCCGGAAGTCGAGCGTGGTGAAGTTGACGACCCCGACCTGGCCGACCCTGAGCACCTCGTCGCGCTCCCGCGCGTAGGCCACCGAGTCACCGGTGGACGCGCTCCACCAGGTGATCCCGGCCCACAGCGCGTACCCGGCGGACAGCACCACGAGCACCACCGCCACCGGGAGCACCCGCCCCCACCCGCGCGCGCCCCCGGACCGCGAAGCCGCGACCGGCGAGTCGCCGTCAGGCGAGTCGCCGACCGGCGTGTCCTCGGCCGACTGGTCCTGGGTCAGTGAGTCGCCGCCCGGTCCGTCGCCACCCGGCGAGTCACTGCCGGGCGATTCCCCGATCGGTACGGCCCCGCCCGGCGAGTTTCCGCCCGGTCCGTCGCCACCCGGTGCGTCCCCGCCTGCGGGGTCCGGCTCGGCGTCCGCCGCCTCCCCTGCGGGCGTGGCCGGGTCCCGGTCCGCAGCAGCGTCCGGCGCGTCCGCGACACCTGCCCCGTCCGCGTCCCGCACCCCGCCCCCGGCCACCTCTCCGCTCCCCGCCTCCGGAGGGTGGTGCTCCTCCGCCTCCCGCAGGCCCGACTCGCGCGCTCCCGCCACGTCCCCTCCCTCAGCCCGGCAGCCCGGGCAACTGGCCCAACCCGATCAGCAGCGGCGCCCAGTCCTCCGGCGCCGTCGGCTCCCGCCCCGGCCGCTCCACCCCTCCCCCACCCCGGCGCGCCCGGCCCGCCGGGGTTCGGCGCGACCTCCATCAGCCGCCGCAGGTCCCCGTCCGAGGACTTGAGCCGCCTCGCCTCCCGCAAGCACCGGCCCGTCCTCGCGGCGCGGGCGCAGGTCCACGTACTGCTCCCCCACGGTGGACCGGTTCGCGACCACCACCTCCAGGTCGCTCAGGATCGGCGGCGCGCCCGCGTCGACGCCGTCCTCGGTCAGCCGCATCGGCCCGACCCACATCACCACCACACCCCGGTAAGCGACCTCGCCACCGGGGAACGCGCCGCCGATGGCGGCCAGCCCCACCCGCACCGAGGACCCGCCGAGCAGGTCAGCAAGGCCACAGCCGATCCGGCCCAGCGGTGGCGCAGGCGGGACGGGCAGCGGAAGCGGCAGCGCCGGCGCGCGCGACAGGTTCTCCACGACGCTCCCGAGGTCCAGGTCGAGGTCCAGGGCGAGGTCCGCGTAGACGTTCGTGTGGTCGGCGCGGCTGCGGCCCACGGTGTCCACGTCGACGTCGGCGAGCGAGTCCAGCGAGGTGAGCAGGGTGACCAGCCGAGTCAGCGCCCTGGTGATCTCGGTCCGGTGCCCGACCAGCGCGTCGTCCACCTCCACGCCCGCCTGCGGCACGAGGTCGCGCGCGCCACCGAGCCCGCCGCACCTCAACCCCGTGCTGCGACTCGGCCGATCCGGCTCTTCCGCCCGTCCCTTGGCCCGGCTCACCACCCGCACCTGCTCCGGGTGATCGGCACGGCGACCTGCCCGCGCGCCTCGCGCAGGAAGAAGTTGGACCAGGACCCGTAGGAGGCGGTGCGGGTGAGCGTCTCCAGCTCGTGCGGCAGCCGCTGCACCAGGCCCTCGATCAGCTCCCCGGTGAGCGAGAACGCGGCCTCGGCGAGGCCGGTCGAGTCGGCGAGCAGCCGCTCCAGCTCGACGGCCCTCGCGGTCCGGTCCCGCTCGATCACCGCCCCACCACCAGCCCCCGGACCTCCACGTCCGAGTCCACCGCGAGCTGGTTCCCGACCCGGTCGGCGTGCGGCAGCACGGTGGTCGTGGGGGTGAACGCGCCCCGGTGCAGCGCGGCCACCCCGAGGGGGCGGTCGCGGCTCATCCGGCGATCCGCACCGTCGTGGTGGTGCCCCAGATGGCCAGGCTGAGGAAGAAGTCCAGCAGGCTCGTGGTGACGATCGCGGTGCGCACCGCCCGCCCGACCGCGACGCCCACGCCCGCCGGTCCGCCGGACGCCCGGTACCCGTAGTAGCAGTGCGTCAGGATGATCACCACCGCGAACACCAGGACCTTGCCGAACGACCAGAGCACGTCCCCTGGTGGCAGGAACAGCGTGAAGTAGTGGTCGTAGGTGCCCGCCGACTGCCCGTAGAAGTGCACGGTGACGGTCCGCGCGGCCAGGTACGAGGTGAGCAGGCCGATCACGTACAGCGGCACGATCGCCGCGAACCCGGCCACGATCCGGGTGGTCACCAGGTACGGCAGGCTCGGCACGCCCATGACCTCCAGCGCGTCGATCTCCTCGGAGATCCGCATCGCGCCGAGCTGCGCGGTGAACCCGGACCCGACCGTCGCCGACAGCGCCAGGCCCGCGACCAGCGGCGCGATCTCGCGGGTGTTGAAGTAGGCCGAGACGAACCCGGCGAACGCCGAGGTGCCGATCTGGTCGAGCGCGGTGAACCCCTGCAGGCCCACGACCGTGCCGGTGAACACCGACAGGCCCACCATGACGCCGATCGTGCCGCCGATGACGGCCAGCGCGCCGCTGCCGAAGCTGACCTCGGCGAGCAGCCGCAGCACCTCGCGGTGGTAGCGGGTGATCGCGCGCGGCGCCCAGGCGAGCGCGCGCAGGTAGAACCACAGCTGGTCGCCGAGGGAGTCCAGCCCCCGCAGCGGGGCGCCCGCCGCGCGCCGCGCCCGCTCGCCGGTCGTGGCCACGTCAGCTCCCCTTCGCGGGCACGACCTGGAGGTAGATCGTGGTGAGGACGAAGTTGGCGAAGAACAGCAGCAGGAACGTGACGACCACGGCCTGGTTGACCGCGTCGCCGACGCCCTTGGGGCCGCCCGCCGGGTTGAGGCCCCGGTAGGCGGCGACGATGCCCGCGATGAACCCGAACACCAGCGCCTTGAGCTCGCCGATCCACAGGTCGGACAGCTGGGCGAGCGCCGAGAAGCTGGCCAGGTACGCGCCGGGCGTGCCGTCCTGCAGGACGACGTTGAAGAAGTAGCCGCCCATGACGCCGACGACGCTGACCATGCCGTTGAGCAGCACCGCGACCACCATCGCGGCCAGCACCCTGGGCACCACCAGCCGGTGCACCGGCGAGACGCCGAGCACCTCCATGGCGTCGATCTCCTCGCGGATCTTGCGGGAGCCGAGGTCCGCGCAGATGGCGCTGCCGCCCGCGCCCGCGATGAGCAGCGCGGTCACGATCGGGCTGGCCTGCTGGACGATCGCCAGCACGCTGGCCGCGCCGGTGAACGACTGGGCGCCGATCTGCCTGGTCAGCGAGCCCAGCTGGAGGGCGATGACCGCGCCGAACGGGATGGACACCAGCGCGGTCGGCAGCACCGTGACGCTGACGACGAACCAGCACTGCTGCACGAACTCGCGCACCTGGAACGGCCGCCGGAACGACGCCGCGACCACCTGGCCCGCGAGCGCGAACAGCCTGCCGGTCTCGCGCAGCAGGCCGGCTCCGGGTAACGCAGGGGTGCTCACGCGAGGTCCCCCGGTCCGGTGCGGGGAACCGGTGGTCCGGCGGGTTGCTCGTCCACCAGCGTCGGCGGGTTCGCCGGGCCCGCGCCCGCGAGCGCGGCGTAGCGCCGCCGCTCCTGCGGGGTCAGGCTGGCCACGATGCCCTGCCTGGCGCGCGGCGGCAGGGTGTGCAGGACGTCCATGACCCGGTCCTTGCGCCTGCGCACCGCCCGCCTCGGCGGCAGTCCCGGCGTGGGTTCGAGCTGCGGCACGACGCCGCGCACGTCCTCGTCCGGTGGGCCGTCCGCGTGCCCGGCCGCGCGGTGCGCGAGCTCGGCGGCGATGGTGGCCTGGTCCTTCTCCTCGGACATGCCGATGGGCCCGTTGCGGCGGCCGTTGAGGAACTGCTCCACCACCGGTTCCTCGCTGGTCAGCAGGACCTCGCGGGGTCCGAACACGACCAGCTCCCGGCGGAAGAGCATCCCCAGGTTGTCCGGGACGGTGCGGGCGACGGTGATGTTGTGGGTGACGATCAGGATGGTCGCGTCGATCTGCGCGTTCAGGTCGATGAGCAGCTGGCTCAGGTAGGCGGTGCGCACCGGGTCGAGCCCGGAGTCCGGCTCGTCGCACAGGATGATCTCCGGGTCGAGCACGAGGGCCCGCGCCAGCCCGGCCCGCTTGCGCATCCCGCCGGAGATCTCGCCGGGCAGCTTCCGCTCGGCTCCGACGAGCCCGACCATCTCCATCTTCTCCAGCACGATCCGCCTGATCCCGGTCTCGGACTCGCGGGTGTGCTCGCGCAGCGGGAACGCCACGTTGTCGAAGAGGGTCATCGAGCCGAACAGGGCGCCGTCCTGGAACAGCACGCCGAACAGCTTGCGGATCTCGTACAGCTCCCGCTCGGAGCAGCGGACCAGGTCGGTTCCGTTGACCGTGATGCTGCCGCGCTCGGGCTTGAGGAGCCCGACCAGCGACTTGAGGAACACGGACTTGCCGGTCCCGGACGGTCCCAGCAGCACGCTGACCTCGCCCGCGGGCACGGTCAGCGTCACGTCCCGCCAGATGTTCTGCCCGCCGAAGGACTTCGTGAGGCCGTCGACCACCACTTCGACGCCCATCCCACCTCCCCGTCGCCGCCGTCGTTGGCCGCGCCGTCGTGACACCCATCACGTGGGCGTCTTCACAGTGCAACGAGGCGCTCCCTAAGGGGTTACTCCTCGGTCGGGGGAACGTCAGTAACGGAAGGGCAACAAAAAAGAGCGGGCCCCCCGAATGGGGGACCCGCTCTTGAAGCGCTGAAGCGTCAGATCACTTGAGCGAGATCTTGGCGCCGGCGGCCTCGAGCTTCTCCTTGGCGGCGTCGGCGACGTCCTTCGCCACGCTCTCGAGGAGCGGCTTCGGAGCGGCCTCAACCAGCTCCTTGGCCTCCTTCAGGCCCAGGCCCGAGACGACCTCGCGGACGACCTTGATGACCTGGATCTTCTTGTCACCGGCGGACTCGAGGACGACGGTGAACTCGTCCTTCTCCTCCTCGGCGGGGGCAGCGGCGCCACCGGCGGCCGGGGCGGCCACGGCGACCGGAGCAGCGGCGGTGACCTCGAAGGTCTCCTCGAACTGCTTCACGAAGGCCGACAGCTCCAGGAGGGTCATCTCCTTGAACGCGTCGAGCAGCTCGTCGGTGCTGAGCTTCGCCATGATGGCGGTCCTTTCTGTTCAACGCCCGAACTGCGGCCGGACGCGGAGTCTGGTTGGTGTGATCAGCTCTCGGCGGGCTCGGCAGGAGCGTCGGCAGGCGCGTCGGCCTGCTTCTTCTCCACCAGAGCGGCGGCCAGGCGAGCGACCTGGGAGGCGGGGGCGTTGAACAGACCCGCGGCCTTGGCCAGGTTGCCCTTCATCGCGCCCGCCAGCTTGGCGAGCAGCACCTCACGGCTCTCGAGGTCCGCGATAGCGGTGACCTCGTCAACCGAGAGGGGGCGGCCATCCATGTAGCCGCCCTTGATGACCAGGGCCTTGTTGTCCTTCGCGAAGTCGCGCAGGGCCTTCGCCGCGTCGACCGGCTCGCCCTCGACGAACGCGATCGCGGTCGGGCCGACGAGCAGGGCCTCGAGGCCCTCGACGCCCGCGTCCTCCGCGGCACGCTTGACCAGCGTGTTCTTCGCAACGGTGTAAGTGGTGCCCGCGCCGAGAGCGCGACGCAGCGTGGTGAGCTGCGCCATGGAGAGGCCACGGTACTCGGTGACGACAGCGGCCGAGCTACCGCGGAACTTGTCCGACAGCTCGGCGACGGCCGAAACCTTGCTGGGCTTCGCCATGATCGCCTCCTCTCTGGGCTTGGTGACGCCGATCAGCCGAGAGGTCCGCGTTCTGGGCACAAAAAAACGCCCCTGCGCAACAGCACAAGGGCGGACGGATCACGGCGAACCGCGACCAGGCCTTACCTCGTCCTCCTGCGCGGGTCGCCCGCTGTACCAGCGGGACCTTCGTCCTCACGCCCGAGAGGGCGCGATGAGACCAGCGGTCTTGGGTGGAACTCGGCAAGCGTAACCGACGCTTCCCCGCTGGACCAAATCCGGGATGATGACGGGCGTGACGGACGAGCAGCGCCCCCCTGACCTCGACCCTGAGCAGCTCCGCCGGTTCCAGGAGTTCCAGCGGTTCCAGGAGTTCGAGCGCTTCCAGGAGGCGCAGCGGCAGCAGGGCGCGCTCCCGCCCGGCGGCGCGGACTCCGGGAACCTGCCGCAGGTGGTCGAGGGCAGCGCGGTGGACCGGGGCCCGGTGACCGACCCCCGGCTCGCAGGCGGCGCCCCGCAGCAGGCGGCCCCGCAGTTCCCGCCCGGCGGCCCGCAGCCGGGCCAGGCGCACGGCGGGCACCCCGCGCCCGGCTACCCGGCGCCCGGTCCCCCCGCCCCCGGCTACCCCGCTCCCGGTTATCCCGCGCCGCACCAGCAGCCGTACCCGCCGCCCGCGCCCGCCGTGCACAAGGGCAAGCCGTGGTGGCAGCACGTGCTCGCGAGCAGGCTGGTCCGCAGGCTGGTCACCCTGGGCGTGCTGCTCCTGGTGCTCCAGTACTTCTACGACCAGTACTTCGGCGGCGAGCAGCCCGGTGACCGCGCGCAGACCGCGGGCGGCCCGACCGGCGAGGCCGTGGAGATGGCGCCGGACACGCCGGTGAAGACGATCGCGAAGCTGTACGGCGACGTGGGCTCCGGCCGGGTTCGGGCGTGCAAGGTGCTGTTCAGCGAGGACTCCGCCAGGGACGGGTTCGCCTCGGCCTTCGGCGCTGGCACCTGCGAGGAGGCGTTCGCCGCGCTCAAGCCGCAGGTCACGCACGTGACGAACTACAGCGGCGTCTCGTTCTCCAGCGAGCTGTACAAGACGCCGACGACCGACGTCGTGGTGATCAGCTCCTGCGAGGCCGTCGTGTCCGGCGGGCCGAGGCTGGGGAAGTTCACCGTGACCCGGCAGAGCAACGAGAAGTGGATGATCTCGGCCTACGAGCAGGAGACCTGCACCCAGCCCTAGTGCTGCGAAAGAGCTGGAAAAACGCCGAACCCCCGGTCTGCTGACCGGGGGTTCGGCGTGAGCTCGGGTGCGGGACCGTCAGACGGTGGCCTCGTCCGAGAGCAGGTTGCGCGTGCGGTTCGGGTCCACGGGGATGCCGGGGCCCATCGTCGTCGAGACGGTCACCTTCTTGACGTACCGGCCCTTCGCGGCGGAGGGCTTGGCACGCAGGATCTCGTCCAGCGCGGCGGCGTAGTTCTCGACCAGCTTCTCCGGGTCGAACGACACCTTGCCGATGACGAGGTGCAGGTTCGCCTGCTTGTCGACGCGGAAGTTGATCTTACCGCCCTTGATGTCCGTCACGGCCTTGGTGACCTCGGGGGTCACGGTGCCGGTCTTCGGGTTCGGCATCAGGCCGCGCGGGCCGAGGATGCGGGCGATGCGGCCGACCTTGGCCATCTGGTCCGGCGTCGCGATCGCGGCGTCGAAGTCCAGCCAGCCGCCCTGGATGCGGGCGATCAGCTCGTCGCTGCCGACCGCGTCGGCACCGGCGGCCTCGGCCTCGGCGGCCTTGTCACCCGTGGCGAAGACGATCACGCGGGCGGTCTTGCCCGTACCGTGCGGCAGGTTCACGGTGCCGCGGACCATCTGGTCGGCCTTGCGGGGGTCGACGCCCAGCCGGATGGCGACCTCGACGGTCGCGTCCAGCTTCACCTTGGAGGTCTCCTTGGCGAGCTTGGCGGCCTCCAGCGGCGAGTACAGCCGCTCCCGGTCCACCAGCTCGGCGGCGTTCTTGTACGCCTTGCTGCGCTTCATGCTTCTGTCCTTCTGAGTGGATCAGTAGTGGTCCGGGCCGCGCTGGGCCCTCCCACGCTGTCGGGGTGCCCCGCGAACGGGGCGCGGAGGAGGGTCAGCCCTCGACCGTGATGCCCATGGAGCGGGCGGTACCGGCGATGATCTTCGCGGCCTGGTCGACGTCGTTCGCGTTCAGGTCGACCATCTTGGTCTGCGCGATCTCGCGCACCTGCTCCATGGTCACCTTGGCGACCTTGAGGCGGTGCGGCTCGCCCGAGCCCTTCTCCACGCCGGCGGCCTTGAGGATCAGCTTCGCGGCGGGCGGGGTCTTGAGCTTGAAGTCGAACGACCGGTCCTCGTAGACCGAGATCTCGACCGGCACCACGGTTCCGCGCTGCGACTCGGTGGCCGCGTTGTACTGCTTGCAGAACTCCATGATGTTGACGCCGTGCTGGCCCAGCGCGGGGCCGACCGGCGGGGCCGGGTTCGCGGCGCCGGCCTTGATCTGCAGCTTGATGACCGCTGCGAGCTTCTTCTTCTTGGGTGGCATCTCAGTGCTTCCTCTATTGCGGTGTCCGCGCGCGGCCCTGCCAGCCGCAGCGTGGCTGCCCGCTCCCCCTGGGGTCCCCCCGGCTCAGACCGGGGGGAGGGAGGCGGATCAGATCTTGGAGACCTGGCTGAACGACAGCTCGACCGGCGTCTCGCGACCGAAGATCGACACGAGGACCTTGAGCTTCTGGCCGTCCGCGTTGACCTCGCTGATGGTGGCGGGCAGCGTCGCGAACGGGCCGTCCATGACGGTGACCGACTCGCCCACCTCGAAGTCCACCTCGACGGTCGACTTGACCGGGGTGGTCGCGGCCTTCTTGCCCGCGGCGGGCTCCTGCTTGCCCTGGGGGAGCAGGAACTTCAGCACCTCGTCGACGGTCAGCGGCGACGGCTTGGAGGTCGCGCCCACGAACCCGGTGACACCGGGCGTGTTGCGCACCGCGCTCCAGGAACCGTCGTTCAGCTCCATGCGGACCAGGATGTAGCCGGGCAGCACCTTGCGCTGCACCTGCTTGCGCTGGCCGTTCTTGATCTCGGTGACTTCCTCGGTCGGCACCTCGACCTGGAAGATGTAGTCCTCCATGTCGAGCGTCTGGATGCGCGTCTCGAGGTTGGTCTTGACCTTGTTCTCGTAACCGGCGTACGAGTGCACGACGTACCAGTCGCCGGGCGCGCGGCGCAGGGCCTCGCGCATCTCGGCGGCGGGGTCGGCGGGCTCGGCGTCGATCGGGGTGCTGTCGAGCTCGACGACGTCGACATCACCGTCGGCGGTGTCGGCGGCGTCGGCGTTGTCCTCGGCGGAGACCTCGGTGGTGTCCTCCGACGACGCCTCAGCCTCGACCTCGACGCGGTCCTCCCCGGTGCCGGGGTCCCGCTCGTCGGTCAGGTCGGTCAGCTCCTGGGCGCTCGCGCCGTTCTCGGAGGTCACTGTTGGTCTCGCTTCCTTTCGTGCATCACGTGCCCAGCCTGTCACAGCCCCGCGACGTCTGCGGGGCGGACCGGGCGAGCCGGCGTCAGCCGAACAGCCAGAACACGCCCTCGGCGAAGGCGATGTCCAGACCGAAGACCAGCGCCGTCATGAAGGCCACGAAGACCAGCACGACCGAGGTGTAGGTGACCATCTGCTTGCGGGTCGGCCAGATCACCTTCCGGAGCTCGCCGACCACCTCGCGGATGTAGCGGAAGAAGCGCGCGAAGATGTTCGGCCGCTTCTCCTTGCCCTCGCGGGAACGGGTCGGCTTGCCCTTCTTCGCGGAGTCCGAGGTGGAGTCCACCTTGTCGGACTTCGGCTCCGCGGAGCGCCCGGCGTCCTTTCGGGACGCCGGACGCGCGGTGCCACGGCGCTCGCGGCGCGCGGCGGCGGTGACCGGCCGGGACGCGTCGTCGCGCTTTTCCGGCTGGCCCTGCTCGCGGCCCTCGCTCATGCCGTCCTCCGCTCACCATCGCGTTTCGACGCAGGGGCGACAGGACTTGAACCTGCAACCTGCGGTTTTGGAGACCGCTGCTCTGCCAGTTGAGCTACACCCCTTTGGGCCCTCGCGGACCCCTGGCGGGAGACGCCTTGCACCCCCCTCACAAGCTCTTGTGGAGACCCTGTGAGGTGTGATGGGGCGTTCCAAGACCGGAAGCATACTGCACAACCCCGCCGATCTTCCAACTTGCCCGGTCAGCGGGGGTGCGGACGCGGGTATCGGGGGCGCGTCTGCCACGATTGGCGCCATGGCTGAGCCTGAGACGACCCCCGCGCCCACCGCCCCCGCGCTCCCCCGGATCTCCCGGCGGATCGGGGGCATCGCCGAGTCCGCCACGCTGGCGGTCGACGCGAAGGCGAAGGCGCTCAAGGCGGCGGGGCGACCGGTGATCGGGTTCGGGGCGGGCGAGCCCGACTTCCCGACGCCGGAGGCGGTCGTGGCCGCCGCCCAGGCCGCGTGCGCCGATCCGCGCAACCACCGCTACACCCCGGCCGCGGGCCTGCCCGAGCTGCGCGAGGCCGTCGCCGCGAAGACCCGGCGCGACTCCGGCTACGAGGTGGCCGCGAGCCAGGTGCTGATCACCAACGGCGGCAAGCAGGCCGTCTACCAGGCGTTCGCGACCATCGTCGACCCCGGTGACGAGGTGCTGCTGCCCGCGCCGTACTGGACCACCTACCCCGAGGCCATCACCCTCGCGGGCGGCGTCCCGGTGCAGGTCACGGCGGACGAGACCACCGACTACCTGGTGACCGTCGAGCAGTTGGAGGCGGCCCGCACGCCGCGCACGAAGGTGCTGCTGCTGTGCTCGCCGTCCAACCCGACCGGCTCGGTCTACAGCCGCGAGGCCATCACCGCGATCGGCCGGTGGGCGCACGCGAACGGCCTGTGGGTGATCAGCGACGAGATCTACGAGCACCTGGTCTACGACGGCGCCGAGGCGGTCTCGCTGCCGGTGGCCGTGCCGGAGATGGCCGACCGCACGATCGTGCTCAACGGCGTGGCCAAGACGTACGCGATGACCGGCTGGCGGGTCGGCTGGCTGATCGGCCCGGCCGACGTGGTCAAGGCCGCCTCGAACCTCCAGTCGCACCTGTCCTCGAACGTGTCGAACGTCGCACAGCGCGCCGCGCTGGAGGCCGTGTCCGGCTCGCTGGAGGCCGCGCACGCGATGCGCGTCGCGTTCGACCGCAGGCGTCGCCTGATCGTGGAGCTGCTGTCCGCGATCCCCGGCGTGGACTGCCCCACCCCGACCGGCGCGTTCTACGTCTACCCGTCGGTGAAGGCGCTGATCGGCAAGGAGCTGCGGGGCCAGGAGATCACCGACTCGGTGACGCTGGCCGCGCTGATCCTGGAGCACGCCGAGGTCGCCGTGGTCCCCGGCGAGGCCTTCGGCACCCCCGGCTACCTGCGCCTGTCCTACGCGCTCGGCGACGAGGACCTCAAGACCGGCCTCGACCGCATGGCGAAGCTGCTCGCCGAGGTGAAGTAGCTCACCGAACCCCACCCCGAAGGCGGCCCCCGACCGGGGGCCGCCTTCGGGGTTTTACCCCCTAAAAAGGGGAACCCGAAAGGGTGAAAAAAGTGGTGTTTCACGGTGAAACCCGGCCGAACGCCCCCTCCGATGGGGTCTAAATGCCCTATCGAGGCTTCGGCTGTTAACGAACTCTCGGCGATCACGACTAATCCGTCGTCCGGCTCGCCGAGAGCCACCGCACCACGGGAGTCACCGATGTCCTACCCCCAGCAGCCCACCCAGTACGCGCCGCAGGGCCACCCGCAGCCCGCGCAGAACGGCATGGCGACCGGCAGCCTCGTCCTGGGGCTCGTGGGCCTGCTGCTCAGCTTCATCCCGTTCATCGGCGTCATCGCCTGGCCCATGGTCATCGTCGGCCTGGTCCTCGGCCTGGTCGCCATCTCCAAGCTGAAGAAGAACCCGGCCAACAGCAAGGGCCTGGCCATCAGCGGCACCATCCTGTCGGCGCTGGGGCTGATCGTGTGCATCCTCTGGGCCGCCGTCTTCGGCGCGGCGGTGAACGAGGTCGACGAGCAGTCCAAGAAGGAGGTCACCGTGGTCTACGAGGTGACCGGCGAGGCCCCGTCCGTCTCGGTGAGCTACTCGACCTTCGGCGACGGCAACATGCAGAACAGCAGCGAGGACGTGACGACCCTGCCGTGGACGAAGGAGCTGAAGACCACGGGCCTGTTCAGCGGCGGCTCGCTGACCGTGAGCACGGGAGCCGAGGGCGGCTCGGTGACCTGCAAGGTGACCGTCGACGGCCAGGAGCAGAAGACCTCCACCGCGTCCGGCCCGTTCGCCGTCGCCTCCTGCTCCGGGTTCTGACCCCGTCCGGGAGACGTGGTCAGGGGTCACACGTTCGGGGGTAGACCGCTAACGGGTCCGCACCGCTCCCGATGCCCTCTGCGGAGCGTCCGCATCGACAAAGGGGCTGGGCATGGGTTCCGCGCGGGAGGTGGAGCGGTCGCGGCGGTGGCTGGTGGTGTCCGCCGCGTCGCTGCTGCTGCTCGGCGCGCTGGTGGGCGCGGTGCTGGTGAACGGCCCGTCCGCTCCGAGGTCGGCGACCGTGGTCTACGAGGTGACGGGCGAGGCCGGGCACGCCACCGTCGTGTACTCGACGTTCGACGACGGCGGCGTGTCCACCGGCCAGGAGGAGCTGTCCTCGCTGCCCTGGCGCCGCGAGGTGACCGCGCCGGGCGACGCGCGCGGCGTGCTCACCGTGACGATCGGCGAGCAGGGCGGCGAGGTGGGCTGCCAGGTGAGCGTGGACGGCGTCGAGCGCCGCTCGGCGTCCGCCTCGGGCCCCGGCTCCAGCGCGTTCTGCGGCGGTTTCTAGCCCTTCGGCGGCCCTCGACGGCCCTCTGCGGCCCCTCAGCGCCGCGCTGGACGCCGTTCCCGCGCTACGGGAGGCGGACGCGGGCGGAGGCCCCGCCGAGGACGGACTTGCCGTCGTGGCTGGCGTTGATGTTCACCTTGAAGGTCCCGTCCTCCAGGACCTTGGTGACCTTCGCGGTCACCTCGACCACGGCGCCCTCGTCGTCGTCGGGCACCGGCACGGGCCTGCCGAACCGGGTGCCGTACTCGACCACGGCGGCCGGGTCGCCCGCCCACTCGGTGACGATGCGGCAGGCCATGCCCATGGTGAGCATCCCGTGGGCGATGACGCCGGGCAGCCCGACGCCCTCGGCGAACCGCTGGTTCCAGTGGATGGGGTTGAAGTCCAGGGAGGCGCCCGCGTACGCGACGAGGTGGGCGCGGGTGATGCGCAGGGTGATGGGCGGCAGCTCGTCGCCGACGCTCACCTCGGCCGCGGTGATCACGATTCCCCCCTGACGACGAGCGTGGACCTGGCGGTGGTGACGGCGGCGCCGTGCTGGTCGGTGATCTCCGCGCGCAGCGAGAGCATGTCGTTGCCCATGCGCGAGGTGATGTTGTCGACGGTCAGCGCCACGCTGAGCACGTCCCCGGCGACGATGGGCCGGTGGTGGCTGAACGCCTGGTCGCCGTGCACCACGCGGGTGTAGTCGAGCCCGAGCTCGGGGTCCTCGACGAGCTGCGAGTTGGCGCTCATCGAGACCAGGATCGCGAACGTGGGGGGCGCGATGACGTCGGGGTGCCCGGCCGCGCGCGCGGCGTCCGCGTCCCGGTGCACCGCGCTGGTGGCCCCGACCGCGTCGGCGAACTCCCGGATCTTCTCCCGCCCGACCTCGTAGGGCGGCGTGGGCGGGTAGGACCGTCCGATGAACGAAGCGTCGAGTGGCACGAGACGCAGGTTACGCGACGAGGCCCGCCCCGGAACCAGCCGGGACGGGCCTCGCGTCGCTACGAGAAAAACCTCAGCGGGTTTCCTTGTGCGCCTTGTGCGTCTTGCAGTTCGGGCAGAACTTCTTGATCTCCAGGCGGTCCGGGTCGTTGCGCCGGTTCTTCCTGGTGATGTAGTTGCGGTGCTTGCACTCCTCACACGCAAGAGTGATCTTCGGCCGAACGTCGGTAGCAGCCACGGTCCTCGCCTTTCTCAGAGCACACGATCCCGAAACCCGAAGGCACCTGAAGCGGGCTTACCACTCCAGCGGGGCCACAGAGAAACCTTCTCTGCAAAGGAGCAAACACACCACAAGGGCCAGAACAAATACTGTTCTGGCCCAAATCCCCCAAAAAGGAACGACCCCACCTACCGGACCCCCGAAAGGGGGTCCAGGGGGCAAAGCCCTCCTGGGCGGGGTCCGGGGGCCGCGCCCCCGGTGTGATGCGGAGCGAACATGCCTGCGCTCTCCGCAGGCACAGTTCACCCATTCGCGTAGCGGTGGCCGGACTTGAACCGGCGACACAGCGATTATGAGCCGCTTGCTCTACCAACTGAGCTACACCGCTTTACACGACGCGGGCCGCGATGCTCATGCACCGCGGCCGAGTCGTGGAGCCCCTTTACGGAATCGAACCGTAGACCTTCTCCTTACCATGGAGACGCTCTGCCGACTGAGCTAAAGGGGCTTGCCGCTCTTCGTGCGATCTCGCTTCGCTCTCTGAGCTGAGGAGAACTCTACACAAGATCCCGTCCGAAGTGAAATCGGGGGGCGCCTTCAGTGCACCAGAGTGAGCACCGTCTCATCCCGCGCCCCCCTGACCTGCACGGTTCGCGCTCGCAACCACGCTTCGAAGCGGTCCTCGGACAGCGGCCGGGAGATCAGGTAGCCCTGGGCGACGTCGCAGCCCATCCCGACCAGCTGGTCGCGCGCGGCGTCGTCCTCGACGCCCTCGGCGACGACGGTGAGGCCGAGCGAGTGGCCCAGCTCGACGATGGAGCGGACGACGGCCATGTCGCCGAGGTCGGTGCCCATGCCGAGCACGAAGCTCTTGTCGATCTTCACCTCGTCCACCGGGAGCTGCCGCAGGTAGGCGAGCGACGAGTAGCCGGTGCCGAAGTCGTCCACGGCCAGCACGACGCCCATGGTGTGCAGCCTGCGCAGGACGGGCAGGGCGCGCTCGGGGTCGGCCATGACGCCGGACTCGGTCAGCTCGAACGTGAGCAGCTCCGGCGGGACGCGGTGCCGGTCGAGCGCTTCCTTCACCCGGTCGGGGAACTCCTCGTCGGCGAGGGTGCGCACGGACAGGTTCACCGCGATGGACATCCGCAGGTCGCGGTCCATCCAGCGGCGGACCCGCTCCAGGCCCTTGTCCATGACGAAGTCGGTGAGCACGTCGACGAGCCCGGTCGCCTCGACGGCGGGGATGAACTCGTCGGGGTCGACGCGGCCGAACTCCGGGTGCTTCCAGCGCACGAGCGACTCGGCGCCGATGACCTGCCTGCTCGGCAGGGCGATCTTCGGCTGGTAGTGCACCGAGATCTGGCCGTTCTCCAGCGCGGAGCGGAACTGGGTGACCAGCTGGAAGCGGCGCAGGAAGATCTGGCCCATGCTGGGCGCGTAGGCGCGCATGGGCTCGTTCTCGCTGGTGGCCCGCAGCGCCACGTCGGCGCGCTGGAGCAGCGAGTCCGCGTCCTTGGCGTCGTCCTCGACCTCGGCGACGGCCGCCCAGCCGACGATGGCGCCCGCCTCGACGGTGAGCCGGTCGACGGGGTACGGCACGGACAGGCGGGCGCGCAGGCGCTCGGCGATCTCCTTGACCCGCTCGGCCTTGCGGTCGACCAGGAGCGCGGCGAACGCGCCGCCGTCGAGCCTGGCCAGCGGCACCTCCGGGCCCAGCTCGTCGCGGAGCCTGCGGCCCGCGGCGACGACCATGCGGTTGCCCCACGCCTGGCCGAGGGCGTCCAGGACGGTGGACAGCACGTCCAGGTCGACCCGGAGCACGACGGCGGCCTCGGACTCGCGGACGGGCTCGGCGGCGGCCTCCAGGAAGCCGGTGCGGTTGAGCAGGCCGGTCAGCGGGTCGTGGTAGGCGTCGTGGCGGAGCCTGGCGAGGAGCCTGCGGTTGTCCACGGCGGTGGACAGGTGGTTGGCGAGGGTGCGCAGGAGCTGGATGTCGGCCTTGCCGAACCCGCGCCACCGGCTGAGCCGGTCGTGCACCTCGACGGCGCCGAGCAGCTGGGTGGCCCCGCCGCGCAGCGGGACGACGAGCGCCTCCTGCGCGTCGCGGCGGACGAGGGCGTCGGTGGCCTCCTCGCCCGCGTCGGCGACCCGGAAGTAGCGGACCTGGGTGCCGGGGAGCTGGAGCATCGCGTCCTCGCGGGACAGGCGGGCGTCGTCGCGGCGCATGGCCTGCGGCAGCGGCTCGCCCGCGACGAGGGTGCGCATGGGGGCCTGCGGGTCGGTGCGCAGGCGCAGGACGACGCGGTTGGCGTTGAGCTGCTCGCGGATGCGCTCGGCGATGTGCTGCCACTCGTCGGCCTCGGCCTTGCCGTCCTCGGCGTCGACGGCGGTGGTGGCCCCGCCGCGCGGGCCGGTGCCGTGCCTGCCGGAGCGGGCGACGCGGAGCGAGACCTCGCTGAGCGCCTCCAGGTCGCGCTGCTCGCGCAGCAGGCCGGAGTAGGCGAGGTAGATGGCGGTGATGCCGGCGAAGGCGAGCACGATCAGCAGGCCGCCCCACTGGGCGTGGTCGGCGACCTCGTAGGCGACCAGGCCCGCGGCGGTGTTGAGGAGCGCGACGACGAGGGTCTGCAGGACGAGCCTGCCGCTGGGGGCCAGGCGCATCCCCTTGCGCATGAGGCGCAGGGCGGTGAGGCCGAGGACGCTGGCGAGCAGCGGGACGCTGATGGTGCCGACGAACGCGCCCGCCCAGGCGGGGCCGCTGTCGCCGACGAACCGGTTGACGGCGTCGGCCACGGCGAAGGCGACCGAGATCTCCATGAACATCAGGCCGGCGTTGTAGACGGCGCGGTCGAGTACGCGCCTGCCGAGGAGGGTGCCGACGCCCGCGACGACGTGGGCGGCGAGGACGACCTCGAAGGGGGCGACGAGCAGGCCGAGGACGAGCGGGATCTCGGTGAAGGAGATCGTCCAGGCGACGCCGCTGCGGACGTCGACGTTGATCGCGAGCTGCTCGGCCAGCAGGAAGCCGACGACGAGCAGCGGGCCGGTCCACAGGAGGCTGAGGCGGGACGGGTCGTCGGGGAGGTTCGCCCCCACGAGGAACGCGGACAGGACGCCCGCGGCGAGCAGGAGCACCGCGAAGGCGGTGAACGCTCGGTTGGTCGACCTGGGCGACGTGTTCGACGTCGGGGCCGAGGTCTGGTCGGACATCCAGCCTCCTCGTCGGCCGGGTCGCGGGGTCGGCCGGATCGGCCTGCCTGCGGGGTCCTGGCGTGACTGAGGGGTCTCGAACACCCACCGAGACCCCTCCTATACCTCAATGTACCCCGGTTGGGCGATAAAATGGCAGGTTGGTGAGGGGATTGACACGTGAAGTGACAGATCTACTCACGCGATCAGGTCTTCTGACACTGGCCGGGGGATGGGTGGCCCGTTTGGCCGCTTCGGGGCTTGCGGCGCTCGGCCCTGGAGCGCGGCGGTCGACCGGCGCTACGTTCGGGTGCGGACCCGCTGCTGCCCGACCTCGCGCCCGTCGACCGGCCCTACTCGCTGCAGGAGCACTCCCCTGAGGAGCTCGGCGCGACCTGGCGGGCTCCGCGCTCGCACGTGCTGGCCTGGAGCCCCGGCGACGACCCGGGGCGGCGGCTGCGGGAGTGGCCGCTGACCGGCGGGGGCGATCCGGAGACGGCGGCGCTGGTGACCGTGCCCAGCCGCGCCGAGGACGCGCCGCGCGTGCTGCTGGCGCACGGGTTCGCGCCGCTGGTGGTGCTGGCGGTGCGGGTCGCGGGGCGGGCGACGCCGCCGGGGGACGCGGCGGTGGAGGTGCGGCCGTTGCGGGGCGAGGACCTGGACGTGGCGGCGGCGCTGCACCTGGAGGTGGTGCGGGTGGACGCGCGGTACGGGGTGGTGACCGAGCGGGCGTCGACCGGGAGGTTGTTGCGGGAGCTGCTGGCCGGGGAGGTCGGGCGGGCGGAGCCGGAGGCGTGGCCGGCGTGGCGCGGCGGGGAGCCGGTGGGGCTGCTGACGTGCCAGGGGCCCGCGGGGAGCGGGTGGGTCGCGGGGCGGACGTCGGTGTCGCCGGTGGCGTACCTGGGGGCGCTGGGGGGTGCGGGCGGACCTGCGCGGGGGCGGGGTCGGCGGGGCGCTGGTGGCGTGGCTGCACGCGCGGCTGGACGCGCGGCTGGACGCGGCGGGCGTCGGCGCGCCCCTGCTGCACCACTCCCTGCCGAACCCGCGCTCGACGCCGTTCTGGTGCTCGCGGGGGTACCGGCCGCTGTGGACGACGTGGCAGCGGCGGCCCGCTCGGTGAGGCGGGCTGCTCGGTGAGGTGGGCCGGCGGGTGGCCTGCGGGGTGGGGACCGGGGCCGTTCGAGCTGGGGCTGGTCGTAGCGGGGTTCGGTCGTGCCTGGCTTTGGTCGTGGCCGGTGTTCGGGGTTCTGGCCGGTGTTCGGGTTTCCGGGTTCTCGGGTCAGACGAGCGCGGGGGTCGGGCCGGGCAGTTCGGGGGTGAGCTGGTCGCGGATGGTGGCCAGGCAGCGGCGGGCCTCGACGGCGGCGTGGTGCTGCGCGGCGGCGCTGCCCGCGGCCTCGCGCATCACCAGCCAGGTCGCGGACATCGCGGCGGGGCGCTGGTCGGCGCGCACGGCGGCGAGGAGCTCGCGCTGCTCCGGGAAGGGGTGCAGGGCGATCTGCTCGGTGCAGGCGCGCAGCTCGGCGACGGTCGGGCAGGTCAGGACGCGCGGGGCGACGAGGTGCTCCAGCTTGGCTGGCAGGTCGACGGCGGCCAGCTCACCGGCGGAGAGCGGTCCGAAGTCGAGCACGGCGTCGAGCCCGCGCTCCAGCTCGTCGGCGGCGGCGAGCAGCGCGACGAGCCGCTCGCGCGGCGGCGGCTGCCGGGTCGCGGGCTCGCGCCGCGCGCCGGGGGGCCGCAGCGCCAGCCCGATGACGACGCCGACCACGACCCCGGCGATGACGATCCAGGTTCCGGTCATGCCGGACAGCATCCCGCCCCGTGAGACCCGTAACGCCGTTACGGACGACGACGTGCCGTTCCCGTCGCCGACCGGTCGTCGGGACTTCGGCTGGGCCGATCAGACCAGCCGATCACCCTGTTCGGCGGGCAGTGACGCGATCCCCCGGTCGGGCGACGTCTTGACCGGTACCGACCTCGACCGGCCGGGTGAAACGCCCCGGATCCGGTACGCGCCAGGACCCGCGGCGCTCTCCTTGGTGCGGGGGTCAGCGCGGAGCGAGGGGGGCGTCATGATCGAGACGACGATCGAGCTGTCCGGCCGGGTGCGGGCGATGCTGCGCGCGGTCGCGGCGGGTCGGGCGGAGCTGTCCGGCGGCGGCGAGCCGGACCTGTACGTGGACGGGTTGCCGTGCTCGGACCGGGCCGCGATCCACGACTTGGTGCACCTCGGCCTGGTCAGGGCGCTCGCGGCGGTGCGCCTGGACGAGCGCGCGGTCGCGGAGCTGACCGAGGCGGGCCGAGCGGCGATCGCGCAGGGCTCGAACATGTGTTCGAGATGAGTTATGCTTCATACAGGGCGGGCACGCAAGTGAGAGGAAGCACTTGCGCGCCCGCCCGCCTTGTCGCCTGGGACGCAGGTCCGCTCCGCCCGTTGAGCCCGGCGCGCGAGTACGGGGACCCGATCCCCGACCTGCGCTTCCCGCCGACGTGGACAAGAGGCGGGAATTGACGCCTCAACGCGGCGCGCAGCACTGAGATGTCCCATTCATCGCCTCCGCGCAACGAGTGGAAGCCGGTGAGTTCGGCAGCGAAAACCGGTCGGACGCGGAAGAGGGCTGCGCCGGATAAAAGCTCCGACACGCCCCCCGGCAAGTCGTGCTGCGGGACTGCAGGTCTAAGTCGACCCGCAGCAGGACTCGGATGATCAACGAGATGACGCGGAAGGTCGCCCTGACCGCCTGCCGGCGGCCGGGCGGCCTCCCGGCTCCGGGAGGTTCCGGGCATCCGATCCCGCCCCTCGTCCAGGTCTTCGGGTTCACCGTCGCGCTTCCCCACCCCGCTTCCCGCCTCACCGGTCGAGCAGTCCCTGCGCCCCGGACCACCGAGGTCGGGAACCTACCGCTGAGCCGTCGGCGGAGACGTGACGCCGACGGCCGGCAATAGTCCGGTGGAACGGCGATCGAGTGACTGTTTCGGAATATCCACAGCGCCAAACCGACCATGGAGCATTCGCGGAACAGCGGAGCTTTCCACTCGGAAGAGGGGGATTTGTCGCAGTCACAGCAGTGGCGCTCCTCGACCGGTGGCCGACCGGGCGCAGGCGTCGCGCATGAGGTGAGTCACACGCGCCTGGTCGGCCACACCTTCGAGGGGAACACGCCCCGAGCAGAGCCGCACCGGCGCCCGCGCCCCGCCGAGGAGCGCTTCGACTCCGACGCTCCACCCCTGAGCCCGGATAACCGCGGACGAGCGGCAGCACCCCGTGGAAAGAGAAGACCCCCGTGACCTGTTCTAGCTGGTCACGGGGGTCTTCATCGTGTTGTGGCGGGTAGAGGATTCGAACCTCTGTAGCTTTCGCGACGGATTTACAGTCCGTTTCCTTTACAGGCCCTGACCAGCACTTTTGCTGCCGACAGCTTGCCCCTGGACGCGCCCTGGACGTGACGAGCACATGCCTTTGATCGGAACACCCCACGTGCACGGGGAAGACGATAGCGCGATCTACCGCAACGACCGCGGCTACGGAACACCCCCGCGTGCGCAGGGAAGACGGCCGGGTCGACGCGGACGCGGACGTACTCGCCGGAACACCCCCGCATACGCGGGAAAGACTTCATGCGCGCCCTGAAGCGGGTCGCGGTCTACGGAACACCCCCGCGTGCGCGGGGAAGACGATCTGGCGGTCCCGGCCAGCGGGTTCGCCCTGGGAACACCCCCGCGTGCACGGGGAAGACTACCCGTCCACACCACGCGTGACCTGGTCGTAGGGAACACCCCCGCGTACGCGGGGAAGACAGCCCAGGAGGGCCCGTGATCACGAGCACCAGGGGAACACCCCCGCGTGCGCGGGGAAGACGCGGTCATCGCCTCGTCGAGGTCCAACCCGCCCGGAACACCCCCGCGTGCGCGGGGAAGACGGCGTGAAGAACCTGAACGCGGCGGGCGTCGAGGGAACACCCCCGCGTGCGCGGGGAAGACGGCCTCCCGCCGGTCTCCATCAGCGCGATCCGCGGAACACCCCCGCGTGCGCGGGGAAGACCCACCATCCACGCGGACCAGCTCGGCCTGCACGGAACACCCCCGCGTGCGCGGGGAAGACTTGAACAGGACCCCGGACACCCGATCCACCCCAGGAACACCCCCGCGTGCGCGGGGAAGACACTTCTTGACCTGCGGTTCCCTGAACCAGAACAACGTTTCTCATTCAGTTGAGCACGTGTCGTGCCAAGCACGACGACCTCGGTTCGATCTCGTCAGAGGCCCCAGTATGAGCCCATGCGGAGGAGTAGCCAATGGTCAGCACAACCACGTCGCGCGCGCTGTTGAGCGACCGGCAGAAGCCTTTCCGCTCCACGAGTAGCGTTCAAGCGGTGACGCCGAGTAGGAGTACTAGCCCTCTGACCTCCGCTGAGGCCGAGCGCGTTCTGATCACCGCCTGCCGTCAGGTCGACCTCGACCCCGCCGACGCCGAGTTGCTGCGGATCGGCTCGAACGCCGTCTACAGGCTTCGCACCCCAGTCATCGTCCGCATCGCCCAGGCCGACGCAGACGAGGCGGGCGCCCGCCGTCAGGTCGCGGTTGCCCGCTGGCTGGCCGCAGTCGACTACCCGGCCACAAGGGCACTTCGTGTGAAGCAACCCGTCAAGACCGACGGAGGCTTGGTCACCTTCTGGGAGTCAGCCTCCGAGCGGGAGGACTACGCGCCGATCATCCAGGTCGCACGCCTGATCCGCGAACTGCACGAACTACCGCCGCCGCGCCTGAATCTCCCAGCTTTCGAGCCGTTCACACAGACGCTGACTGACATCGAACAGCACACCGGCAAGGAAAACCTCGACTTCCTGAAAGAGCCGCTGGAAAAGCTCAAAGCGGAGTACGCACTGCTGACCTTCCCGCTCCCAGCAGGCGTTATCCACGGAGACGCCAACGTGGGCAACGTCATCCTGGATCGCGACGGAAACCCGCTGCTCATCGACCTGGACAACTTCGCCATCGGCCCACGCGAGTGGGACCTGGTCCAAACCGCCGCGTTCTACGAACGGTTCGGCTGGCACACCGAAGCCGAGTACCGGACGTTCGTGAACGTCTACGGATTCGACATCATGGAATGGCCCGGTTACCGCGTTCTCGCCGATTACCGCGAGATCGCCATGACCGTCTGGCTGGCCCGGAAGGCGGCGGGTAACCCTGAGGCTGGAGCCGAGTTGACCAAGCGCCTGGCCGCGCTCAGGACCGGCGGGAGCCGCGCGGACTGGGAACCGCTGTAGCCCACAACCGGGTGGTGCGCGCCTGTTCCACGAAGGCGCGCGCCACCGGGCTGTCGCCCAGGCCGTCCAACCGCTGCCGGAACTCCCCCACGTACGACGCACACCGCGCCGACACCAGCTGCTCGCCGACCTGCAACGCGGTCAGCGCCACCCGGCACGCTTCCTCGGCCTCGCCCTGGTGCAGGTAGGCATCGGCCAGCACCATCGTGGCGAAGAAGTCGCTGCGCACCTGTTCGCCGTTGCCGCCCACGGACTGCATTGCGTACGTGGTCGCGTCCACCGCCCGCCCCAGGTCCCGGTTGCAGTGCCCCAGCTCGGCCGCCAGCTCGGCGTCATCGAAGTAGCCGAACCACTCGGCCTGGTCATCACCCTCGCACCGCTCGAACTCCCGTACGGCTACAGCCATAGCCCGGTCGCACGCCGCGGTGTCGCCCAGCCTCGCCAGCGCCCGCGCCTCCATCGCGGAGAAGTGCGCAGCCGACCGCGCCGAGCCTGCCGACTCCGTGCCCACCCGCGCCGCGCGTGCCAGGTTCGCGGCCTCGCGGTAGCGCCCCAGGAACGTGGCCTGGTGGCTCATCGCGTCCAGGATTCCCGCCGCGAGCAACCGGTCACCGGCGGCGTCTGCGAGCTTGAGCGCCTGCACGAAGTACCGCTGCGCCAGGCCGTGCAGGCCCGCGTCGTAGGACATCCAGGCACCGAGCATGGTCGCGCTCGCCGCCACCTGGAACAGCTCCCGGCCGACGACGTCGGTGTAGGTGCCGCGCAGCAGCTGCGCGAGGTCGTTGCGCAGGAACTCAACCAGCGACCGGCGTGCGTGCCCGCCGCCGAACTGGGCGTCCAAGCGGTCGAACAGGTCCACGGTGGTGCGCACGCGAGCGAGGTCGGCGAGGCCCACCACGCGGGCGCCCGTGGACAGCAGCTCGACATCGGCGGCCGAGCTGACCAACCAGGAGAGCGACGCCTCGTTCCAGGCGGCGACGTTGGTCGGCGACGCCAGCAGGGTGTGGACCTGGTCCAGGTCCCCCTGCCACAGCCGCGTCAGCGCGGCGATCCCCTCTTGGGAGCTGTCCGGGTACTTCAGGCCGAGGTCGGCGGGCAGCTTCTCCGTGCGGCCGAAGCCGAGCTCCTCCAGGCCGACCGTCCTACCCAGCCGCTGGCCGAGCGCGGTCGCGATCGCCCGCCGCGTGGGCAGGTCGCGGGGCACCATGCCGTCCAACCAGCGCGAGACGTAGGTGTGGGTGAGCGGTCGCCCGGCGTGCGTGCTGACCGCACGGGCGAACGTCTTGCGCCCCACGGAACCGTCTTCCCGCAGGAACCCGGCCTCGCGCATCAGCGCGGCCAAGCGCTCGTTGCCGTACACGTCGTCACCTCCCGCTGTGCCTCAGTGACCGAGTGTGCCCCCGACTGCGCCCTGTTGTCCGCCGATTCGCGGCCCGAAACTTGAGGTGTCGGGGAAACGGCGATCGCGAGGGGAGGGAACAGTGGTCATCGAGGGCGGTTCACGAACTGGGCAGTCGATCGATCAGGTCACCGACCTTGTCATCCAAGGCGTCGAGTTCCCGGCGGACGGATCGCAACTTGTCACGGAGATCCAGGAGGTCGGCGCGCGCCTCCCTGATCTGCTGCTCGGCGGTCAACGGCTCATCGTCCACTTCGCACACGAACGCCCCGGCGTTCGCCTTGATCCGCACCCGCCCCTCGGCAGCGAGCTGCCGGACCGCTTCTCCCACCGTGTTGGGCGCCGCTCCCATGCGCCTGCCGAGCTCCCGGTAGCCGGGCAGCCGGTCCCCCACCGGGTACCGCCCAGCATCGATGTCACGACGAATCTCATCGGCTAGCTGAGCACGACTGCGCTGCTCAGCGGCGTTCTCAACGTCATCGGCCACCACACCAGAGTACTTCCGCCTTAAGTCACCCGTTGACACGTGTCTCACAGCGTCTTACTGTCTCAAGTCATACAGGCCGCCTTAAGTCACTGGAGAGGTAATGAACGAGCCCTACCTGGTCATCCAGCCGAAGCAGCAGGCCAACGAGCCCGCGCCGCGCCCCACCACCACCACCACGCTGCCCAAGAGCGACCTGGAGCTGCTGAGCAGCGCCCTCCAGGACGCGCTGACCGCGCAGAAGCAGGGCCTGGTCATCGGCCCGCCCGTGGACGAGATCACCCTGCGCCGCGCGGAGCGGCGCGCCCGTCGCGCCGACGCCGCGCGCACCCAGGAGACCTACATCGTCGGCGGTGCAGCGTGACCACCGCGCACTCCCTGAACAGGGGAGACACGTTGTGGACGCTGCTGGGCAGCCTGTCCGGCACCGACTTCGGCGCGCACCCCGCGTGCGTCGGCGAGGACCCGGAGCTGTTCTTCCCGTTCCCCGGTCAGCACGACCAGGTGGCTGCGGCGAAGTCGGTGTGCGGGCGGTGCCCGGTGCGCCAGGCGTGCCTGGCCCACGCGCTGCACCACGACGCGGAGGGCGTGTGGGGCGGCACGACCGAGGACGAGCGGCGGCAGCTGCGCGTGGTGGTCGTGGACCGGGAGGCGGTGGCGTGATGGCCTCGGCGTTCAGGGTCGATGACGGCGGGGACCGGTCCGCCGCGAGTGACGGGGTGTCCCGGTTCGGGGTCTACCTGGAGCGGTCGGGGTTCGAGCGCGTGGAGGACGCGGCCAGCTTCGCCACCTCGGTGGTGCGGGTGGCGCTGCCGCCGGTGATGTCGCCGGGTTACGTGTGGCAGCACCCGCGGGTGCAGGACGTGTCCGCGCTGCGCGGTGACGCCGGTGAGCTGGTGTTCGCGGTCTCCCTGGTGTCGGCGCTGCCCGCCGCGCTGGAGCCGATGGGGCGCCGCTCGCTGGGCTGGGAGCGGAAGCGGTCCGCCGGGCAGGTGTCCTGGTTGGAACCGGAGCGCTGGGACCGGGTCGCGTTGCTGCCGAGCCTGGTGGTGCGCGTGCCGGTCCCGGTGGAGGCGCTGCCCGCGCCGCGCTACCGGGCGGACGGCGTGCCGGAGCTGGGCGCGTCCAAGCGGGCGGTGCGGGTGGTGGTGGCCGAGCTGGAGCGGGTGGTCGCACCGGTGCTGGCGGTGCTGGAGCCGCACGGGGCGGTGGCGTGATGGGCCGCCGGTTCGAGCTGGTCACGGTGGTGTTGCCGTGGAACGGGCAGGCGGTGTTCTGCCGCGGTGAGCTGGACGGGCTGCCGGTGTTCGGGTGGCGGGGCAGGCCGGGCGCGGTCCCGGCCGGGTTGTGCACCCGGCGGCAGCTGCGCGCCGAGGGGTTGCGGCCCGGCGGGGCGGACCCGGTGGCGCTGTTGGTGTTCGGCCACCGGCGTCCGGCGCGGTCGGTGGAGGTGTGCCCGCTGTGGCTCCGGGAGACCGCGCGTGCGGTGCGGCCGATGACACCGGCGAAGTGGTCGGCGCACCGGGCGGCGATGCGCGCCCGCCGGTTCTGCCGTACCTGCCTGGCCGAGGTGGACCACGTGGTGCGCGGTCCGCTGCGCCAGTGCTCGACCTGCTACCAGTCCGACGACGCGACCTGGAGCGCCGCATGAGCAAGCACCAGCGCAACCTGATCGACCCGACGACCGGCAACCGGTTCACCCAGGACCGCCCCTACGGCCCGGTCCAGCCGGTCACCAGCTCGGACGGCACCCCGCCGCCCTCGCAGCGCTCCCGCTCGTGGGAGCACCTGGTGGCCAGCGGCTACGACCTTCAGCCCGACGACTGACTTCGCCCGGACCGGCGGGCACGTCCCGCCAAGAACAACCCCGCCGGTCCGGCCCACCCACAACACGCCCCGAGGGGGCGAGTGAGGAGAGCACCAGCATGTCGAGCACGGACAAGTCCCACAAGCCGCTGTTGCGGCCTGATGAGTACCGCGAGGCCGCGCGCACGGTCCTGACCTTGACCGACGCCGACCAGGACCTGCTGGCCAGGGCGGCTGGCCGCTACCTGGACGTGGCCGACGTGGTCGAGCGCGCCGCCGAGGTGCCCGCCGAGCGGCGCGCCCAGTTCGCCCACGACGTCGACCACGTCGTGGAGCACCTGGTCAAGGCGCTGACGGTCACGACCAACAACAGCTGGCCGCTGCTGGCTACGGCGCGGGTGTACCTGCGGCTGGCCGGGGACGCGGCGCGCCCGCAGCAGGGGTGGGTGGCCTGATGGCGATGGGGTGCCTGGGCAGGATGCTGTCCGCGCCGTTCGTGCTGGTGGGGTCGCTGCTGAAGCTGCTGTTCCTCCCGGCTCTGGTGCTGGTGTTCGTGGTGCTGCTGGCCCCGGAGGGCTGGGGCCTGGTGGTCGGGGTCGGGCTGGCGGGCTACCTGGCGGGCGTCATCACGGCGTTCCGGGCCGGGGCGCGGGGCATGACGCGGTCGCTGGAGCGCAGCGGCATCCGCTTCACCGGTGACGAGCGCGCGGGGAGGCGGTGATGGCGGTGATTGATCGCAGGGCTGTGCGGATCGCCGCCGACGCCGAGGCCAAGATCCGGGTCGCCGACGCCGAGGCCGCGCGGAAGCTGGAGGCGCAGCGGGCGCGGATCGAGCTGGAGCGGTTGCAGGCCGAGGCCGACCGGGTGAGCCGGGCCGAGCGGGACGTCGAGCGGCGGGCCGAGCGGGAGCGGCGCCGGGATGAGCGGCGGGTGCGGCGCGCCGAGGGCAAGGCGCGGCGGGCGGAGCTGGTGGCCGGGGTGCTGGACGGGTTCGCCGACAAGGTGATCGTGGTGCCGGTGCTCATGGCGATGGCCGGGGCCTGGTGGGGGCAGTTTCAGGTCTTCCACCAGCGGCTGTCCTGGCCGGTGCCGTTGGCCGCCGCCGCGGCGACCGGGATCGAGTGCATCGGGGTGGTGTGCGGGCGGTTGGCGCACCTGGCGCGCCGCCAGGTCACCGTGACCGGGGCGGACGGGGTGCAGGTGACCCGTGACGACTCGGCGTGGGTGGAGCGGTCGGTGATGTGGGCGGTGGTCGGGTACGCCGCCGCGTCGAACTGGGCGCACGCCGGTGACCCGACGGTGGGGGCGCTGTCGGTGGTGGGGGTGGCGGTGTGGGAGGCGCGGGAGCGTCGGGTGCACCGGCTGGCTCTGGCTGAAGCCGGGAGGCTTCCGGCGCGGCGCCCGAGGTTCGGTGCGGTGCGGTGGGTTCGGTACCCCGGCTGGACGTGGCGGGCGTGGTCGGCCGCGTTGCGGCACGGGCTGGCGGACGCGGCCGAGGCGTTGGCGGTGGCTGATCGGGAGACGGCCGAGCGGAAGGTCCGGCGGGCCTCGCACCGGGCGTTGGGGTGGCGGGCGCGGCGCAGGTTCGGTCGCGTGGTGGCCAAGCGGCTGGAGGCGACCGACGTGGCGCGGCGCGCAGCTGCGGCGGAGGTGATCCGGCAGGCCGAGGAGGTCATCGGCGCGGCGGCGATGCTGTTCGGTCCGCGCGCCCTGACCGAGGCGACCCGGTCGCGACCGACCAGCGCGAACACCGTCCCGGCCGAGGACGACGGGAAGGTATCCCGGTCACGGCGCTGGGGCCGCAACCTCCAGGCTTCAGCCTCCCCCGAGCACGCGGCCGAGGCGACCGGGACGGCGGCCGGGGACACCGGCGAGAGCGCCCTGGTGGTGGTCGACGGGGTCGACATCACCGACCTGATGCCCACCGCCCGCACCGTGGCGGCCGGGCTGGGCGACCGGCTCAACCGGGACGGGCTGCTGGACGGGTTGCGCGAGGCGGGCCTGTCGGTCGGCGGTCGCCGTCGCAAGGCGGTCTACGACGCGGTGCTGGCCGAGCGCGACCGGGTCGCGGCCTGACCTTCCGGGTGCGGCACCCACACCCGCCGCGTGGGTGTCGCCGCCCGGTCGGCCACGGCCCGACCACCCCGCACCACTTCCGTCCGGAAAGGACCCCTCATGGCCAGGCCCGAGTTCAAGGAGCCCGAGTTCACCGGGACCGTCTCCCTGCACGACTACTGCAACACCGCCCGGAACATCCTGCGCCCCTACGGCTACCAACTGGTGGTGGCCAGCGAGGAGCTGGGCGCGGCGCTGAAGTACACCCGGCCGCAGAACCCCGAGGAGTACAAGCGGATGCCGAACTGGGTGCGGGCCGAGCTGGTCTCCCGGCACCTGGCGCACTCCGCCGAGGCCCTGATCGTGGCCCAGAAGTCCCTGGTCGCGACGTACCTGGCCTACCGCAAGTACTTCGTCGGCGCGGGTCCGGACGAGATCGCCTCGGGCCCCAAGCGCAAGTGGGACTACAGCAGCTGACCCGCCGTTCGTGCGGTGACCGCGAGAACAACCAGCGAGAGGAGCAGGTGATGGGCAGGCGTACCGGCGGTACCCGCACGACGGAGTACGAGCAGAACAAGGACTTCGGCTACTACGTGCCGCGCAGCTACTGGGCCTCACGGGTCGCCCCGTACGTGGGTGAGTGGGCCGCAGTGGGCGGGATGTGGGCGGCGGGGGCTGCCACGCACGTGCTGTGCGCGGATTCCGAAGTGCTGCCCTGGGTCACGCCGGGGCTGACGCTGCTGGGCACCGGGTTGTCGGCGGTGGCGTGGAAGGCGGGTGCGGCGCGCGGGCTGTCCACCCGGCTGCACGCCACCGCGACCACCGCCCTGGGCGGGCTGTGGCTCACGGCATCCTCGATCGTGGCGCCGTGGACGCAGCCGATGACCGGGCTGTGCCTGTACGGCGGCGCGGCGGTGGCGCTGTCCTGGAACATCCGCCGGGTGCTGTCCAGGGGCAGCGGCAACGGCGGTGAGGACGGCACGGGCGGGCTGTTCGAGAAGATCAAGCTGGCCGGGGTGCGCACCGGGCAGGTGGCGGTGGCCCCGAACAAGGTCGTTGTGCCGCTGGCGCTTGAGGCCGGTGAGGTGTCCATCGAGGACGTGCAGAAGAGCGCGGACAAGGTGGCCCAGGTGCTGCGCCTGCACAAGGGCTCGGTGCGGATCACCGGCGACCCGGACGACCTCTCGCGCGGCGAGATGACGATCGTGCCGCAGGACGTGCTGCGCAAGCCCCAGCCCTGGCCCGGCCCCTCGCACCCCGGCGGCTCGATCACCGACCCGCTCGTGTCCGGCCTGTACGAGGACAACGAGCCGCAGTGCCTCTACCTGCCCGGCGACAAGAAGACGCAGCGGCAGGCCACGCACTACGTGGTGCAGGGCATGAACGGCTCCGGCAAGAGCCACGGGGCGAAGCTGGTGTGGGCGGAGATCCTGACCCGGATCAACGTCAACCTGCTGGTGCTGGACCCGTCCAAGGGCGAGCAGACGGTCGGGTTCCTCGGGGACGACACGCCGGTGGTGATCGGTCAGCAGCAGTGCCAGGACCTGATCTCCAAGGTCCCCGACGTGATCACCGACCGGGCCACCCAGCTCGGCCGGTGGGGCTTCGACCAGTGGACCCCCGAGGCGCACGCCAAGCACGGGATGCCCTACCTGGTGATCTGGGTGGAGGAGGCCCCGCGCGTGCTGGAGGACGCCAGGACCATCACGCGCATCGCCCAGGAGGCCCGCTCGGCCGGGATCTCGCTGGTGCTCTCGCTCCAGAAGGCCAGCTTCCGGCAGATGTCCACCGACATCCGCTCGCAGCTGGGCGGGGTGTGGTGCTTCGGGGTCAGCCAGATCGAGGACGCCGCGTTCACCCTGTCCGAGGAGGTCATCGACGCCGGTGCCCGCCCGGACCGCTGGAAGAACCGCCGCCCCGGCTGCAACTACCTGGAGGGTCCCGGCATCGAGGAGGAGCGCTTCCCCGTCCCCGCGCGCACCTTCGACGTCGGCTCCGATGAGCTGTCCGAGGCGATCCAGGCACACGCCGACGTCCGGGCGCCGCTCTGGGAGCCCACCGCCCGAATCCTGGGCCTGCCCGTGAAGCCCGCCAGTGAGAAGGGAACCGCCGTGCCCGCGCCCAAGCCCACCCAGTCCACCGACGACTTGGACGTTCTGCCCCTGCCCGAGGGCGACGACGTGCCGCCGCTGCCGGAGAACGACGACCCGGACCTGGAGTGCGGCCCGGAGGACGAGCTGCCCACGCTCCCGGAGACCGAGTGGCCCGGTGGCAAGCCCACCCGCAAGCAGGCGATCGCGATGCTGCACAGCGCGATCGAGGAGCTGATCGCCCAGGGGCGCACCGAGCTGACCGTGCGCGACCTGCCGGACCCGGCGCTGCTGGGCCGGGGGCGGGCGTGGCTGTCCGGGGAGCTGGGCCAGTTCGCGCTCCAGGGCCTGCTGGTCGAGGACGGGCAGGACGGGCAGGCCATCCGCTACCGCATCCCCACGCGGGAGGCTGACGCAGCGTGACCGACGCGGGCGTTCCTGACGCTGCCTGACGTCAGGGTCAGGAACGCCCGCGAACCCCGGTCCGACGCGTGCGCGCGCACGCCTGCGCGCGAACCGCCTTTCATAACACCGTTCTGACACAACCTGACGCCACGTCGGGTCGACCTTCCACACCCATCTGACGCTACGCACAGTAATCAAAAGGAGGTTCCGATCATGGAACTGGTCACCGGCACCACCACCCGCGACTTCGCCGCCGAGGAGCGCTCGCTGCGGCTGCGCGCCGAGATCACCGAGGTGCAGGACGAGCTGCGCAAGGGCGACGCCAAGGTCCAGGTGCTGCTGGCCCTGTTCGGCGCGGGCCTGGCCGCGGTGGTGGCCCTGTACCGGGACGGGGTCTCGCTCCCGGCCACGGTGCTGCTGTTCCTGGCCGCGCTCCCGATGGGCGCCGCGCTGGCGTTCCTGCTGCTGACCGTGCGCCCGTGGCTGGAGGGCACCGGCGGGTTCCTGCGCTGGGCCGCCTACCACCGCGAGCCCGAGGCCGTCATCGCCGACCTGGCCGACGCCACTCCGACCGAGCTGGCGCACGAGCTGGTGGGCATGTCCGCGCTCGCCCTGAACCGCTACCGCCGCATCCGCACCGCCGTGCACCTGCTGCTGCCCTCCCTGGCCCTGATCGCCCTGGCCGTCCCGCTCGCCTGACCCCGCCCCATTCCCACCGTCCACACAGGAGAAAACCGTGAAGGACCTGGACGTTCTCAACTGCCTGCGCGGCGTGTTCGACGCCCTGGACGCCGCGAACGCCGGTCGGCGCGAGCTGGGCCACACCACCCGCGACCGGCTCGTCACCGCGCTGGAGCACCTGGCCACGGTCATGCGGGGCACCCGGACGGCGTTGCGCCGATGCGGCGAGGGCGCCCGGCAGCTGGCCGAGACCACCGAGCACCCCGACCTTGCCGAGCTGGCGCACGAGTTCGAGACCGCCACGACCCCCTTGGTCGAGCGGGCCGCCACCGCCCTCCGAGCGTTCGAGACCGCCCGCGACCGCGCCCAGGCCGCCCTGCGCACCCGTGCTCCGGGGCCGGGCAAGTACGGCCCGACCGCCGGGGAGCAGTCGCTGGCGATGCTGGCCGACGCCGCCGACCTGATGGACCGCGGCTTCCGCCCGGTCCTCACCCCGGCCGGGTTGGAGCAGGCCACCGACGAGCTGGAGCGCATCGCCTCCCTGACCGCCGAGCTGGCCCACGCCCTGGCCGACGCCGCCCACCGGCTGGCCCAGGTCTGCACCACCAAGTCCGCCGCCGAGGCCCAGCACCGCAACTGCGAGCGGGTGCACGTCGCCCGGATGCGCACCAGCGAGCTGGACCGCGCCCTGGTCCCCCTCGGGGTCCTGGCCGGGCGGCTGCACGAGCTGGACGCCCGCGACCGCGACGCCTGAGCAGGCAACCCACCCGCACACCGTCATCGAGGAGGAGCACATGCAGCGCAGTGACCAGCAGGCCCTCATCAGGGTCACCGAGGGACTGGGAGCCCTGGAAGCGGCCCACACCGTGCGCGACCTGCTCGCACACGTCTCGCGCGAGCAGCTGACCGAGGCCCTGCACCACCTGGCCCAGGTCGCCAGGGGCACCGCCTGGGCGCTCAACGGCGTCGCCGAGGGCGCCGGCCACCTGGCGCAGGACGCGGCGGGCACCGGGCAGTGGCCGGAGCTGGCCGAGTTGGCACGTGAGATCGAGACCTCCGCCCGCGCCACCGTGGACAAGACCAAGAGCCAGCGCACCGCCTTCGGCACCGCCCACAACACCGCCCGCGTCGCCCAAGGCGGCACGCCTCCCAGGCCCGACAGCTCCAGCCCGCGGCTCGGAGAACGGGCGGTGTCGCACCTGGAGCGCGCCGAGGCCCTGCTCCACCACCCCGGACACCGCGTCACCGACGTGAGCGTGCTCCGGACCGTGACGGGCGCGCTGGAGCGGATCACGGACCTGGTGGCCGGTCTGGCCGACCACTGCGCCCGCGCCGCGAACAGGTTGGCCTCGCGCTCCACCGACGAGGACGCGGCCGAACGCCACCGCGACACCGCCCGCGACGTCGCGACCGCCCGGCGGCTCACCCGTGAGGTGCGCCGCGAGCTGGAGCGGGTCCACGACCTGACCGGGCAGCTGCACGAGCTGACCGCCCGCCCCGCGCGGTCCTGACCCATGACGTCGGGGCGGGCGCGAAAGCCCGCCCCGACGTCACCCCCGAGCACCGTCCACTCAGGAGGCACACGTGAACGACAAGGACACCCTGTCCCGGCTCACCGAGGCCGTGGCCGCGCTCGACACCGCCCACGAGGGCAGGCGCAACCGGGGGCACATCGAGCGCTCCCGCGTGGAGATCACCCTCGGGCACCTGCACTCGGTGGCGCGCGGCGTGGGAGCCATGCTCGACCAGTGCGCGCGCAGCGCGCCGTGGCTGGCACTCGACACCGACACGGTCGAGACGGTGGCCGAGTTCGAGGGGAGCGTCCGGGCCACCACGCCCCTGTGCGCGTCCACCACGCAGGCTCTGCGCGTCGCCCACAACGCAGCCTGGGCCGCGTACTGCCCCACCGAGCCGGGAGCACCGAGGTTCGGCCTGATGGTGGGCGAGAACGTGGTCTTCGCGGTGGAGGAGGCCGCCGGTCTGCTCTCCCACGGTGCCACCCCGGTCATCACCACGGCCGTGATGCACGAGGTGGTGGGCGCGCTGCTGAGGATCACCGAACTGGTGGTCGAGCTGCTTGGCCGCTGCTCCGAGGCCACCGACGAGCTGGGCAGGAACGCCACCACGGCGACCGCGGCCGAGGGGTACCGCGCCGCCAACCAGGCAGTCGGCAACGCCCGGCGGCGCACCGTCGAACTGCGGCAGGGCCTGGCCGCGCTGCACGAGCAGGCCGGGCAGTTGCGCGAGCTGTCAGTCCGGACCCGCAGGCCCTGACCGTCTCGGTCGTGGCGGCCCCCTGCCCCGGCCTTCACCGCAGTGGAGTTCACGTGGACACCCCTCGTCTGGCCCTGACCGGCACCGCGCACCACGAGGCCGGGCACGCCGTCATCGCCCTGGCCCTGGGCGGGACGGTGCGCGCGATCCGCCTGACCCGCGTCGGCGGCGACTGGCGCGGCGACATCGGGCTGCGCTTCCCCGACGACCCGCAGGTCGTCCCCGACCTGGTGGTGGCGATGCTCGCCGGTGCCCACGCCGAACGGCACTGGCACGAACTGCACCGCCCCCGCCGCGCGCACTACCCGTACGACATCGACGCGGGCACCGCCTGGGACCGCGACCAGGCCCACGAACTGCTCGCCGCGCTGCCCCGCCACCAGCGCCCCGCCCACCACGAGCTGGACGCCAGGGCCGCGCGCCTGGTGGTCGCCCACTGGGCCCGCGTCGAGCACCTGGCCGCCCGCCTGATCCAGCACAAGCAGCCCAGCGCCTGACCCAGAAACCCGACACCGGCAAGGAGAACACCATGGACAAGATCCGCTTCGCCGTCCTGCTCTACCCGCACCCGACCCCCGCCAAGGGCTGGCTCAGCGACGTGATCTGCAACGAGGGTCCCTACTCCGGGCAGGGCGCCCGCCCCTACGACCAGGCCGTGTCCGCAGCCGACGGGGCGCTGGACGAAATGTTCGCCGGTCTGGAGCGGCAGACGGTCGAGGTCTGGACGATCCACACCAGCCAGCAGGTCGCCAGTGACCTCAAGCTCCTCTCCCCCACCGCCATGTTCCGCCGCCTGGACGCCCTGGAAGGCGACGGCATCACCGTCGACCGCCAGAAGGTGCGCCTGCGCTGACCGGTTGCGGGTGGCCGGGCCACGCGCCCGGCCACCCGCTCCACCACCTCGGAAGGAGCCACCGTCATGACCATGCTCGCCAGCGCCCTGGCCGCCGTCACGCGGGGCTGGGCGGTGTTCCCGCTGCGGCCCGGCGGCAAGCTGCCCGCCCTGCACGGCACCGCCCGCTGCCCCCGCACCGGCCCCTGCGCCACCGGCCACCTGGGTTGGGAGCAGCGCGCCATGACCGATCCCGACCAGGTCCGCTGGTACTGGGGCAGCCCGCGATTCCGCGACTGCAATGTCGGCACAGCCTGCGGTCCCAGCGGCCTGGTGGTGGTCGACCTGGACACGGCCAAGTCCGACCAGGACGTGGTCCCGGATGGCTGGAGCCGGAAGGAGGTCGGGGACGGGCTGGACATGTTCGCCCTGGTCTGCGCGCAGGCCGGACAGCCCGTGCCCGCCGAGACGCTAACCGTGGCCACGCCCTCCGGCGGCACCCACCTCTACTACCGCGCACCCGCCGGGACGGCGCTGCGCAACACCCAGGGCGGGCTCGGCTGGAAGATCGACACCAGGGCGTGGGGCGGCTACGTGGTGGCGCCCGGCAGCAGCACCCCCACCGGCCTCTACACGACCACCACCGACCTGCCCGTGGCCGACCTGCCCACCTGGTTGCACCAGCGCCTGTCCCCCAGGCCCGTGGTGGCCCGCACAGCCGCTCCCCAGGCGCGTTCAGAGCGGCTTCCGGCCTACGTGGACTCGGCGATCCGGGGCGAGTGCGACAAGGTCTCAGCAGCTCCCTCAGGGCAGCACAGCAGCGTGCTCTTCACCGCCGCCGTCGCCCTCGGCCAACTCGTCGGAGCCCAAGCCCTCCCCTCGGCTACAGCCGAAGACGCGCTCTACGCAGCCGCCAGTCACATGATCACCGGCCAGTGCCGCTGCACCGACCGCGAAGTGCTCCGCACCATCGCCAACGGCCTGCGTGCCGGTGCCTCCCGCCCGCGCACCCTGCCCAAGACGGGTGCGGCATGAGGGCCCGGTTCCTGCTGGGCTTCCACCAGCCCGGCGCGCTGGCCACCGCCGGAGTCCCGCTGTTCGTCTCCGACACCCGCCTGCGCCCCTACAAGACCCTTCCCCGCGCGATCGCCCCGTGGGGCCTGGACTCCGGAGGCTTCACCCAACTCCAGAAGCACGGCCGCTGGACCGTCGGGGCGCGCGAGTACGTGACGCGGGTGCGCCGCTACCACGACGAGATCGGGCACCTGGAGTTCGCCGCCATCCAGGACTGGATGTGTGAACCCATCGTCATCTCCGGCGGCCGGGCCGGGCGGATGCACTTCGCCGGGACCGGCTTGTCCGTGGCCGAACACCAGCGGCGCACCGTGGCCAGCGCGGTGCAGCTGCGCGAGATCGCCCCCGACCTGCCCTGGCTGCCGGTCATCCAGGGCTACACAGCCGACCAGTACCGCCACTGCATCGACCTCTACGAGCACGCCGGGATCGATCTGTCCGCCGAACCGCTCGTGGGGATCGGGTCGGTGTGCCGCCGCCAGGGCATGGAGGAAGCCCACCAGATCGTCCGCGCCGTCCGCGACCACGGCGTGGCGCGCCTGCACGGCTTCGGGGTCAAGACCCTGGGGCTGCGCCTGTTCGGCGACCTGCTCGACTCCGCCGACTCGATGGCCTGGTCCGAGGACGCCCGCCGCAAAAAGCGCCCACTCTGCGGCAGCGTCCACCCGCGCGGAGCCAAGAACTGCGCCAACTGCCTGACCTGGGCCAAGCAATGGCGCACCCACCTGCTCGCCAGACACCCACCCGACAGACCCCAACTCCGGCTCTTCGACGACCTCGACGACGCCGCCTGACCAACCCGCCAGCGGAAAGGAACCCTCTCGTGAACACGCCGAACCTGACCGCACTCATCGGCCCGCCGGGCGCGGGCAAGACCACCCTGCGCACCGCCTACCCAGACGCGCTGGTGGTCAGCCTGGACGACAACCGCCGCGCCCTGTCCTGGTGCGGCTGCGCCAACAACCAGGACGACCGGCTGCGCGCGTTCGCCGTGCAGCTGGCACACACCATCGCCCACCACGCCCTCGCCCACGGCCGGGACGTGCTGTGGGACGCCACCAACGCCCACCCCGCCGACCGCGCCGCCCTGCTGCTGCTCGCCGCCGAGGTCGGGGCCACCACCACCGCCCGCCTGGTCCTGCCGCCACTGGAGACCGTGCTGCACCGGAACCGCCAGCGCAGCAACGAGCAGTGCGCCTGCGGCCACTCCCCCCGCGTGCCCGACCAGGTCGTCCGCGCCATGCACACCACGATCACCCACGACCTGCCCGCCCTCCCCCGCGAGGGCTGGACGCGGATCAAACTCCCGCCCACCACCACCAGCAGCACGACCGCGTGAACGGAACCTCACCATGACCAGCCAGGCCCGCCCGCTGCACGCCGTCCACGACGGCGACCAGGCCGCCCCGGCCACCGCGCCGGAGTGGGAAGCCCCGATGCCCCTGGGCACCAGCCGCACCGTGCCCACGTTCCCGGTGGACGCGCTGCCCGACTGGATCGCCCGCCACGTCACCGCCGTCGCCGAACTCACCCAGACCCCGCCCGACCTCGCCGCCTGCCTGGCCCTGGTCGCCCTGTCCACCGCCGCCGGGGGCCGCGCCCGCGTGCAGATCCGGCCCGGCTGGGACGAGCCGGTCAACCTCTACTCCGTCACCGTGCTCCCCCCGGCCTCCCGCAAGTCCGCCGTGTTCAAGGCCATGACCAAGCCCATCCGCCTGGTGGAGAAGGAGCTGATCGAGGAGGCCAAGGGCGCGATCGCCTCCGCCCGCATCGGGCGCCGCACCGCCGAGGAGTTCGCCGCCCGCGCCGAGAAGGCCGTGCTCTCCGCCGACGCCATCGACCGGGACTCCGCCCTGGAGGCCGCGGTGAACGCCGCGCTGGAGGTGGACGAGACGCTGCCCGTGGTGCCCCGGCTGATCGCCGACGACGCCACCCCCGAGGTCGTGGCCACCCTGCTGGCCGACCACGGCGGGCGCATCGCCGTCCTCAGCGCGGAGGGCGGGCTGTTCGGCACCCTGGCCGGGCGCTACTCCGGCACGCCCAACCTGGACGTGTTCCTCAAGGGCCACGCCGGTGACCTCCACCTGGTCGACCGCCAAGGGCGCGAGGCCACCGCCGTGGAGGAGCCCGCCATCACCCTCGGGCTGACCATCCAGCCGTCCGTGTTGGACGGTCTGGCCCGGCACGAGTCCTTCCGGGGCACCGGATTGCTGGCCCGGATCATGTACTCCCTGCCCGTTAACACCGTCGGCTCCCGCATTGCCCGCCCGGCGCCGGTCCCGCCCGAGATCGCCGAGACCTACGACCACCGCATCCGCGCCCTGGTGCGTGACCTGGCCGAGTGGACCGACCCCGCCGTCATCCCCTTCACCCCCGCCGCCGACGACCTCATGGCCGAGTTGCAGGACGAGATCGAGCCGCGCCTGCACCCGGTCACCGGGTCCTGGGCCCACCTGGGCGACTGGGGCGGCAAGCAGGCCGGGCTCACCGCCAGGCTCGCCGCCCTGCTCCACATCGCCCACAACCACACCGGCTGGGCCGGGGCGATCACCACCGACACCTTCATCAACGCCCGCCGCATCACCGACTACGCCGCCGCGCACGCCCTGGCCGCCTTCGACCGCATGGGTTCGGACCCGGTCGTGGACGACGCCCACGTGGTCCTGGACTGGATCGAACGCACCAGGCCCACCAGCTTCACCGTGCGGACCCTGTTCACCGCCATGACCCGCGCCCGCTTCCGCAAGGTCGGCGACCTCGCCCCCGCGCTGGAGGTGTTGGAGCAGCACGGGCACATCCACCTCGCGCCCGTCCCGCCCCGGAGCGGGCCCGGCCGCAAGCCCTCCCCGACCTACTACGCCCACCCGACCTACCGGGCGGAGGGAAGGCGGTGATCCCTCCGCAGAATCCGCACAATCCGCAGAATCGCCCGGATCAGGCCATCCGCGCAGGTGAGCGGCAGTGCGAGTTGATCATGGTTGATCTCCGCAGAATCGCCGCAAAACCTCCGCAGAATCCAACCCGGCCGTCGACGTCCCACCCGCACGGCCCGGCCGACGCCCGAGCCCGGCCCCACCCCCGGCAGGGGTGCGGACGCGGGCCACCCAGGGGCCGCCGAAGGGGCTCCGCTGAATTCTGCGGAGGTTTTGCGGCGATTCTGCGGATCTGAGCATGATCAACAGGCAAGCCCGCTACCAGCCAAAACGAGCCTTCCGGCTAATTCTGCGGATTCTGCGGATTCTGCGGAGCCCCAGCGGCCCCCGCAGGGGCACCACACCTCGACCCACCTCCACACCGATCCACCATCAGCCGAAAGGAGCGCTGCCATGAGCACCAACCGCAAGTGGCTCACCGTCGAGGAGTTCTGCCAGGAGATGGGCATCTCCCGCAGCACCTTCAACGACTGGCGCGCGAAGGGCCGCGCACCTCGCGCCCGCAAGCTCCCCAACGGCAAGCTCCGGCTCGACCGAAGCGACGTCACCACCTGGTACGACTCCCTCTCTGAGGCCGCCTAGTGGAGACGTCCACCCGCATCCGCATTTGGAAGATCGGCAAGCCCTACGTGGGCAAGCGGAAGACGACCTACAAAGTTCGCTGGACCGTGGCGGGGAAGGTGCACACCGAACCCTGCTCCACCCGCACCCTCGCCGATGCCTTCCGCTCCAAGCTGCTCGTTGCCGCCAGGGACGGCATTGCGTTCGAGGTGGCCTCCGGCCTGCCCGTGACGGCGGCTCGCCAGGCACAGGCCGTCGAGCCGCGCTCGTGGTTCGACGTCGCTTGCGAGTACGTGGACACCGCTTGGGAGGACTCGGCACCTCGGCAGCGCAAGACGACAGCCGACACCCTGACCCCGATCACGCTCGCACTGACCCTGACCGGGCGGGGCAGGCCGTCCGACCAGGTCTTGCGGGCCGCGATGCGGACGGCCTTCAACACCAGGAGCCGCGCGGCGGCGAAGTCCGTCGAGATCGTCAAGGCGCTCGACTGGCTGGGGCGGAACACCCGCATGGTCCACGAGCTGGCGGACCCCGAGGTGTTCCGCAGGATGCTCGTCCAAGCCGAGAAGAAGCGCGACGGCACGCGAGCCTCCGCGAACACGGTGAGGCTGCGCCGCTCGACCCTGAGCAGCGTGCTCAACCACGCGGTGGAGCGGAAGTTGCTGGAGAACAACCCCATCAAGGAAGTCACGACGAAGAAGCGTCGGACCGTCACCCAGGTGGACCGGCGGTCCGTGGCCAATCCCGTCCAGTTCCGGACGGTGTTGCGGGAGGTCCCCCGGATCGGCCGGACCGGAGGAAAGCTGGTCGCGTTCTTCGGGCTGCTCTACTTCGCGGGCCTACGCCCGGAGGAGGCGCTGCACCTGCGGCGGGAGAACCTGGACCTTCCCCCGCGCACCTGGGACCAGGAACGTGGGCGCTGGGTGGCGACCGAGTGGGGCAGCATCCACTTGAGCCGGGCCGCACCGGAGGTCGGCGGTGCCTGGACCGACAGCGGGCTCCCGCACGAGGAGCGCGGGCTCAAGCACCGGGCGGACGAGGACGGCCGAACCGTGCCGCTCTCCTCCGAGCTGGCTCTGCTGCTGCACGAGCACCTGGCGACGTTCGCCACCGAACCGGGTGAATTTCTGTTCGTGGCAGAACGAGGCGGCCGGATCGGCAGCTCCACCTACTGCCGGGTGTGGGAGTTGGCACGAACTGCCGCATTCACTCCTTCAGTGGCCGCTTCTCCCATCGCAAAACGGCCTTATGACCTCCGTCACGCTTGTGTGTCGATGTGGCTGAACGCAGGGGTCGAGCCGCCAAGAGTCGCCGAGTGGGCAGGCCACAGCGTCGCCGTGCTCATGCGGGTGTACGCGAAGTGCATGGACGGGGGTGAGCTGGCGGCACGGGCGCGGGTCCAAGCCGCGCTGAACATGGTCTGAGAACTTGGACGCGCCCTGGACGCGACCAGCCGTAGACGGCCGGTCGTGGCCGTAGGCGGCCGGACAACACGGGAAAGCCCCTGCGACCTGTCTTGCCTGGTCACAGGGGCTTTCCCTAGAATGTGGCGGGTAGAGGATTCGAACCTCTGTAGCTTTCGCGACGGATTTACAGTCCGCTCCCATTGGCCGCTCGGGCAACCCGCCCCGCACCCCGTACCGGCGGTGCGAGGAGAACAATACACACCCCCGTTCACCCCCTTGCAACCGGGATACCCCGGTAGGCTCGCCACGGTTCCAGGACACACCGACGCGGAGGTACCGGGCACGTGGCAGACCCGTCGTTCGACGTGGTGAGCAAGGTCGACCGCCAGGAGGTCGACAACGCGCTCAACCAGGCGGCCAAGGAGTTGAGCAACCGGTTCGACTTCCGCGGGACCGGCACCGAGGTGTCGTGGGCGGGCGAGGAGGCGATCGCCTTCCAGTCCGAGACCGAGGAGCGCTGCCGGGCCGCGATCGAGGTGTTCCAGGAGAAGCTCATCAAGCGCGGCATCTCCATGAAGGCCTTCGAGATCGGCGACCCCGCCGTGTCCGGCAAGGTGTTCAAGGTCACGGGCACGCTCGTGCAGGGCATCACCTCCGAGAAGGCCAAGGAGATCGCCAAGCGCATCCGGGACGAGGCTCCCAAGGGCGTGCAGGCGCAGATCCAGGGCGACCAGCTGCGGGTGTCCGGCAAGAAGAAGGACCACCTGCAGGAGGTGATCGCGCTGCTCAAGGGCGCGGACTTCGGGATCGCCCTCCAGTTCACCAACTACCGGTGAAGGGCGTCGTCCTCGCCGGTGGCAGCGGCACCCGGCTGCACCCGATCACGCAGGCGGTGTCGAAGCAGCTGCTGCCCGTCTACGACAAGCCGATGGTGTACTACCCGCTGTCGGTGCTGATGCTCGCGGGCATCCGCGAGGTGCTGCTGATCTCGACCCCCGCCGACCTGCCGCTGTTCCGCCGCCTGCTGGGCGACGGCTCGCAGTTCGGCCTGCGGCTGGAGTACGCCGAGCAGGCCCACCCGAACGGTCTCGCCGAGGCGTTCGTGATCGGGGCCGACTTCATCGGCGAGGACGACGTCTCGCTCGTGCTGGGCGACAACATCTTCTACGGGCAGGGCTTCTCCAAGGTCCTCCAGGGCAACGCCTCGGGCATCGACGGGTGCGTGCTGTTCGGCTACCCCGTCAAGGACCCCGAGCGGTACGGCGTCGGTGAGGTCGACAGCTCCGGCAGGCTGCTCAGCATCGAGGAGAAGCCCTCGGCGCCGAAGTCGAACAAGGCCATCACCGGCCTGTACCTCTACGACAACGGCGTGGTCGACATCGCCCGCTCGCTCAAGCCGTCGCCGCGCGGCGAGCTGGAGATCACCGACGTGAACCTGGCCTACCTGCGCGAGGGCCGGGCGCACCTGGTGGACCTCGGGCGCGGCTTCGCCTGGCTGGACACCGGAACGCACGACTCGCTGCTGGAGGCCGGGCAGTTCGTGCAGGTGCTGGAGCACCGCCAGGGCGTGCGGATCGCCTGCCTGGAGGAGATCGCCTACCGGATGGGCTTCATCAGCGCGGAGCAGTGCTACGCGCAGGGCGAGAAGCTCGCCAAGTCCGGGTACGGGCAGTACGTGATGAACGTGGCCTCCGAGGGGCTGGGCAAGTAGCGGCCGGGCGCGCGGAGGCGGGACGGGGCTAGCGCTCGCGCGCCAGCTCCTCCAGCCTGCGCACGCGGTCCGCGATCGGCGGGTGCGTGGCGAACAGCCGCGCCAGGTGCTCCCCCGGCCGGAACGGGCTGGCGATCATCAGGTGGGACTGCGCCACCAGGGCGGGCTCGGGCGCCAGCGGCGCGGCCAGCGCCCCCGCCTCCAGCTTGCGCAGCGCCGACGCCAGCGCCAGCGGGTCCCCGGTCAGCTCGGCCGCCGACGCGTCCGCCTGGTACTCGCGGGACCGGCTCACCGCCATCCGCACGATCCCCGCCGCGACCGGGCCCAGCACCGCGATCGCCAGCAGCGCGATCGGGTTCGGCCGCTCGTCGTCGGCGCCGTCGCCGTCGCCGAACAGGCCCGCGATGAGCGCCAGGTTCGCCAGCGCGCTCACCACGCCCGCCAGCGCCCCCGCCACGCACGACACGAGGATGTCGCGGTTGCGCACGTGCGACAGCTCGTGCCCCAGCACGGCCCGCAGCTCCCGCTCGTCGAGCAGCTCCAGGATGCCGGTGGTGCAGCACACGGCGGCGTTGCGCGGGTTCCGGCCGGTGGCGAAGGCGTTCGGGGCGGCCGTGGGGCTGACGTAGAGCCTGGGCACCGGCTGGCGGGCCGCCTTGGCCAGCTCGCGGACGGCGCGGTGCAGCGCGGGCTGCTCGACCTCGGACACCGGGCGGGCGCGCATGGCCCGCAGGGCGAGCTTGTCGCAGTTGAAGTAGGCGTGGGCGTTGACGCCGACGGCGATCACCAGGCCGACGAGCAGCGCCGTCTCGCCGAAGAACGAGCTGATCAGGACGATCAGGGCGCTCATCGCACCGAGCAGGACCGCCGTTCTGACCCCGTTGATGTGCTTGTGCACGGTGCTCGCCTCCGGGTGCCTCAGGTCCTCCCTCTCAACGCCCCCGGCCCTGCGGCGGTTCCTGCGCCCGGTCGCGCGCCCGGTCGTCCGGGCCTTCCGGTGGCGGTCTCGGGGGCGGGTTCGGCGGCCGGGTCGAGCGGTGGCGGTGGCGGCACTCGATCGACCCAGGTGGCCAGCACGTCCCGCTCGTGGACCAGCTCGGCGACCGCGCCGGAGCCGTCGGGGGTCCCGGTGCCGGGGTAGGAGAAGTCGGGCGCCCAGTGCAGCGCGTCGAACGGGCACGCCTCGACGCAGATGCCGCAGTAGAGGCACTGGCCGTAGTCGATGGCGAACCGGTCCAGCACGTTGCGGGCGCGCGGGCGCGCCGATCCGGGCTGCTGCTCGACCTCGGTGTGCGAGTCGATGTGGATGCACCAGTCGGGGCACTCGCGGGCGCAGATCATGCACACGGTGCAGTTGGCCTCCAGCAGCGCGATGACGCCCCTGGTGCGCGGTGGCAGGTCAGCCACGGTCGGCCTCACCCTCGGTCGGCTCGGGGCGCGGGCCCCACGACGGGTCGGGCACGCCGGGTGGCGCGGCGCGCCTGCGGCTGGGGGACGAGGAGCCGTCCTCGCCGGGTTCGAGGCGGCCCGGCCAGGGGCGCACCACGCGGGAGACGAGCACGAAGTCCTTGCGCAGCGGGTGCCCGGCGAACGAGTCGGGCAGCAGCAGCCGCTCGGGGTCGGACCGCCCGAGGATCGGGATGCCGAACATCTCGGCGGCCTCCCGCTCGTGCCAGGCGGCGCCCGCCCACAGCCCGGCGACGCTGGGCAGCGCCTCGTCCGCGCCGATCTCGGCGCGCAGCGCCAGGCCCTCGCGGGTGTCCGGGTTCGCGACGTGCAGCAGCACCGCGTGCGCGCCGCCGGAGGCGCCGGGGCGGCCCGCGTCCTCGACGCCGAGCCAGTCGAAGAAGGCGCAGCCCAGCTCGTCGCGGGCGTGCGCGGCGGCGGTGGTCCAGTCGGCGAGCGCGACGTGCGCGGTGGTCTGCCCGAAGGCGGTCCTGACCTCGGCGCCGGGCACCCGCTCGGCGAGCGCGGCGGTGGCCGGGGGCATCAGGAGACCATCCGGTGCAGCGCGGCGAGGCCTTCGAGGAGCGCCTCGGGGCGGGGCGGGCAGCCGGGGACGGCGACGTGGACCGGCAGCGCCTGGTCGATGCCCTTGGTGACGCTGTAGGAGTCCCAGTAGGGGCCGCCGGTGTTGCTGCACGCGCCGACGGACAGCACGTAACGCGGTTCCGGCATCTCCTGGTACGCGGCGAGCACAGAGGGCAACATGACGTCGGTGACCGTGCCCGAGACGACCAGCACGTGGGCCTCCCCCGCAGAGCGGACCGGGTCCACGCCGAGCGCGTCCAGGTCGTGCCCGCCCTCCAGGGCGGCCATCACCTCGACGCCGCAGCAGGCGAGCCCGAGGTCGAGCACGGTGACGCGGTACGTGGTGCCCCAGTCGAGGGTGGAAACCGTCACGGCGGATGAGGTTAGTACGTGGGGGCCCACCGAGCTGCCACCCGGCGGGCCCCCAACCCCCCAAACCCCCTGCTCGCGTCCGGCTGTCCCCCGCCGGGCGCGGGAGAATTCTCTTACGGGTGACACCTCGGCGTCCAGGTAAATTGATCAAGTTCTTCAGATTACTTCCCCGCGAAGTGCGGTCAAGTTCAGTTCAACTAATCGGTAGAACACTTCGCGCGCGGCGCGGACACGAGAGGCAGCGGATGTCCACCTCGACGCAGTTGCTCCTGCCAGCGGGCAACCGGCTCAGTCGACTGCTGAACACGCCCCCGGCACTGCTGGACACCACGTTCGACCAGCTCAGGACGCTGATCGCGGTGTACGAGACGAGGTCCGCGCTGCGCGCGGCGCGGGCGCTGGGGCGGGAGCAGTCCAGCGTCCAGAAGCAGATCGACACGCTGAACCGGAACTTCAAGCAGTTGTGCGGCGAACCCCTGGTGGTGAAGCAGGGGCGCGGCAAGGACGTGCTGATCACGCCGACCGGCGAGGCGCTGGTGGAATTGGCTCGGACCACTTTGACCGAGTGGCTGGATTCGATTCACGAGTGCAGGCGCAAGCTCGGCACGACGCTGACCGTGGGCACCACGCGGTTCATGCTCGACTCGCTGGCGAAGGCCTGGGACCACGTCGCCGAGGAGTTCCGGGTGCGCGACGTGGAGCTGAAGGTCGTGCACATCCGCACCAAGGACATCTGGACCAAGCTGGAGAGCAAGGAGGTCGACATCGTCTGCGGCAGCGTCGTGACGCCCGCCGGGCGGACCGTCGCGGAGGCGTTCGGCGACTTCGACGTGATCGACTGGCGGCGGGGCGGGCTGGCGCTGCTGACGAACCTGCCGGAGGACCGGCTGGGCGCGAGCGCGGGCACCGGAGAGCTGCCGAGGCTGCCGCTGGTGGTGCCGTCGGACGGGCTGATCGCGGAGTTCCTGCGCGGCTGGTTCGGGCCGGACTACCGCAGCGAGCTGGACATCGCGGCGGAGATCGACGAGATCCAGTACGGGATGTCGCTGCTGCGCTCGGGCCTGGTGAAGGGCTGCATGATCGTCACTTCGGGCCTGGGGGTGGTCGCGGCGAACAACGAGCTGCGCGAGGGGTCCGGGCTGCGCGTGGTGGAGCTGCGCAACGACCGGAAGCCCGAGCTGGAGCGGCTGGTCGGGGTCTTCGCCCGCAAGGACGAGCGGGCGAAGTTCCCGGCCGACCACCCGCTCAACCTGCTGTGGGCGGCGTTCCAGCGCGAGCGGCCCGCCTAACCGGCGCGCTTGTCCTCGTGCCCGGACCCCTGCCGGGCCCGCTTGACCAACCACTCGGTCCCAGTGAGCGGCGCGGGCGCTTTCCGCCGCGCCGTTTCGCCCTGGTGCGGGCTGGGGGCCGGGCGCTGGGCGTCGACTTCGTTCACGGCACGCTCCCTACCTGTGCGACGGCAGTGCTGACGATCGGAGCACCAGGGGGGCGTCGCACGCCAGCGAGGTCATGCGAACGGGTGAAGTCGGCAAATGCGCTGGCGAGAGGCGTGCGGGACCCGCGGCGGACGACCGCGCGGGCCGCTCCGCCGGGCGCGTCCCACCGGGCGGCAGGGGCGCGGAGCAGGGCCTCGGGGACATCATGCGCGGGTCCGTGGGGGTGGCCGCCGGATTTCGCCCGATCGGGGGTGGTCGGGGACGACGGGGTGGCGGTGGGGGGCGCGCGGCGCTCACCCCGGACCGGGTGACGGGGTCGGGTGGCGGTGGCGAACAGTAGCGGCACAACATGTTGCGGCCGGGTGCTGGTTGGACCACTTCATGTTGGGGTTGTCCACAGGGACGTGAAGAACTCCACAGCCGCTGACCAGCGGAAATGGATGTGTTTCACATGTTGTCCACAGAATCATCCACAGCGGTGACGGACCGTGGTCAGCGCTGGTTCCGAAGGCTGTGCGCGGGGGTGGCGGGCCGGTCGGGTGGTCGGCCCGCCCCGGCGCGCGGGCGCCGGGACGGGGGCGGGTGACCGGGGCGCGGCGTCAGTCCCGGATCTCCAGGGTGCAGCACTTGGGGCCGCCGCCGGACTTGCGCAGCTCCGAGATGTCCACCGGCACCGCCGTGAAGCCCCGGCGCTCCACCTCCGCCGCCAGGCCGCGGGCCTCCAGGGGCAGCACGACGTTGCGGCCGTCCGAGACCGCGTTCAGGCCGAGGCACGCGGCGTCCCGCTCGTCCGCCAGCACCGCGTCCGGGAACAGGCCCGCGAGCACCTCGCGCGAGCCCGGCGAGAACGCCTCCGGGTAGTACGCCACCAGGTCCTCCGCCAGCACGAACAGCGCCGTGTCCAGGTGGTAGTACCGGGGGTCGACCAGGCGCAGCGACACCACCGGCACGCCCAGCGCCTCCTGCGCCTCGGCGTGCGCCGCCGGGTCGGTGCGGAAGCCGGTCCCGGCCAGCAGGTAGCGGCCGGTCCAGGCGAAGTCGCCCTCGGCCTCGTTGATCCGCTCCGGCATGACCACGCCGGGGTAGCCGTTGGCCTCGAACCAGCGGCGGAAGTGCTCGGCCTCCGGGGCCCGCTGCGGGGCGCGGAAGCGCGAGCCGAGCACCCGGCCGCCGACGACGGTGCCCGAGTTCGCGGCGAACACCATGTCCGGCAGGCCCGGCGCGGGCTCGACCACGTCGACCCGGTGCCCCAGCGCCTCGTAGACGCCCTTGAGCTCGCGCCACTGCCGCACGGCCAGCGCCACGTCGACCGGCTGCTCCGGGTCCATCCACGGGTTGATCCGGTACTCGACGGCGAAGTGCCTCGGCTCGCACATGAGGTAGCGCCGCGCGGTCGGCACCCGCGCGGGGGCGGGGGCGGCGGCGACGGGGAGGGTGAGCGGCGCGTCGCCGGGCGCGACCAGGGAAACCGAAGTCATGGATCGAAATGTAAGTGAGCCCCTGAGCATCGAACAATGCCGCTGCATTGCGCTTCGTCATGCAGAATGTTGCGTGTGGACTCGATCGACCAGCGGATCATTTCGTGCCTCGTGGCCAACGCCCGCTCCAGCTTCGCGGACATCGGCAAGGACGTGGGGCTCTCGGCCCCGGCGGTGAAGCGCCGGGTGGACAAGCTCCTGGACACGGGCGTGCTGCGCGGCTTCACCGCCGTCGTCGACCCGGCCCAGCTGGGCTGGGGCACCGAGGCGCTGGTCGAGGTGCACTGCCGGGGCAACGTGACGCCGCACGACATCAAGGCCCGCCTGGAGCCGATGCCCGAGGTGATGGCGGCCTACACCGTGTCCGGCGCGGCCGACGCCGTGGTGCACCTGCGGGCGGCGAGCATCCACCACCTGGAGACCGCGCTGGAGCGGCTGCGCGCGGTGGAGATCATCGACCGGACGGTGTCGACCGTCGTGCTGTCCCGCCTGCTCGACCGACCGCAGGCGCCCTGAGCCGCGACGCGCGGGCCCGCGACGCACAGCCGCCCGCGCCGCGCAACCCCGCCGAAGCCTCTCCGCGCCCCCCTCACCGGCGGCGGCACACCCCCTGACCACCCCCTAGCCGCACCGACGGGGGTTCGGGCGACCACCGCGCTCCGTAGAGTCGCCCCATGCCCGAGGTGCTGCTGGACCGCTCCGACCACGTCGCCGTCCTGACCGTGCACGACCCGGACCGCCGCAACGCGCTCACCGAGGCCCTGTCCCGCGAGCTGGCCGACGCCGTCGCCGCGTGCGAGGCCGACCCGGACGTCAACGCCCTCGTGGTCACCGGCGCTCCCCCGGCGTTCTGCGCGGGCGCGGACCTGACCGCGCTCGGCGAGGCCCGCGAGGAGGGGCTGCGGCGCATCTACGCCGGGTTCCTGGCCGTCGCGAACTGCTCGCTGCCGACCGTGGCGGCCGTGGGCGGCGCGGCCGTCGGGGCGGGGCTGAACCTGGCGCTGGCCTGCGACGTGCGGCTGGTCGGCCCGAGGGCCCGCTTCGACGCCCGCTTCCTGCGCCTGGGCATCCACCCCGGCGGCGGCATGACCTGGCTGCTGGAGCGGGTCGCGGGCCCGCAGGCCGTGGCCGCGATGGTGCTGCTGGGCCAGGTGCTCGACGCGGACGCGGCGGTGCGGCGCGGCCTGGCCTGGGACCGGGTCGACGGCGGGCACGACGAGCTGGTCGCCTCGGCCGTCGACCTGCTGAAGGCCACCGCCGAGGCCCCGCGCGAGCTGGTCCGGGTGACCAAGGCCACGATCCGCGCCACCTCCGCGCTGCCCGCCCACGCGCCCGCGGTGGAGGCGGAGCTGGGCCCGCAGGCCGCCTCCACGGCCTCCCCCGAGTTCGCGGCCAGGCTCGCCGAGGCGAAGGCGGGCCGGGGCGGGCGGACGTGACGGGGCGCACCTTCACACCCCTTTGATCACGGGTAGTAGCGTTGTCCCCGAAATCCGCGCACGGACCGCAACCGTGCGGGGGGGTGAACGATCGAAGGCCGTACCACACCAGTCCCGTGCGCCACAGGACTTCGGTCTTTCCCACCCTCCGAAAGCACGAGAAATTCCCCACACCGCGCAGGACTACCCTCGGGTGTCGGGGCGGGCGCCCCTCCCGCCCCTGCTTCCGCGAGAGAGGGATCGGCTCAGGAGATGACTAGCGACCTGGACAGCGGCGCCTCGACCGGTGGTCCCGAGGTCCGCAGGCTGGACCGAGTGGTGATCCGCTTCGCGGGCGACTCGGGCGACGGGATGCAGTTGACCGGCGACCGGTTCACCTCCGAGGCCGCCGCGTTCGGCAACGACCTCGCGACCCTGCCGAACTTCCCCGCCGAGATCCGGGCGCCCCAGGGCACCCTGCCCGGCGTCTCCTCGTTCCAGTTGCACTTCGCCGACTACGACATCCTCACCCCCGGCGACCGCCCCGACGTGCTCGTGGCGATGAACCCGGCCGCGCTCAAGGCGAACATCGCGGACCTGCCGGTGGGCGGCACCCTGATCGTCAACACCGACGAGTTCTCCAAGCGCAACCTCACCAAGGTCGGCTACCCGGCCAACCCCCTGGAGGACGGCTCGCTGTCCTCGTACCAGGTGCACGAGGTCGCCATGGGCACGCTCACGCTCGGCGCGGTCGAGTCCACGGGCCTCGGCAAGAAGGACGGCGAGCGGGCGAAGAACATGTTCGCGCTCGGCCTGCTCTCCTGGATGTACCACCGGCCGACCGAGGGCACCGAGCGGTTCCTGCGGGAGAAGTTCGCGCGCAAGCCCGACATCGCCGAGGCCAACGTGCTGGCGTTCCGGGCCGGGTGGAACTACGGCGAGACGACCGAGTCGTTCGCGGTGACCTACGAGGTGGCCCCGGCGAAGCTGGCGCGCGGCACCTACCGGCAGATCACCGGCAACACCGCGCTGGCGTACGGGGTGGTGGCCGCGGGCCAGCGCTCCGGGCTGCCGGTGGTGCTGGGCACCTACCCGATCACCCCGGCCTCGGACATCCTGCACGAGCTGTCCAAGCACAAGGAGTTCGGCGTCACCACGCTCCAGGCCGAGGACGAGATCGCGGGCATCGGCGCCGCGCTCGGCGCGTCCTACGGCGGCGCGCTCGGCGTGACCTCCACGTCCGGCCCCGGCATCGCGCTCAAGTCCGAGACCATCGGCCTGGCCGTGATGACCGAGCTGCCGCTGGTCGTGATCGACGTGCAGCGCGGCGGGCCGTCGACCGGCCTGCCGACCAAGACCGAGCAGGCCGACCTGCTCCAGGCCATGTTCGGCCGCAACGGCGAGTCGCCGGTGCCGGTGATCGCCCCGCTCTCCCCCGCCGACTGCTTCGACGTGGCGCTGGAGGCGGCCAGGATCGCGCTGGAGTACCGGACGCCGGTGCTGCTGCTGTCGGACGGCGCGATCGCGAACGGCTCCGAGCCGTGGCTGGTGCCGGACGTCGAGTCGCTGCCCGACCTGTCGGTGGCGTTCGCGACCGAGCCCAACGCGCCGGACGGGACGTTCTGGCCGTACCTGCGGGACCCGGAGACGCTGGCGCGGCCGTGGGCGGTGCCGGGCACGCCGGGGCTCCAGCACCGCATCGGCGGGCTGGAGAAGGCCGACGGCACCGGCAACATCTCCTACGACCCGGCCAACCACGACCACATGGTGCGGCTGCGGCAGCGCAAGGTCGACGGCATCCGGGTGCCCGACGTGGTCGTCGACGACCCCGGCGGCCGGGCGCGGGTGCTGGTGGTCGGCTGGGGCTCGTCGTACGGGCCGATCGGCGCGGCGGCGCGGCGGGTGCGCAAGCAGGGGCTGTCGGTGGCGCACGCCCACCTGCGGCACCTGAACCCGTTCCCGGCGAACCTCGGCGAGGTGCTGGCCCGCTACGACCGGGTCGTCGTGCCGGAGATGAACCTGGGGCAGCTGGCGCTGCTGCTGCGCGCCCGCTACCTCGTGGACGTCGTCTCGCACACGAAGGTGCAGGGGCTGCCGTTCAAGGCGGAGGAGTTGCAGGGCGTGCTGTCCGACGTGATCCAGGGGGTGTCCGCGTGACCGCGATCGACCTCGGCCTTCCCGGACTGGGCGGGGTGCCCACCGAGGACGGGCCGCAGAAGGCCAAGGACTACAAGTCGGACCAGGAGGTCCGCTGGTGCCCCGGCTGCGGGGACTACGTGGTGCTCAACGCCGTGCAGTCGTTCCTGCCGACGCTGGGGCTCAAGCGCGAGAACATCGTGTTCGTGTCGGGGATCGGCTGCTCGTCGCGGTTCCCGTACTACATGAACACCTACGGGATGCACTCCATCCACGGCCGGGCGCCCGCGATCGCCACCGGGCTGGCGGTGGCGCGGCCTGACCTGTCGGTGTGGGTGGTGACCGGGGACGGCGACGCGCTGTCCATCGGCGGCAACCACCTGATCCACACGCTGCGGCGCAACGTGAACCTGAAGATCCTGCTGTTCAACAACCGGATCTACGGGCTCACCAAGGGCCAGTACTCGCCGACCTCGGAGGCGGGCAAGGTCACCAAGTCCACGCCGTCCGGGTCGCTGGACCACCCGTTCAACCCGGTGTCGCTGGCGCTGGGCGCGGAGGCCTCGTTCGTGGGCCGGGCGATGGACTCGGACCGGGTGGGGCTGACCGACGTGCTGCGGCAGGCCGCCGAGCACCGGGGGTCGGCGCTGGTGGAGATCTACCAGAACTGCCCGATCTTCAACGACGGCGCGTTCGACGTGCTCAAGGACGCCGACTCGGCGGCCCAGCGGATCATCCCGGTGGAGCACGGGAAGCCGATCGTGTTCGGCGGCGGCGAGCACGCGGTGGTGCGGCGCGGGTTCGGGCTGGCGGTGGCGCGCACGTCCGAGGTGGACGCGGCGGACGTGGTGGTGCACGACGCGGGCGACCTGGAGCTGGGCTTCGCGCTGTCGCGGCTGTCGACGCAGGACCTGGCGCACGTGGTGACCGGCGTGTTCCGGCGGTCGGCGCGGGAGACGTACGACGACGCGGCGCGGGCGCAGGTCGAGCGGGCCAAGGCGGCCCGACCGGCGAACCTCGCGGCGCTGCTGCGCGGGAAGGACACCTGGACGGTGGCGTGACGCCGCTCGGGGCGCGAGAACGCCGGAAGGGGCTCCCCGAACGCTCGGGGAGCCCCTTCCGCGCTTCGCGCCCAGCCCGTCACGGGGCCTTGTGGAACCCGGCCTTCTCGGCGTCCGAGGTGGTCCGGAACCACACGTCGGCGCGCGTCTCGCGGAAGTTCGCGGACGTGTCCGTGAAGTACCGGCGGCCGGTCAGGGTCGCCTTCACCACGAACTCCGGCGCGGGCGCCTTGCCGTCGGACTTGGGCAGCACCGAGCCGGGCCCGAACGGGGAGCGCGGGTTGAAGCCCTCCGGCTGCTGGTAGCGGGACGAGGCCGTCTCCTGGCCGCCGCCACCGGTGGTGGGGCTGAAGCCGACCGGCCTCGGGCGCATCGGGCGCGCCGGGGGCGGGCTGGTGGACTTCACCGGCGGGATCAGCGGCTGCTGCGGCTTCGGGAAGCTGCTCTGCGACTTCACCGGGCGCTGCGGCAGGCCGCTCGCCGCCTGCTTCCGGGACGCGTCGGCGGCCAGCTCGGCCGCCGTCTGCTCGGCCGCGAGCAGCTCGGGCGACAGGGTCGGCACGAACGGCTGGTCGTCGTAGGCCTTCGCGGCGGCGGGGGCCTTGGGCGCCGGGGTGGCCGGGGTGACCGGCTCCGACTCCAGGACCTCCTCCTCGGCCAGCGGCTCGAACAGCGAGCGCTTCGGCTTCGGCTTCTCCTCGGCGGCGGCGGGGGTCTTCGGCCGCGCGGGGCGCACCGGGAGGGGCGCCGCCTCGGGCTCCGGCTCGGGGTCCGGGAGGCTGTGCCTGCTGACCGGTTCGAGGTCGGGCTCGGCCTCCGACTCCGGGTCGGGCAGGCTGTGCCTGCTCACCAGGCCGAGGTCGGACTCGGGCTCGGGCTCGACGTGCGCCGGGGCGGGCGCGGGGGTCGGCGCGGGCCGGTCGTCCTCCAGCGGCGGGGTCCTGGACGCCCAGAACGCCTCCAGCTCGGACTTCGGGGCCTCCGGCTCGTCCTCGGGCTCCTCGGGGCGCGCGAACAGGTCGACGCCCTGGGAGCTCGGGTCGGTCATCTCGAACAGGTCGCGCTCGTCGGCGACGGGCTCGGAGTGGCCGAACATGCCCCGGTCGCTCGCGCCCCGGTCCCGCTTGGGCAGGTCGACGGGCTCGTAGTCGTCCTCGTAGCGGCGGTCGTCGGCGTCGGCGACCAGCTCGCCGCGCGAGCGGTCGTCGGCGTGCGCGCCGCGCTCGTCGAGCTCGTGGCGGTCGAGGTCGTGGCGGTCGAGGCCGCGGCCATCGAGGTCGTGGCGGTCGAGGCCGTGGCCGCCGAGGTCGCGGTCGTCGAGGTCCGGCCCGTCGAGACCCCGGCCCTCGAAGCCGCGGTCGTCGTGGTGGTCGAGGTCGTCGGCGAAGCCGCGCTCGTCCAGGTCGTGGCCCGCGACGGGGGCCAGCGTCTCGGTGGGGGCGCCCACCCGGTCGGCGCGGTCGTCGGCCGCGTCCTGGCGGGCCTGCGCGGCCAGCGACTCCTCGAACGCGATGCGGTCGGCCTCCGGGTCGCGGAGGGGGCGCTGCGCCCTGCCGGGCAGCGCGTGCTCCGGGTCGGCCTCCAGCGGGCGGACCTCGGTGCGGGCGTCGTCCAGGTCGTCGGCGGCCACGGGGGCGCGCACCTCGGTCCGCTCGGCGTCGAACCCGTCACCGGCGAAGCGGTCGTCGTGGTCCTCGCGCTCGTCCGCGTCCACCGGGGAGTGGTAGACCGTCGGCCCCGCGGCCAGGTCGCCGCCCCTGGGGGCCTCGCCGCCCAGCTCGCCGCCGAACTCGCCGCCCAGGTCGCCGCCGCGCACGGCCGGGTACTCGCCGGTCTGGTCGGTCTCCGGCCAGCGGTCCTCGTCGTGCAGGTCGCGCGGGCTGTCCACCTCGGCGATCGCGTCGGCCAGCTCCTTAGCCGGGATGAGGGTGGTCTCCTCGTTGGCCGCGCGGCGCTCGGCGCGCGTGGTGATCTCCGGGTTGCCCTCCTCGTCCTGGGCGTCCGGGTCGAACGCGTCGGACCGGTGGGGCGCGGGCGGCTGGTGGTCGGCGGGCAGCCGCACCGGCGCGAGCACGTGCGTCTCCTCGGCGGGCAGCTTCTCCGCGCGCGGCTCGTCCTCGTCCCGCGCGGGGACCGGCCTCGGCACGTCCAGCCGGGTCAGCACCGGCTTGTCCCGCTCCTCGTCCGAGGGCGGAACGGGCTTGGGCATCATCGCGGTGCCGGTGGGCGAGCCGCCGAGGCGGTCGCCGATGTCGCCGCGGTCGCCCGCCCGCTCGAAGGGGTCGAAGCCGCGCTCGTCCTGCTCGCGCTCGTCCGCGTCGCGCTCCGCGGCGTCGTGCCCAGGGGCGTCGTGCCCAGGGGCGTCGTGGCCCGCGGCGCCGTCCTCGTCCCGCGCGTCCCGGCCCGAGCCGAGGTCGAGCAGCGAGGCGCGGTCCTCCCGCCGGGTCGGGGTCGCGTCGAAGCGCTCCTCCTCGTCGGCGAGGGGGGAGTGCCAGTCGTCGAACTCGTCGCGCGCCGGGGACGCGACCTGCGTCCGGCTCGCGGCGCGGTCCACCGAGGTCGCGGCGCGCAGCTTGCGCTCCAGCTCGGCCACCTCGCGCTTCACGGGGCGCACGAGGACGAACCACGTCAGCAGCACACCTGCGAGGAAGGCCAGCAGGCTCCACAGCCACACCTGCCCGAACAGCCACATCACGGGATACCCTCCGACCGCACGAACTGCCTGAAATCCCGACACGCTCCGCCACCATCAGGACTCACCCGGAAGTGGAGCGGTGTAAAGCTACCTCGATCCCCCGCTCAACCACCTGCGGCTGCCCGGAACTCGCAGCTCCTCAAATGGTAGGTCATTCAGCTCAACGGACCAGCCGAAATACCAGGCGTACAGTATGCCGGTGACGCCGTTGACGAACTCCAGCTCGATCTCGTCGAACACCAACGACACGAACAGGGGAATCGCTTACGGCGTAGGAGCATACGTGCTCTGGGGTGTGGTGCCCGCTTACTGGCCCCTCCTCGCGGCAGCCGGAGCGGTCGAGCTGCTGGCCCACCGCATCGTGTGGTCGCTGCTGTTCATGGCTCTCGTCACAGCCGCGCTGGGCAGGTGGGGCGCGCTGCGCGGACTGCCCCCGCGCTCGTGGCTGCTGGTCACCGCCGCGTCCGCGCTCATCGCCGTCAACTGGGGCGTCTACATCTACGCCGTCAACAGCGGCCGGGTGGTCGAGGCGGCCCTGGGCTACTTCATCAACCCGCTGTTCAGCGTGCTGCTGGCGGTGCTGGTGCTGCGGGAGCGGCTGCGGCCCGCGCAGCACGCGGCGATCGGCGTGGCAGGCGCGGCCGTGGTGGTGCTGGCGGTCGACTACGGAACGCTGCCGTGGATCTCGCTGGCGCTCGCGTGCTCATTCGCGTTCTACGGATTGATCAAGAAAACCGTGCCGCTGGATTCCACCGCGAGCCTCACCGCGGAGAGCGCGGTGATGACGCCGGTGGCTCTCGGTTACCTGTTGTGGTTGGGCTCGGCGGGGACGTTCACCGGGCACGGCGCGGCGCACACCGCGTTGATGGTGTCGACGGGTTTGGTGACCGCCGTCCCGCTGATGCTCTTCGGTGCGGGAGCGCGCCGGATTCCCATGATCACCCTGGGGATGCTCCAGTACCTGGCGCCGGTGTTGCAGTTCGCGTGGGGCGTATTCGTGATGCGCGAGCCGATGCCCGCGTCGCGCTGGTTCGGGTTCGCAATGGTGTGGGTCGCGTTGTTGCTTTTCACCGGTGACGCGCTGGTGCGCGCGCGCAAGCAGCGCAGGGTCGTGGCGGTCGCCCCGCCGGTGTGATCGGGCTCTCACGGGGAACTGCGGAAAACCGCGCCGCGAACCACCCGCTCCGACGGTCCGAACGCCGGAACGGCGCCCCGCGCGGTGCGGGACGCCGTTCCGGAGGATCACACCGGGTCACCCCGGCGCTCCCGGCCCCGACTAGCGGGACCTGCTGACCACGTACTCGCTCACCGACTCCAGCGCGTCGCGCGCCCGGCCCTCCGGGAGGACCGCCAGGCAGCTCCTGGCGCGGTCGGCGTACTCGTCCAGGGTCTCCCTGGCCCGCTGGAGCCCGGAGGACGCCCTGAGCAGCTCCAGGGCCTCCAGGACCTCCGCGTCGTCCTCGATCGGGGCGGCGAGCAGCCTGGCCAGCCGCGAGTCCGGCTCGTCCTGCAGCGCGTACAGCATGGGCAGCGTCTTGACGCCCTCGCGCAGGTCGGTGCCCGGCGTCTTGCCCGACTCCTCCGGCGGCGACGCGATGTCGATCACGTCGTCGGAGATCTGGAACGCCGAGCCGATCACGTCGCCGTACGCCTGGAGCGCCGCGACCTGCTCCTCGGTCGCGTCCGAGAACATGCCGCCGAAGCGGGCCGCGGTGGCGATCAGGGAGCCGGTCTTCTCGGCGATCGTGGTCAGGTAGTGCTCGACCGGGTCCTCGCCCTCGCGGGGGCCCATGGTCTCGCGCATCTGGCCGGTGACCAGCTCGCCGAACGTGCGCGAGATGGTCCTGGCCGCCTCCGTCCCGAGGTCGGCGACCAGCGTCGAGGCGTGGGCGAACAGGTAGTCGCCGGTGAGGATGGCGATGCTGTTGTTCCACTTGGCGTTGGCCGACGCCGCGCCCCGGCGCATGGTGGCCTCGTCCATGACGTCGTCGTGGTACAGGGTCGCCAGGTGGGTCAGCTCGACCACCGCGGCGGCCTTGACGACGCTCTCCCGGTCCCAGGACGGGCCGAACTGGGCGGCCAGGATCGTGAAGAGGGGGCGGATGCGCTTGCCACCCGCCTCCACCAGGTGCAGCGAGGTCTCCATCACCGGGTTGAACTCGCTGCGGACGACCTCCCGCAGGATCCCCTCGACCTCGTCCAGGCCGCTCTGCACAACCTCCGCGAGCACGGGGTCCGCAAACCGGAACCCCGTCCCCGCCCGCTCGCTACTGGTCACGGTTGGAAGCCTACGTACCGACTAGAAGATGAACTGGCCGGACCCCGCCCAATCGAGGGCGAAGGCGGGCCAGACCCCGAGCACCAGCGTGATCACCGCGCCGAGCGTGATCGACGCGGTGGTGAAGGCGCCGGGGACGGTCACGGTCGGGCCGTCCGCCGCGGGCTCGCTGAAGTACATCAGCACGATCACCCGCAGGTAGAAGAACGCCGCGATGGCGCTCACCACCAGCGCGAACACCACGAGCGGGGCCATGCCCGCGTCGATCGCCGCCGCGAACACCACGAACTTGCCGATGAACCCGCTGGTGAACGGGATGCCCGCGAGGGCGAGCAGCAGGAGCGTGAAGACCGCGGCCGTGATCGGCGAGCGCTTGGCCAGCCCGGCCCACTGGGACAGGTGGGTGGCCTCGCCGTCGGCGTTGCGGACCAGGCTGACCACGCCGAACGCGGCGATCGTGGTGAAGCCGTAGGCCGCGAGGTAGAACATGGTCGCCGACAGGCCCTCGGGGGTGAGCGCGATCGCGCCGACGAGCAGGAAGCCCGCGTGCGCCACCGAGGAGTAGGCGATCATGCGCTTGACGTCGGTCTGGGTCAGGCCCAGCACCGCGCCGATGACCATCGACACGCCCGCGAGGACCGCCAGGACGACGTTCCACTCCCAGCTGGAGCCCTCGAAGGCCACGTGCAGCACCCGCAGGATGCCGCCGAAGGCCGCGACCTTGGTGCAGGCCGCCATGAAGGCGGTGACCGGGGTCGGGGCGCCCTGGTAGACGTCCGGGGTCCAGGCGTGGAACGGGCCGACCGAGGCCTTGAACAGCAGGCCCACCACCAGCAGGCCGAAGCCCGCGTACAGCAGCGTGTCGGACCGGTCGGTCGCGGCGGTCGCGGTGGCGATGTCCGCCAGCTTGACCGAGCCGGAGTAGCCGTAGAGCAGCGCGACGCCGTAGAGGAAGAACGCCGAGGCGAACGCGCCGAGCAGGAAGTACTTCACCGCGGCCTCCTGCGAGAGCAGGCGGCGACGGCGGCCGAGGCCGCACAGCAGGTACAGCGGCAGCGAGAGCACTTCCAGCGCGATGAACATGGTGAGCAGGTCGTTCGCCGCGACGAAGACCATCATGCCGCCGAGGGCGAACAGGGTGAGCGGGAACACCTCGGTCTGCATGACCGAGGCGACCGCGCGCGCCTTCGTCACCACGGCGCCGCCACCGCCCGCGCCGCCGCCGGGGCCACCGGCCTGCGGCTCGGGGGCGAACGCGCCGCCGGGCTCGACCGAGCGGTCGGCGATGAGCAGCAGCGAGCCGACCGCGAGCAGCAGCAGCGTGCCCCACAGGAAGACCACCGGCGGGTCGACCGCGATGGCGCCCGAGAAGGTCACCACCCCGCGGTCGACGGTGTCGGCCGCGCCGCCGTGCACGATGAGCGCGCCCGCCGCGCCCGCGAGCGCGAGCACGGTGAGCACGACCTGGGCGGGCCAGCGGGACTGCTTGGGCAGGAACGCCTCCAGCAGCACGCTGACGCAGGCGGCGCCGAGGATGACGAGCACGGGCGCGACGGCCCCGTAGTCGATCTCCGGGACGGTGAGCCGCTCCACTTGAGCGAGGATCGTCGTCACGTCACTTGCCTTCCTGCGCGACCGGGTCGGCCACCCCGACCTCGCTGAGCGTCGCCCCGACGGACGGGGTGATCACGTCCAACACCGGCTTCGGGTAGAAGCCGAGCACCAGGATCAGCGCCACCATCGGCGCGAGGACCGCGATCTCCCGCTTGTTCAGGTCGGGGACGCTCGCGCGCTCGGGGTCGGTGGTGGCTCCGGGGCCGCCGGTCGCCCCGATCAGCGCGGTGCCGCGCACCGGGCCCTGGAAGATCCGCTGGTAGAGCCAGAGGATGTACAGCGCGGCGAGCACCATGCCGAGCGCCGCGATGACGGTGTAGACCGGTTCGTTCGGGAACGAGCCGATCAGCACCAGGAACTCGCTGACGAACGAGCTGGTGCCGGGCAGCGCCAGCGAGGACAGGCCCGCGATGAAGAACAGCCCCGCGAGCACGGGGGTGAGCTTCGCCATGCCGCCGTAGTCCTCGATCAGGCGGGAGCCGCCGCGCGCCATGACCATGCCCACGACCAGGAACACCATGCCGGTGGAGATGCCGTGGTTGACCATGTAGAGCACCGAGCCCGCGCCCGCCTGCGAGCTGAACGCGAAGATGCCCAGCGCGATGAAGCCGAAGTGCGCGATCGAGGTGTAGGCCACGAACCGCTTCATGTCGGACTGGCCGACGGCGAGCAGCGAGCCGTAGATGATGCCGACCACCGCGAGCACCAGCACCAGCGGCGCGAGCTCCTTGCTGGCCGCCGGGAACAGCGGCAGGCAGTAGCGCAGGAAGCCGAAGGTGCCGATCTTGTCGAGCACGCCGACGAGCAGCACGCCCGCGCCGACCGGCGCTTCCGCACCGGCGTCGGGGAGCCAGGTGTGCAGCGGGACCAGCGGCGCCTTGATGGCGAAGGCCACGAAGAAGCCGAGGAACAGCCAGATCTGGGTGGACAGCGGGGCCTCGCGCGTCGCGGTGACGAGCGTGGCCCAGTCGAACGTGCCCTTGCCCAGGGTCTGCGCGCTGGTGACGTACAGGCCGATCACCGACGCGAGCATGACGAGCCCGCCGAGCAGCGAGTAGAGGAAGAACTTCATCGCCGCGTACTGCCGGTTCGCGCCGCCGAAGCGGCCGATGAGGAAGTACATGGGGACGAGGACGCCCTCGAAGAACACGTAGAACAGGAAGACGTCCGTGGCGGCGAAGACGCCGACCATGCCCGCTTCCATGACCAGCAGCAGCGCGAAGAAGCCGCCCGCCGTGCGGCCCTCGGGCAGCTTGTCCGCCCAGGAGCCGCCGATGACCACCGGCACCAGGAAGGCGATCAGGGCGATCATCACCAGCGCGATGCCGTCCACGCCGAACGACAGGTGCACCCCGAAGTTCGGGATCCACTCGACCGAGCTGGTCAGCTGGAGGCGGTCGCCCCCCGGCTCGTAGGCGGCCCAGGCCAGCCCGGCGAGCACGAGCTCGCCGAGCGAGAACGCCAGGGCGGCGATCTTGGCGAGGCGGTCGTCGCCGCGCAGCAGCACCACGACCAGGCCGCCGACCAGCGGCAGCAGGAGCATTGCGATCAAGGTCCAGCTCACGAGAACCTCACCATCAGCAGCGCGCCCAGGACGAAGATCGAACCCAGGAGCATCGAGAGCGCGTAGGAGCGCACGAAGCCGGTCTGCAGCCTGCGCAGCCTGCCCGAGCTACCGCCCAGCAGCGCCGCGGAGCCGTTGACCAGCCCGTCGACGCCCTTGTTGTCCACGAACACCAGCGCGCGGGTCAGCCAGGTGCCCGGACGCGCGAACAGCGCCTCGTTGAGCGCGTTCCCGTACAGGTCGGCGCGCGCGGCGCGGACCGGGAAGGACACCCGCTCGGGGCGCTCCACCGGCTGCGGCTTGCGGCCGAAGACCAGGTAGGCCAGGACCGCGCCCGCCGCCGAGAGGGCGAGGACGAGGGCGTTGACCGCGCCGTGGCCGAGCACGCCGTGCTGCTCCTGCAGCTCGCCGACCACGGGGGCCAGCCAGTTCGCGAGGTTGTCGCCGCTGCTGAGGAAGAAGCCCGCGCCGACCGAGCCGATCGCCAGCACGACCATCGGCGCGGTCATGCTGACCGGCGACTCGTGCGGGTGGTACGCGCGGCCGTCCGCCGACTTGAGGTCCTCCCAGCGGGGCTCGCCCAGGAACACCAGGACCAGCAGGCGGGTCATGTAGAACGCGGTCAGGAACGCGCCCAGCGCCGCGACGCCGCCGAACACCCAGCCGCGCCAGCCGTGCTCGCTGAAGGCCGCCGCGATGATGGCGTCCTTCGAGAAGTAGCCGGACAGGAACGGGAAGCCGATGAGCGCCAGGTAGCCCAGCGCCCAGGTGGCGAAGGTGATCGGCATCTTCTTGGCCAGGCCGCCCATGCGGCGGATGTCGCCCTCGTCGTTCATGCCGTGCATGACCGAACCGGCGCCGAGGAACAGGCCCGCCTTGAAGAAGCCGTGCGTGATCAGGTGCATGATGCCGAGCGCGTAACCGAACGGGCCGAGGCCGACGGCCAGGACCATGTAGCCGATCTGGCTGACCGTCGAGTAGGCCAGGACCTTCTTGAAGTCGTCGTACGCGCAGCCGATGAGGCAGCCGATCAGCAGCGTGAACGCGCCGATGGCCATGACGACCAGGCGGCCGTCCTCGGTGAGGTTGTAGAGCGGGTTGGAGCGGGCGACGAGGTAGACGCCCGCCGTGACCATGGTCGCGGCGTGGATGAGCGCCGACACCGGGGTGGGGCCCGCCATGGCGTCCGGGAGCCACGCCTGGAGCGGGAACTGGCCGGACTTGCCGCACGCGCCGAGCAGCAGCAGGAGCGTGATGGCCAGGACCGTCCCGGACGACAGCTCGTCGACGCGGGAGAACACCTCGGTGTACTGGGTGGTGCCCAGCTCCTTGAACATGATGAAGATGGCGATCGCGAGGCCCAGGTCGCCGACCCGGTTCATCAGGAACGCCTTCTTGGCCGCGCTGCCCGCCTCGGGCTTGTGCTGGTACCAGCCGATGAGCAGGTACGAGGCGAGACCGACGCCCTCCCAGCCGAAGTACAGGGTCACGAAGCCGTTGCCCAGCACCAGCAGGAGCATGGCGGCCACGAAGAGGTTCAGGTAGGCGAAGAACTTGCGCCTGCCCGCCTCGTGCGCCATGTAGCCGATCGAGTAGACGTGGATCAGGGAGCCGACGCCGGTGATCAGCAGCACGAAGGTCAGCGACAGCGGGTCGAGCCGAAGCGCGAACTCGACGTTCAGGGCCTCGACCGGCACCCAGTCGAACAGGTGCAGCTCGCTGGAGCGCTCCTCGGGGCTGAGCCCGAGGGTGCTGAAGAACAGGGCGAGGCCGTAGGCGAACGACGCGACGACGGTGGTGGTGCCCAGCAGGTGGCCCCACCTGTCGGTGCGCTTGCCGCCGAGCAGGAGCACGGCGGCGCCGAACGCGGGGAGTGCTAGGAGCAACCAGGCGAGAGCACCGATCCCGCCGGCGTCAACAGGTTCCGTCACCGGTGACCTCTCAGTACTTCAGCAGGTTGGAGTCGTCGACCGAGGCCGAGCGACGCGACTTGAAGATCGCCATGATGATCGCCAGGCCGACGACGACCTCGGCCGCGGCGACCACCATCACGAAGAACGCCATCACCTGGCCGTCGAGCTGCCCGTTGACGCGGGCGAAGGTGACCAGGGTGAGGTTCACCGCGTTGAGCATCAGCTCGACGCACATGAACACGACGATGGCGTTGCGCCGCACGAGGACGCCCACCGCGCCGATGCTGAACAGCAGGGCGGAGAGCAGCAGGTAGTAGGTGGGGGTCACGACTCTCCCTTAAGAGCGCGCGCGTCCGCCTGGCGCCCGCTGCCCGCAACGTCCGTGACGTCCTCGTCGAGGCGCGACCGGTCGGTCGTCTCGATCAGCTCGGACAGCGATTCCTTGGCGACCGAACCGTCGGGGAGCAGCGCGGGAGTGGCCACCGAGTTGGCGGTGGCGAACACGCCGGGGCCGGGCAGCGAGCCGGGGCGGTCGCCCCGGAAGCGCTCCACGACCAGCTCGCGCTGCGACTTCTTGGTCTCCCGGATCTTCGAGGTGAACGCCAGGACCATCGCGCCGACGGCGGCGGTGATCAGCAGCGCCGAGGTCAGCTCGAAGGGGAACAGGTAGTCCGTGAAGATCCGGGCGCCGATGTTGGCGACGTTGCCGCCGCCGGTGGTGTTGGGCTCCACCAGGCCGACCGCCTGGACCTCGGTGAGGGCGCGGGCGAGCGCGCCGACCACGAGGCCGCCGAAGCCGAGGCCGAGCACGGCGGCGGCGAGCCGCTGGCCGCGCAGGACCTCGACGACGGAGTCGGAGCTGTCCCTGCCGACGAGCATCAGCACGAACAGGAACAGCATCATGATCGCGCCGGTGTAGACGATGATCTGCACGAAGCCGAGGAACGGCGCCTGCTGGACCATGTACAGGCCGCCGAGGCTGAGCATGGTCATGACCAGCCAGAGCGCCGAGTGCACGGCGTTGCGGGCGAACAGCATCCCCAGCGCGCCCGCGAGGGCGAGCGGGCCGAGCACCCAGAAGGCGACGGCCTCGCCGGTGGACACGACGTCCGCGGCGGGCTGGACCACCCCCGGCTGGGCCAGGAACTGGGAGATCACTTGCGCGCCTCCTCGGGACCGTTCTCCACCAGCGCGCCGTCGGGCACGCCCGCCTTGCGGGCCAGCTCGGGGCCGTTGACGTAGTAGTCCTGCTCGTCGGAGCCGAGCCGCATGGGGTGCGGCGGCTGCTCCATGCCCGGCAGCAGCGGGGCGAGCAGGTCCTCCTTGGTGAAGATGAGCTTCTGCCGGTCGTCGTCCGCCAGCTCGAACTCGTTGGTCATGGTGAGCGACCGGGTGGGGCACGCCTCGATGCACAGGCCGCAGCCGATGCACCGCAGGTAGTTGATCTGGTAGTCCGCGCCGTACCGCTCACCGGGCGAGAAGCGGGCCTCCTCGGTGTTGTCCCCGCCCTCGACGAAGATCGCGTCGGCGGGGCAGGCCCAGGCGCACAGCTCGCAGCCGACGCACTTCTCCAGCCCGTCCGGGTGCCGGTTGAGCTGGTGGCGGCCGTGGTACCGCGGCGCGGTGACCTTCTTGACCTCGGGGTACTCCTCGGTGACGACCTTCTTGAACATCGTCGAGAAGGTCACGCCGAAGCCCTTGACGGGATCAAGCATCCCCATCGCTGGCCTCCTTCTTGGCGGTCGTTGCCGCTGCGGGCTCCTTGGCCGCAGAGCCGTTGCTCCCGGCGGGGCTGCCGTCGGGCAGCTCGGCCACCCGCACCTGGCGGCGGGGCGGCGGCTTGGGCACTGCGAGGTCCAGCGGGGGCACGGGGAAGCCGCCACCGGTGACCGGCACCGCGTCGGGGTCGACCCGCTCGCGGTTGTCCGGCAGCAGGAACGCGACCAGCAGGGCCGCCGCGAGCACCGCGCCGAACACCGCCAGCACGGTCGGGGCCCCGAGCGTCCCGGCCTCGATCTCGGTGCGGACGTAGCGGGCGAACGCCACCGCGACGAACCAGACCAGCGCGATCGGGACGAGGACCTTCCAGCCCAGCTGCATGAACTGGTCGTAGCGCAGGCGGGGGAGCGTGCCGCGCAGCCAGATGAACAGGAACAGGAACGCCAGGGTCTTGAGGACGAACCAGACCAGGCCGAGCCAGCCGTTGTTCAGGAAGTGGTCGTCGGCGACGAACGGGAACCGCCAGCCGCCGAGGAACAGCGTGGTCGCCAGCGCCGAGACGGTCACCATGTTGATGTACTCGGCGAGGAAGAACAGCGCGAACTTGAACGAGCTGTACTCGGTGTGGAAACCGCCGACCAGCTCGGACTCGGCCTCGGGGAGGTCGAAGGGCGCGCGGTTGGTCTCGCCGACCATGGAGATCACGTAGATGACGAAGCTGACCGGCAGCAGGTAGAAGAACCAGCCGCTGGTCTGCGCGTCGACGATGTCCGCGGTGGACAGCGACCGGGAGTTCATCACCACGGCGATGATCGACAGGCCCATCGCGATCTCGTAGGAGATCACCTGCGCGGCCGAGCGCAGCGCGCCCAGCAGCGGGTAGGGCGAGCCGGAGGACCAGCCGCCGAGGACGATGCCGTAGACGCCGATCGAGGAGCAGGCCAGCACGACCAGCACGCCGACCGGGAGGTCGACCAGCTGGAGGGCGGTCTGCTCGCCGAAGATGCTGACCTGGCCGCCGATCGGGATGACCGAGAAGGCGGTGAAGGCCGGGACGCAGGCGATGACCGGCGCGATGAAGTACACCCACTTGTCCGCGAGGACGGGGCGCACCTCCTCCTTGAACGCCAGCTTGATGCCGTCGGCCAGCGACTGGAGCCAGCCGCCGGGGCCGTTGCGGTTCGGGCCGGGGCGCTGCTGCATCCGCCCGACGACCTTGCGCTCCCAGACGATCATGAACAGGGTCATGAGGACCAGGAAGGCGAAGATGCCGACGACCTTGACGACGACCAGCCAGAACGGGTCGTCGGCGATGAGTTCTGCCGTGCTCATGCCCTGCCTCCGGGAGAAACGGCCACCACGGAACCGTGGCCTGCCACGAGGGTCCGGCGAACGGTCGACTCGCCCGAGTTGCCGGGCAGCCACACGACGCCGTCGGGCAGGTCCGCCACCGCGACGGGCAGCACGACCTCACCCCGCTCGGTCGAGACGGTGACCTCGGCGCCGGGCACGACGCCCAGGTCGCGCGCGGTCGCCTCGGACAGCCAGGCCGCCGTGGGCCGGGCGGTGCCCTTCAGGTTCGGCTCGCCGTCCTGCATGGACCCGTTGTCCAGCAGCCTGCGCCAGGTCGCCAGCACCGCCTGCCCGCTCTTGGGCTGCGGCAGCAGCGGCGCGCTGACCGTCGGCGCGCCCGCCTGGACGGTGCCCCGGCCCAGGCGCGCGAGGTCGGCGGCCGCGGCGGCGGGGGTCTGGGTGAACAGGTCGGCGTCCATCTCGACGGCCAGGGTGTCGAGCACCCGGCCGTCGGGCAGCGCGCCGGTGCCCTCCAGGGTCAGCGCGAACTCGCGGCGGCGGCCCTCCCAGTTGAGGAACGTGCCGGACTTCTCCACGGCGGGCGCGATCGGCAGCACCACGTCGGCGTGCGCGGTCGCGGCGCTGGGCCGCAGCTCCAGGCTCACCACGAACTTCGCGGCGGACAGCGCCTGCTCGGCGAGCGCGGGGTCGGGCAGGTCGAACGGGTCGACGCCCGCCACCAGCAGCGCGTCGAGCCCGCCCGAGGCGGCCTCGGCGAGGATGCCGGAGGTGTCGCGACCGGGCTTGGCGGGCAGCGAACCGGCCGCGAGGCCCCACGCCTGCTCGACCTCGGCGCGCGCGGCGGCGTCCGAGACGAGCCGTCCGCCGGGCAGCAGGTTCGGCAGCAGGCCGGCTTCGAGCGCGCCCCGCTCACCGGCGCGGCGCGGCACCCAGGCCACCTTCGCCCCGGTGCGCTTGGCCAGCGCGGCCACCGCCGAGTACAGGCCGGGGACCTCGGCGGCGCGCTCGCCGACCATGATCACCGAACCGGGCTCGCCGAGCAGCTCCACCACGTCGGCGGCGTGCTCGGGCAGCGCGTTCAGCGCGGCGGGCTCGCCGCCGGGCACGCAGGCCAGCAGCGTGCCGAGGGTCTTCTCCACGGCCGGGGTGGTGAACTGGCCGAGGTGGAAGACCTTCGTGCCGCGCTTGCGGGCGGCCTTGCGCAGCCGCAGGAAGACGACCGGGGCCTCCTCCTCGGGCTCGAACGCGACCAGCAGCGCGGCGGGCGCGGCCTCGATGCCCTTGAAGGTCACCCCGCCGGTCTCCGGCGTCACGCCGAGCACGGTGGAGGTCAGGAACTCGACCTCCTCGGCCGAGTGCGGCCGGGCCCGGAAGTCGACGTCGTTGGTGCGCAGCGCGATGCGGGCGAACTTGCTGTAGGCGTAGGAGTCCTCCAGCGTGAGCCGACCGCCCGCGAGCACGCCGACGCCCTTGCCGTCGCGGGCCTGCGCGAGGCCCCTCGCGGCGACCTGGAGCGCCTCGGTCCACGAGGAGGGCCGCAGCTCACCGCTCTCGTCGCGCACCATGGGCCGGGTGAACCGGTCCTCCTGGGTGGCGTAGCGAAAGGCGAAGCGGCCCCGGTCGCAGATCCACTCCTCGTTGACCTCGGGGTCGTCGCCCGCCAGCTTGCGCTGCACCTTGCCGCGCCGGAAGTCGGTGCGCTCGGCGCAGCCCGACGAGCAGTGCTCGCACACGCCGGGGGTGGACACCAGGTCGAACGGGCGGGCCCGGAACCGGTAGGCGGCGCTGGTGAGCGCGCCGACCGGGCAGATCTGGATGGTGTTGCCGGAGAAGTACGACTGGAACGGCTTCTCCTCGGCCACGCCGATCTGCTGCTGCGCGCCGCGCTCCAGCAGCTCGATGAACGGGTCGCCCGCGATCTGCGCCGAGAACCGGGTGCAGCGCTGGCAGAGCACGCAGCGCTCCCGGTCCAGCAGCACCTGGGTGGAGATGGCGATCGGCTTGGGGAAGGTCCGCTTCGGCTCGACGAACCGCGAGTCGGCCCGGCCGTGCTTGAGCGCCTGGTTCTGCAGGGGGCACTCGCCGCCCTTGTCGCAGATCGGGCAGTCCAGCGGGTGGTTGATCAGCAGCAGCTCCATCACGCCCTGCTGCGCCTTGTCGGCGACGGGCGAGGTGAGCTGGGTCTTGACGACCATGCCGTCGGCGACGGTCATGGTGCAGGAGGCCTGCGGCTTCGGCATGGGCCGACCGCCCATCTCGACCTCGACCAGGCACTGGCGGCAGGCGCCAGCGGGCTCCAGCAGCGGGTGGTCGCAGAAGCGCGGCACCACGATGCCCAGCCGCTCCGCGGTGCGGATCAGCAGCTCGCCCTTGGGGGCGACGACGTCGGACCCGTCGATGACGAGCTTGACGTGGCCCTCGGGGACCACGACCTCCGAGCTCTTGTCCGGCGCGATGGTCATGCGCTTGCTCCCGCCAGTTCGGTGGCCTTGAGCTTGGCTGCGTTGCTGTCGCACAGGGCCAGGAACTCGTCCTTGAAGTACTTGATGCCGCTGGTGATCGGGCTGACGGCGCCGTCGCCGAGCGCGCAGAAGGAGCGCCCGAGGATGTTCGAGCAGACGTCGAGCAGCGTGTCGATGTCGCTCGGGGTGCCCTCGCCGCGCACCATCCGCTGCAGGGTCTTGGTCAGCCAGTAGGTGCCCTCGCGGCAGGGCGTGCACTTGCCGCAGGACTCGTGCTTGTAGAACTCGGTCCACTTCATGACCGCCCACGGGACCGACACGGTCTCGTTGAAGATCTGGACGGCCGTGGTGCCGAGCATGGAGCCCGCCTCGGCGACGCCCTCGAAGTCGAGCGGCACGTCGAGGTGCTCCGCGGTGAACAGCGGGGTGGACGAGCCGCCCGGCGTCCAGAACTTCAGCGGGATGCCGTCCTTCATGCCGCCCGCCATCTCCAGCAGCGTGCGCAGCGTGGTGCCCATGGGCGCCTCGTACTGGCCGGGCCGCTCGACGTGGCCGGACAGCGAGTAGATCTTCGGGCCGGGCGAGCGGTCGCGGCCCATGCTGCGGAACCAGTCGGAGCCGCCGTTGACCACGTAGGGAACCGACGCGATGGTCTCGACGTTGTTCACCACGGTGGGCGAGGCGTACAGGCCCGCGGTCGCCGGGAACGGCGGCTTGAGCCTGGGCTGGCCACGGCGCCCTTCGAGGGAGTCGAGCAGCGCGGTCTCCTCGCCGCAGATGTAGGCGCCCGCGCCCGCGTGGACGACGAGGTCCAGGTCGAAGCCGCTGCCGAGGATGTCCTTGCCGAGGTAGCCCGCCTCGTAGGCCTCGCGCACGGCGGCGTTGAGCCTGCGGATGACGTGCAGCACCTCGCCGCGCACGTAGATGGCGGCGAAGTTGGCCCGGATGGCGTAGGAGGTGATGATGATGCCCTCGACCAGCGAGTGCGGGTCGGCCATCATCAGCGGGATGTCCTTGCAGGTGCCGGGCTCGCCCTCGTCCGCGTTGATGACGAGGTAGTGCGGCTTGCCGTCGCCCTGCGGGATGAAGCCCCACTTCATGCCCGTGGGGAAGCCCGCACCGCCGCGACCGCGCAGCCCGGAGTCCTTGCACTGCTGGATGAGCTGGTCGGGGTGGACCTTCAGCGCCTTGCGCAGCGCCGTGTACCCCTCCAGCTGCTCGTAGGTCTTCAGCGTCCACGAGCGCGGCGACAGCCAGCGCTTGGTGAGGACGGGAGTCAGGTTGTCGACCATCTCACTCACCTACTTCTTCTCCGGCAGCGGCGGGAACTCCGCCTTCTCCGGCATGGCGGGCGCGGTCCAGCCGCGCTCGGCCGCCAGGGAGGCTCCGCGCAGCGTCTCGGGGGCGGCGGACGGGCCGTCCAGGTCGGCGTCCCTGCCCTCGAAGAAGCCCGCGAGCTGGAGCTCGGCCTGCCGGAAGTCGGTCAGCGGGGCGCCGCGCGTCGGGTGCGGCTTCTCCCCCGCCTGCAGGGACTTCACCATCTCCAGCGCGCCGTCGGGCGTCTGGTTGTCGAAGTACTCGTAGTTGACCTGCACCACCGGGGCGAGGTCGCAGGCCGCGAGGCACTCGGCGTGCTCCAGCGTGATGGAGCCGGGCGCGCCGGGCTCGCCGGAGGTCTCCTCGTGGCCGAGCGGCTTGCCGTCCGCGCCGAGGTGGTCGCGCAGCCTCGCGTAGATGTCGTCGCCGCCGAGCGCCGCGCACAGCGTGTTGGTGCACACGCTCACCAGGTGCTCGCCGCAGGGCTTGCGCTTGTACATCGTGTAGAAGGTCGCGACCGCGCTGACCTCGGCGGCGGTCAGGTCGAGCAGGTCGGCGCAGAAGGCGATGCCCGCCGTGCTGACGTGCCCCTCGACCGACTGCACGAGGTGCAGCATCGGCAGCAGCGCGGACCTGGGCACCGGGTAGCGGGCGATGATCGCCCGCGCCCGGTCGGTGGTCCCCTGGTCGAAGACGACCGCGCCGGGGCCCTGCTCGCCCGCGGTCTCGGGTTCCTGAATCTGGGTCATCGGTCACACCCACCCATCACCGGGTCGAGGGAGGCCACCGCGGCGATCACGTCGGCGACCATGCCGCCCTCGCACATCGCGGGCATCGCCTGGAGGTTCACGAAGCTGGGTTCGCGCACGTGCACGCGCATGGGCCTGGTGCCGCCGTCGGAGACGACGTGGAAGCCCAGCTCGCCGCGCGGCGACTCGACGGGCACGTACACCTGCCCGGCGGGCACGTGGAAGCCCTCGGTCACCAGCTTGAAGTGGTGGATGAGGGACTCCATGGACTGGCCCATGATCTTGCGGACGTGCTCCAGCGAGTTGCCCATGCCGTCGCTGCCGATGGTCAGCTGGGCGGGCCAGGCGACCTTCGCGTCGGCGACCATGACCGGGCCGGGCTCGCGCAGCCGCTCGACCGCCTGTCGGACGATCTTGAGCGACTGGTGGATCTCCTCCAGCCGCAGGCGGTAGCGGGCGAAGCAGTCGGCCTCGTTCGCGGTGGGGACCTCGAACTCGTAGTTCTCGTACCCCGAGTACGGCTCGACCTTGCGCAGGTCCCACGGCAGGCCCGCGGAGCGCAGCGGCGGACCGGTGATGCCGAGCGCCAGGCACGCGTCCACGGGCAGGTAGCCGACGCCCGCGAGGCGGTTGCGCCAGATCGGCTGGCCGGTGAGCAGCTTGTCGTAGTCCGGGAGCCGCGAGTCCATCACGTCGAGGAAGGCGAGGACCTTCTCGGCGGTGTCGGCGGGCAGGTCCTGGGCGAGGCCGCCGGGGCGGATGAACGCGTGGTTCATGCGCAGGCCGGTGAGGTGCTCCAGCAGGTGGAGGACCTCCTCGCGCTCGCGGAAGCCCGCCGTCATGCCGGTGAGGGCGCCGAGCTCCATGCCGCCGGTGGCCAGCGCCACCAGGTGCGAGCTGACCCGGTTGAGCTCCATCAGCAGGACCCTGGCGTCCTGGGCGCGCTGCGGGACCTCGATGCCGAGCAGCTTCTCCACGGCGAGGCAGTAGGCGGCCTCGCTGTGCAGGGGCGCCAGGTAGTCCATGCGCGTCACGAACGTGACGCCCTGGGTCCAGGTGCGGTACTCGGTGTTCTTCTCGATGCCGGTGTGCAGGTAGCCGATGACGCTGCGGGCCTGGGTGACGGTCTCGCCCTCCAGCTCCAGCACCAGCCGCAGCACGCCGTGCGTCGACGGGTGCTGGGGGCCGAGGTTCATGACGATGCGCTCGTCGCCCGCCGCCTCGGCGAGCACCTCGTCCCAGTCGCCGCCGGTCACCGTGTAGACGGTGCCCTCGGTGGTCTCGCGGGAGGCCGCCGCGTCGGGGGACGCCGCGTCGGGGGACACGGCGTCGGGGGACGCGGAGCCGGTGGCGTGACCGGTGGTGGAGTGGTGCTCGGTGGTGGTGGTCGCCCCGGCGTCGTCGGAGGGCGCGCCCTCAGCCGACGTGTCGGTGCCGTGGGTGACGTCGGACAGCCGTTCGCTCATGAGTAGGACCGCCTCTGGTCGGGCGGGGGGATCTCCGCGCCCTTGTACTCGACCGGGATGCCGCCGAGGGGGTAGTCCTTGCGCTGGGGGTGACCGTCCCAGTCGTCCGGCATCAGGATGCGGGTCAGTCCGGGGTGACCGTCGTAGACGATGCCGAACATGTCCCAGGCCTCGCGCTCCTGCCAGTCCGCCGTCGGGTAGACGGCGACCAGGCTGGGCACGTGGGGGTCGTCGACGTCGACGGCGACCTCCAGGCGGACGCGCCTGCGGTAGGTCATCGACGTGAGGTGCACGACGGAGTGCAGGCGCTGCGGGGCCTCGGGGCCGTAGTCCACGCCGGACAGCGAGCTGCACAGCTCGAAGCGCAGCGCCGGGTCGTCGCGCAGGAGGCGGGCGACGTCCACCAGGTGCTCGCGGCGCAGGAAGAAGGTGATCTCCCCGCGGTCGACGGTGATCTGCTGGATCGCGTCGGCGGGCAGGCCCTGCTCGCCCATGGCCGCGAGCAGCTCGTCGACGAGCTCGTCGAACCAGCCGCCGTAGGGGCGCTCGGAGGGGGCGGCCACGTGCGCGGGCAGCTTGAGCCCGCCGAAGCCGGAGGTGTCGCCGCTGCCCGCCACGCCGAACATGCCGGTGCGGTTGCGGCCCGAGACGACGCCGCCGCGCGCGAGGTGCTCCTCGTGCTGGGCCTGCGACATGTCGGCGGAGCTGAGCGCTCCCCCCGAGTCGGGCGCCGGGTTCTTGTCTTCGTCTGCCATGCCGGTCACTTCCTCGCGAACCGCTGGGACGACGGGATGAGCTCCGTCTTGTGGCCGGAGGCGGCCAGCTGCGCGGCGCGTTTGGGCCCGAGGGGCTCGTCCATGATCTTCGCGTGGATCTTGAGGATCGCGTCGATCAGCATCTCGGGGCGGGGAGGGCAGCCGGGCAGGTACATGTCGACCGGGACGATGTGGTCGACGCCCTGCACCACGGCGTAGTTGTTGAACATGCCGCCGGAGGACGCGCACACGCCCATGGCCAGCACCCAGCGCGGCTCGGGCATCTGGTCGTAGATCTGGCGGAGCACCGGCGCCATCTTGTTGGTCACCCGGCCCGCGACGATCATCAGGTCGGCCTGGCGCGGCGAGGCCCTGAAGACCTCCATGCCGAACCGGGCCAGGTCGTAGCGGGGGGCGCCGGTGGTCATCATCTCGATCGCGCAGCACGCCAGGCCGAACGTGGCAGGCCACAGCGAGGACTTCCGGGTCCAGTTGACCAGCTTCTCGACGCTGACCAGCAGGACCCCGTTGGGGAGCTTCTCCTCGAGACCCATCTGAATACCCTTCAGTTCCAGTCGAGCCCACCGCGTCGCCACACGTACGCGTAGGCGAAGCCGAGGGTCCCGACGAACAGGGCGATCTCCACCAGGCCGAACAGGCCGAGCCGGTCCGCGGAGACCGCGAACGGGTAGAGGAACACCATCTCGATGTCGAACAGGATGAACAGCATCGCCGTGAGGTAGTAGGCGATCGGCATGCGACCGCCGCCCACGACGGGCTGGGGGGAGGGTTCGATCCCGCACTCGTAGGCGTCCAGCTTGGCGCGGTTGTAGCGGCGAGGTCCGATGTACGGAGCGATCGTCGCCGAGAACAGCGCGAAGGCCGCGGCGAGTGCGAACATCAATACGAGGGGGAGATAGGGCTGGAGCACTCTCCGACGTCCTTTCCTCGCTGTCGCTGTGCAGGCGGAGCCCTGCTCGGTTGCAGCACCCTAGGTGCGTTCTGCCGAGCCCTGGAAGTTAGGCGTGCCTAACAATCCGCAGGTCGCTTGTGAAAGCCTTCACAAAGTCCGACAGACGGTTGTGAAGTGATTCACATGACCCGGACCCCAGTCTAGAACTCCCCAGAACGGACGAACAGCCACCCCCAGTAACCTTCGTGACCTGCGAAAACACGCACGGTAGGCGAGTGACAGCGGCGCGGGAAGGCCGAGCTGGTTCGTAGAAAAAGGAAACAGCGCCGATCCGGGAATCGGCGCTGCTTCGTTCGGGCGAGTCGGTTAAGCCGTTGGAGCCATCTTCGTCGCCGCCGTGATGATGCGGTCGAAAGCGTCCCCGTCCTTCGGGTCGTATAGCCCAGCGAGCAGCTTCAGCACAAGTTTCATAAGGCCCTTGCGCGGAAGTCCGTACTTGGTCGCGGTGCTCATGATCGTGGGGTTGCCGATGAGCTTGCTGAAGATGTTCCCGAGCCGGTAGTAGCTGCCCAGGGCCTGCTCGATGCGCACCGGGTAGCCGTGCAGCGCGCGCTCCCGGCTGGGGCCGTCGGGCCTGGCCATGGCCTGCACGACGGTCTCCGCGGCGATCTTGGCGGACTCCATGGCGTAGCCGATGCCCTCGCCGTTGAACGGGTTGACCATGCCGCCCGCGTCGCCGACCAGCAGCAGCCCGTTGCTGTAGTGCGGCTTGCGGTTGAGGCCCATGGGCAGGGCGGCGCCGCCGATGCGGCCGGTGGCGTTCTCCTCGCGGAAGCCCCACTCCTCGGGGGTGCCGTCCAGCCAGGACTTGAGCAGCGCGCGGTAGTCCGTGGTGCCGTAGGCCTTCGAGGTGCTCAGGATGCCCAGGCCCACGTTGACCGTGCCGTCGCCCATGCCGAAGATCCAGCCGTAGCCGGGGAGCAGCACGTTGTTCTTGCGGTCCCACAGCTCCAGGTGCGACTCCAGGTAGTCGTCCTTGGTGCGGGGGCTCGCGTAGTAGCGGCGCACGGCGACGCCCATCGGCTTCGCGTCGTCCTTCTGCAGGCCCACCGACAGCGCCAGGCGCGCGGACACGCCGTCGCAGGCCAGGACCAGCGGCGCGCGGTAGGTGACCGGCTCCTTGTCCTTGCCGACCTTGGCCGTCACGCCCACCACCCGGCCGCGCTCGACGACCGCGCCGGTGACGTTGTTGTTCTCCTTGAGCCGCGCCCCCGCCTCGACGGCGGCCTTGGCCAGCATGTCGTCGAAGTCCTGCCGGGGCCGCACCACGCCGTAGGGCGGGAACGAGGCCAGCTCGGGCCAGGCCAGCTCCATGGTGACCCCGCCGCCGACCACGCGCAGGCCCTTGTTGTGCAGCCAGCCCGCCTCCTCGCGGGTGTCGATGCCGAGGTCGATCAGCTGCTTGACGCCGCGCGGGGTCAGCCCGTCCCCGCAGACCTTCTCGCGGGGGAAGCTGCCCTTCTCCAGGAGCAGCACGTCGAGGCCTGCCCGCGCCAGGTAGGTGGCGGCGGTCGAGCCCGCGGGACCCGCGCCGACCACGATCACTTCGGCGTCCTCGTCCGCCCTGCGGCGGCTGGGAGTCGTCATCCCCGCTCCTTGTGCACTTGTTCACAAACCTGTGGTCGGGAGTCTACTGACCCGGAACCGGACGAGACCGGACATGACCGGCGCTCCGGGGGTGGGGGTGGGGGCGTCGGGTGGGGGTGGGGTGGGGGATCACCTGGTGGTTCGCGGTGCGGGTGGGTGAGCGGGGCGGGACGCGGGGAGGGGTGCGGGCTGGGCTGGGTGGGGGTGGCGCGGGCCGGACGAGGTGGTGGGGCGCGGGGAGGTGGCGCGGCGCGGGGCGCGGGCTGAGCCGGGCGGGGCAGCGCGGGCCGGACAAGGTGGTGGGGCGGCGCGGGGAGGTGGCGCGGGGAGGGGCGCGGGTTGAGCCGGGCGGGGCGGCGCGGGCCGCACGAGGTGGTGGCGCGGCGCGGGCAGGCGGCGCGGGAGGGGCCGGGCGGGGCGGCGGGGCGCGGCGCGGGTCGGCGGGTGGCTCGGGGTGGGACGGCAGGCGGCTCGGGGTATCGGCGCGGGTGGGTCCGGGTCGGGCGGGTGGGGGTGGGTGTGCTGGGCAGGGCTTCGGGGGCGCGGTGCGGGGCGACGGGAGGCCGAAGTCGCGGCGCGGAGGGCCGAAGCTCGGATTTCACGGTGGCGCAGGCCACACTTTTGCCCCTGGGACCTCGGTCCAGGGGGTTGTCGGGATCTTGGTCCCGGTTCGGTCGTGGACGGCGGAGTGGCGAGTTTTGCGGCGTGCGTCACTCTCAGCAACGGTTCGGGAGTGGCTCGGCACGTCCGCCGTCCCCCAGCGCCCCCGGCGCCGTCCCCCAGCGCCGCCTGCCGGGGTCGGTCCGCGCGGGTAGCGGCGTACCCCGGTCAGGGCCGCCGCTGCGCTTCGTCGGTTCGGTGGTTCGGTGTCGCCCCGGCCCCGGCCCCGGGACCGGTACCGGTACCGGTCCCGCCGGTCCGGGTGGTGCCGGCGGTCCCGGTGCCGGCGGTCTTGGTTTGGGCGGGGCGCCGGGGTCAGTCGAGGGGCTTGACCGCGCGGTGGAGCGCGACCAGTCCGCCGGTGAGGTTGAACCAGGCGACGTCGTCCCACCCGGCTCGGGCGACGATCTCGCCGAGCGCGCGCTGGTCGGGCCAGGTGGCCATCGACTCGGCGAGGTAGTTGTAGGCCGCCGGGTTGGAGGACACCCGCTTGGCGACCACCGGCAGGACCTTCAGCAGGTGCCGCTTGTAGACCGCGCGGAACGGCCCGAAGGTCGGGCTGGACACCTCGCACACCACGAGCCTGCCGCCGGGGCGCACGACCCGCGCCATCTCCCGCAGCGCCGCCTCGGTGTCCTGGAAGTTCCGCAGGCCGAACGAGACCGTGACCGCGTCGAAGGCGCCGTCGCGGAAGGGCAGGTGCAGCGCGTCGGCGGCGACCTTGGGCACCGCCCGCTTGGCCCCGCCGCGCAGCATCCCGATGGAGAAGTCGGCGGCGACGCACCAGGCGCCCGACTCGGCGTACTCGACCGTGGACACCGCGGTGCCTGCGGCCAGGTCCAGCACCTTCTCACCGGGGCGGGCGTCCAGCACCCGCCTGCTCCACTCCCGCCAGCGCCGGTCGAACCCCAGTGTCATGACGGAGTTGGTGCGGTCGTAACCCTCCGCCACGCCGTCGAACATCTCGGCGACCTCGCGGGGGTTCTTGTCCAGACCTGCGCGCGACATGTGTGAAGACTAAGTGACGCGGCGGGGTGTTCTCACCTCGCACGTCACTCTCGGTGGTGTGAACGGCGTCGGAACAGCGCGTGTCGTGCTTGACGTTCGTCGCCGCTTCACCGGGAGGTCGCGTCGCGGACACCAGGAGCGGTGACACTAGGTCGGCATGACGGTCTTGTCGTCCCGCCCGACCCAGCCCGCCGATCCCGGCCTGGTGTCGCTGGCCCTCGAAGTGGCGGGGCGCCTGGCCAACGACGCCTCGGATGTGATCATGGCGACGGCCGGTCGCGGAGCGCGACCGGACGAGGACGCCTCCCCCTTCGACTGGGTGACGGACACCGATCGGACCCTGGAGCGGCACACCCGGCGGGTGCTGACCGCCGAGTTCCCGGCGATCCCGGTGTTCTGCGAGGACTCGGCGAGCCCGGTGGCGGTGGACGCGGAGTACCGGTGGGTGGTCGACCCGGTGGACGGCGGCGCGAACTACGTGGCCGGGGTGCCGTGGTGCGCGTACAGCCTGGCGCTGGTGGACCGCTGGGGCCCGGTCGTGGGCGTGGTCGCGGACCCGTACCGGGCGCAGATCTACGCGGCGGCGCGGGGGCGCGGGATGCGCGCGAACGGCACGCCGGTGCGGCTGGGCGACAAGCCGCCGAACGCGATCGTGTGCACCGAGATGACGCGGACGGGCCCGTGGCCGGGGATGGGCGAGTTCATCTCGCGCGCGGCGGGGGCGGGGACGGGCGTGCGGGTGCTGGGCTCGAAGGCGCTGGCCGTGGCGCAGGTGGCCCTGGGCCACGCGGCGGCAGCGGTGCTGGACAGCTACCACGAGTGGGACGTGGCGGGGGCGGTGTCCCTGGCCGTCGAGTCGGGCGCGGCGGTCCTCGACCGCCGGGGCGACGACGCGAGGCTGCCGGAGGACGGCCTGCTCGTCGCGGCGCCGGAGGTGGCGGAGGAGGTCCTGGGGTGGTGGCGGTCGTCGATGGCGCGGTGAGCGGGGCCGGCCGGTTCCCGACGACGGCGTCGCGCGACCGGTTGCCGGGTTTCGCACTGCCCGAGGCCCGCTTCACCCCAGCGTCAGGTTCGGCACCTGCTGCTCCAGCATCTCCAGGTGCACCCGCGCCGACGCGAGGTCGGGTTGTTGCACCAGCTTCAGCGCCACCCGCCCGGCCTCGTCCTCGAACGCCGTGAAGTCCTTCACCGCCGCCGCCAGGCGCACGCTCACCGGGTGGTCCTGGGCGGTCGCCTCCAGGGCCCGACCCAGGTCCGCGATGCGGCGGACGTCGTTCAGCTCGGCCGCGAACTGGTGCACGATCCGGTTCAGCCACTCCGCGCCCGCCGAGCGGGGCACGGTCGCCGCCGCCGCGGCCACCCGCTGCACCGACAGCTCGCACCGGCCGACCATCGCGCCCCACCGGTCCATGGAGGCCGCACGCGCCGGCGGCGGGGCCACCGGCGGCGGGGTCATCAGCGGCGGGACCACCGGCGGCGGGGGCTGCGGAAAGCGCTGCGCCCCCGGCGCGGGCCACTGCGGGTGCGGCGGCAGCCGCGTCACGCTGTCGCGGCGGCGGACGGCGCCGATCGACAGGCCGATCACCGCTCCGGGGAGGCCGCCGACCACCCCGGACACGATCAGGGCCGCGATCAGCCCCGACACTCCGGTGATGCCCACGCCCCCGAACAGCAGCAGCATGAGGAGCGTGCCACCGGCCAACCCGCCCAACACCCATCTGCTCACCGGACCGATGGTGCCAGATCAAGCGTCGTAGTCGACCCGGATCGGCCCGGACACCGGCATCGACTGGCAGGTCAGCACGAACCCCGCCGCCACCTCGTGCGGCTCCAGGGCGTAGTTCCGGCGCATCTCCACCTCGCCCGTCACCAGCTTCGCCCGGCACGTCCCGCACACCCCGCCCCGGCACGCGAACGGCAGGTCGCCGCGCACGTGCTGGGCCGCCTCCAGCACCGGCACGTCGCCGGGCAGCTCGACCGGGGTCTCGCGGCCGTCCAGCACGACCACCCCCGGCACGAAGTCCTCCAGCACCCGCTCCGGCCGGTTCGGCGGGGGTGGTGGCTCGGCGACGTGGAACAGCTCGTGGTGCACGCTGCCCTCCGGCGCGCCCAGGCCCTCCAGCACCTTCCGCGCGTCCTTGACCAGCCCGTGCGGCCCGCACAGCCACCACTGGTCGACGTCCCCGGCGGGCACCACGCCGGTCAGCAGCGCCGACAGCCTGGCCGCGTCGAGCCTGCCGCTGAACAGCTCCACGTCCCTCGGCTCCCGCGACAGCACGTGCACCAGCTGGAACCGCCCCCGGTGCCGGTCCTTGAGGTCGGCCAGCTCGTCCGCGAACATCACCGTGTCGCTGCGCCGGTTGCCGTAGACGAGGCTGACCCGCGCCCCGCGCTCCAGCTCGGTCGCCGCGATGGACAGCGCGGGCGTGATGCCCGACCCGGCCACGACCAGGCCGTGGTGCTCGCCCCCGGACGGGGTGAAGCGGCCCTGCGGGGTGCCGACGCTGACCACGTCGCCGACCCGCGCCCGGTCGACCAGCCGCACCGAGAACAGCCCGCCGTCGACCCGCCGCACGCCGATGCGCAGCGGCCTCCCCTCGGCCGCGCAGATCGAGTACGACCGGTGCTCGTCCCCGTCGCGCAGCGCCACGTGCTGCCCGGCCCGGAACGCGTACTCCCCGGCCAGCTCGGGCGGCACGTCGAAGGTGACCGCGACGGCGTCCGCGCACAGCCGCTCGACGGCGGAGACCGCCAGCTCGTGGAAGGGCATCTAGATCTCCTTGACGTGCTCGAAGGGCTCCGCGCAGGCCAGGCAGCGGCGCAGCGCCTTGCACGCGGTCGCGCCGAACCGGGACAGCTCCTCGGTGCGGGCCGACCCGCAGCGCGGGCACGGCACCCGGCCGGGCGGCGGCACGAGGGTCAGCGGCACGGGGCCGACCGGGCGCGGGCCGATCCGGGACGGCGGCGCGATGCCCGCCTCGCGCAGCTTGCGCAGGCCGTCCTCGGTGATCCAGTCGGTGGTCCACGCCGGGTGCAGGCTGGTGCGCACCTCGACGTCGGCGAACCCGGCCGCGGCGAGCCCGCGCCGCAGGTCGGCGCCCATCTCGTCCACGGCGGGGCAGCCCGAGTAGGTGGGGGTGATGGTGACCAGCACCCGCCCGTCGCGCTCCACGACCTCGCGCAGCACCCCCAGGTCGGCCAGGGTCAGCACGGGCAGCTCCGGGTCGAGCACCGCCGAGGCGACCTCCAGCGCGGTCGGACCGGGCTGGCGCGGGCCGCTCACCAGCGCGCCCCCGGCAGCGACCGGTGCACGTGCTGGAGCTCGGCCAGCAGGTACCCCATCACCTCGGTGTGCACCCCGTCCCGCCCGCCGCGCCCGGCCGCCGGCGCGGCGGGCGCCGGTCCGGGCCTGGTCAGCCCGCCCGCCGCGCACACCGCGTCCAGCACCCCGTCCACCTCGGCGCGCAGCTCCCCCGGATCGACCGCGACCCCGGCCAGCCGCAGCTCCACCGGGTGCGCGGTGAACAGCTCCTCCAGGTACGGCCGCACCCGCTCCAGCCCGGCCTGCATCCTGCGGTGCGACTCGTCCGTGCCGTCGCCGAGCCGCACGGCCCACTGCGCCGCGTGGTCCCGGTGGTACGCCAGCTCCTTCACGCCCTTGGCCGCGACCGCCGCGAGCACCGGGTCGGCGCTGCCGCGCAGCCGCTCGAACGCCGCGAGCCGCCACGAGGACAGCACCAGCAGCCGGGCGATCGTGGTGGCGAAGTCGCCGCCCGCGAACGGCCCGCACTCGATCTCCGCCAGGTGCACGTTGCGGAACTCGCGCTCGTCGCGCAGGTAGGCCAGCGCGTCCTCGTCCCGCCCGGCGCCCTCGACCTCGCCCGCCCTGGTCAGCAGCAGCCTGGCCTGCCCGAGCAGGTCGAGCGCGATGTTGGCCAGCGCGACGTCCTCCTCCAGCTCGGGCGCGCGCGAGCACCACTGGGCGAGCCGCTGGGACAGCACGAGGGCGTCGTCGCCCAGCATCAGGCAGTAGGCGGCCAGGTCGCCGCGGTCCACCCCGTCCGGCACGTCCCGCCCGACGCCCGCGAGGGGTTCGGCGAAGCCGGTGCCGAACGCCCAGTGCCCGCCGCCGCCCCACTCGCCGTCGTCCGCGAGGTCGGCGAGCCCGTGCCCGTCACCGGCGCTGCTCTGCTCCACGGCGGGCCTCACAGGTGGGGGACGTCGTCGGGGATGGCGTAGAAGGTCGGGTGCCGGTAGACCTTGTCGCCGCTGGGCGCGAAGAACGGGTCCTTCTCGTCCGGGGACGACGCGGTGATCGCCTCGGCGGGCACCACCCAGATGGACACGCCCTCGTTGCGCCGGGTGTAGAGGTCGCGGGCGTTGCGCACCGCGAGCTCGGCGTCGGGCGCGTGCAGCGAGCCGACGTGGACGTGGTTGAGCCCGCGCTTGCCCCGCACGAACACCTCCCACAGCGGCCAGGACCCGTCGGAGCTCATGCCGCACCCGCCTCTCGGGCCGCGCGCTTGGCGGCGTGAGCGGTGGCCGCGGCCCGCACCCACTCGCCCTCCTCGTGCGCGGCGCGCCGGTGGGCGACCCGCTGGGCGTTGCACGGCCCGTCCCCGCCGACGACCCGGCGGAACTCGTCCCAGTCCGGGGTCCCGAAGTCGTGGCGCCCGCGCTCGGCGTTCCAGCGCAGCTCGGGGTCGGGCAGGGTGACGCCGAGCTTCGCGGCCTGCGGCACGGTCATGTCGACGAACTTCTGCCGCAGCTCGTCGTTGGTGTTGCGCTTGATCCGCCAGGCCACGGACCGCTCGGTGTTGGCGCTCTCCGCGTCGGGCGGGCCGAACATCATCAGCGACGGCCACCACCAGCGGTCCACCGCGTCCTGCACCATCGACCGCTGCGCGTCGGTCCCGGCCATCATCGTGGCGAGCAGCTCGTAGCCCTGCCGCTGGTGGAAGGACTCCTCCTTGCAGACCCGGATCATGGCGCGGGCGTACGGCCCGTACGAGGTCCGGCACAGCGGCACCTGGTTGCAGATGGCGGCGCCGTCCACGAGCCAGCCGATGACGCCCACGTCGGCGAAGGTCAGCGTGGGGTAGTTGAAGATCGAGGAGTACTTCTGCCGCCCGGTGATCAGCCGCTCGGTCAGGTCGGCCCGGTCGGCGCCGAGGGTCTCGGCCGCCGCGTAGAGGTAGAGGCCGTGGCCAGCCTCGTCCTGGACCTTGGCCAGCAGGATCGCCTTGCGGCGCAGCGAGGGCGCGCGGCTGATCCAGTTGCCCTCGGGCTGCATCCCGATGATCTCGGAGTGCGCGTGCTGGGCGATCTGCCGCACGAGCGTGCGCCGGTAGCCGTCGGGCATCCAGTCCCTGGGCTCGACGCGCTGATCGGCGGCGAGGACGCGCTCGAACTCCGCTTCCAGCTCCATGCAGCCGATTGTTACACGAAACACACCACGCGGAGAAGAACTGTCACACGCGACGCCGCAGCCACCAGGCGAGCGGTCCGAGCACCGCCCACACGGCGAGCAGGGACGTGCCGACGGGCAGCAGCGCGAGGGTGAACGTGCGGCCCTCGACGCGCGCCAGCTCGGTGTTGTCGGTGTCGTACTCGATCCACACCACCTGACCCGCCTCCAGGCCGTCCGGGTAGAGCACGCCCTGCGCGGGGCTGTGCACCGCGCCGTCCGGGGTGGCGTAGCGCACGACGGTGCGCTGGAAGGACACCGAGACCACCTCGGCGGCGGCCCGGCCGCGCCTGCTCTCGATCGCGTTGTCGTCGCGCCAGCAGGCGGCCACCAGCAGCACGCCGACCAGCGTCACCAGGCCGCCCAGGACCAGCACCGACCGGCCGAGCAGCTTCCGGACCGCGCGGCGTCGGCCCGAGCGGGGGCGGCCGTCGGGACCGGGGGCGGGAGCGCGGCCGGGAGCACTGCCGGAACCGGTGTCCGGACCGCTGTCGGAGCGGCTGTCGGACCCCAGGTCGGAACCAGGGGCGGAACCGGGGTCGGGGCGGCCCGCTGGACGGTCCTCGGCGCGGTCGTCGGAGAGCACTGCGTCGTCCACCACAACGGAGCAGTCTAGGGCCGCCCTGGCGCGGAAACGCGGAACCGAGTCCATACCCTCGAAGGGTGACCTCCGCTCCCCCGTCCAGGACCCGCACCCGCCTGCGCGTGACCACCACCCCGGTCACCGGCCCCGCCTTCCCCGAGGACCTGCTGTCCAGGCTCCCCGACCCCGGTGGCGCGCTGGCGTGGGTGCGCGAGGGCTCCGGGCTGGTCGGCTGGGGCGAGGCCGCGCGGTTCGAGACCTCGGGCGCGGGCCGGTTCGCCGAGGCCGACCGGCTGTGGCGGGAGTTCACCGCCGAGCTGGACGTCGAGGACGCGGTGGGTGTGCCGGGCACGGGCGCGGTCGCGTTCGCGAGCATGGCGTTCGCGGACGAGCCGGGCAGCTCGGTGCTGGTCGTGCCGCAGGTCGTGCTGGGCCGCAGGGGCGAGCACCGCTGGGTGACCACGATCGGTGAGGTGGACGGCGACCCGCTGGAGCGGGTGGTGCGCCCGGTGCGGCGGCCGTCGACCATCCGCTACTCGGACGGGCGGGTGCCGGTGACCCGCTACCGGGAGGCGGTCGCCGAGGCGGTGCGCCGGATGCGGGCGGGCGAGCTGGCGAAGGTGGTGCTGGCGCACGACCTGCTGGCGGTGGCGGACGTGGACATCGACGAGCGGTTCCTGCTGGGCGGGCTGGCCAGGCGGTACCCGGAGTGCTGGGTGTACGCGGTGGACGGGCTGGTCGGGGCGACCCCGGAGCTGCTGCTGCGGCGCACCGGGGAGGTCGTGGACTCGCGGGTGCTGGCGGGCACGACCTGGCCGGGCAGCGGCACGGACGAGGAGGCGCTGCTCGCGTCGGGCAAGAACCGCGAGGAGCACGAGTACGCGATCGCGTCGCTGACCGAGGCGCTGCGGCCGTTCTGCGCGGCGCTGTCGGTGGACGGGCCGTCGGTGCTGCGGCTGCCGAACGTGTCGCACCTGTCCAGCGACGTGATCGGCACCCTGCGCGACGACCCGTCGCCGCTGCGGCTGGTGGAGGCGCTGCACCCGACGGCGGCGGTGGGCGGCACGCCGAAGGGCGACGCGGTGCGGCTGATCCGGGAGCTGGAGGGCGCGGACCGCGAGCGCTACGCCGGGCCGGTCGGGTGGATCGACGGGAACGGCGACGGCGAGCTGGGGATCGCGCTGCGCGGGGCGCAGGTGTCGGGGCGGACGGCGCGGCTGCGCGCGGGCTGCGGCGTGGTGGCCGACTCGGACCCGGACGCCGAGGTCCACGAGGCGCACGCCAAGACGCTGCCGATGCGCGAGGCCCTGGAAGGGCTGTAGGGCGGGTCGAGGGGGCGCCGGGCGGGAGGCCGCGGGCGCGGAGGTCTGGCGCGGCTCGGCGACGAGCGCCGGGTGGGCGCGGGCAGGCGGGCAGCACGGGTAGGCGTAAGCAGGGCAAGCAGCGCGGGCAGCGCGGGCAGCGCGGGCAGCGCGGGCAGCGCGGGCGGGTGATCAGCGCTGGTCACCCGGCAGGCAGGCCCGGTCGCCCCGCCGGTCGATCCCCGCCGGTCGATCCCCGCCGGTCGGTCCCCGCCGGTCGGTCCCCGCCGGTCGGTCCCCGCTAGCCGATCCCCGCTCAGCCCCAGCCCTGCCCGCCCCACCCCGTGCCGGTGGGCGCGAACGCCTCGTCGGCCTCGCGGCACAGCCACTCGATCATCGCCGCCAGCTCCACCTGCCGCAGCCAGTCCTGCGGGATGGCGGACACGCCGTCGCGCGCCCCGAGCAGGTTTCCGCACACCGACCCGGTCGAGTCGCTGTCGCCGGAGTGGTTGACCGCGAGCAGCAGCGCCTCCCGCATGTCCTTCCCGGCCAGCGCGGCGGCGAGCCCGATCGCGAGCGCCTCCTCGCCGACCCAGCCCGCGCCCAGCTCGCCCTCGATCAGCTCGGGGGTGAGCTTCGCCTTGCCGGTGCCGATCCGGATCGCCCGGTCCAGCGCCTCGGCCTGCTCCTCGTGCCCGCGCCAGCGCACCAGCTCGGCCCGCGCCCGCTGCGCGGCCCGCACCAGGTCCTTCTCGCCGAGCAGCAGCTGCTGCACCAGCACCGCCATCACCCCGCCGGACAGGTAGCCGCTCGGGTGGCCGTGGGTGTGGGCGCCGGTGCGGGCGGCGATCTCGAACACCACCGACGGGTCGTCCGACCACAGCGCGATCGGCGCGGTGCGCATCACCACGCCGCAGCCCTTGGAGTCGTTGAGCGGCCGTTCGAGGCTGCTCGCCCTGCCCCTGCGGGCCGAGCGCAGCGCGGTGAGGCAGGTGTTGCCGGGAGCGCGCAGCGCGTTCATCGCGGGCAGGTCGACCAGCCAGCCGCCCTTGGGCGCCTCCTCGACCAGGCCGTCCGGGCGCATCTCCTTGTCCTGGGTGTGCAGCCAGCGCTGGTACGCCGCCTGGATCGCGAGCACCGGGTTCCCGCCGCCGCGCTTGGCCAGCAGCAGGCCCTCCAGGGTGAACAGGAGCATCTGGGTGTCGTCGGTGATCATCCCCGGCGCGCCGTACAGGTCCTCCATCCCGGTCACGCCCTGGGGACCGTAGATCCCCCTGATCTTGTCCATCGGCTTGAACTCGACGGCGGCGCCCAGCGCGTCGCCCACCGCGCCTGCCAGCACGCACCCCACGATCGGCATCACAGGCAGAAACTAGTCGGTGCGGGCTATCGTGCGCCCCGTGAACAGCTCAACCGACTCGGTGGACCGCTGCTGCGGCAGCACCAGGGACTGGGTGTGCTCGGCGGTCGGCATCATCGAGGCCGACGCCAACCGCAGCGCCGACACCCACCTCCTGCCGTTCCCGCTCCCCCCGTCGTGGGGCATCGACCTGTACCTGAAGGACGAGTCGACGCACCCCACCGGCTCGCTGAAGCACCGGCTGGCCAGGTCGCTGTTCCTGTACGCGATCTGCAACGGCTGGGTGGTCGAGGGCACCCCGGTGATCGAGGCGTCCTCCGGGTCGACGGCGGTGTCCGAGGCGTACTTCGCCCGGATGCTCGGGCTGCCGTTCATCGCGGTCATGCCCCGCTCGACCAGCGCGGAGAAGGTGGCGCTGATCGAGCGCCAGGGCGGGCGCTGCCACTTCGTGGACTCGCCGGGCGCGATCTACGACGAGTCCCGCAGGCTGGCCTCCGAGCTGGGCGGGCACTTCATGGACCAGTTCACGCACGCCGAGCGGGCCACGGACTGGCGGGGCAACAACAACATCGCCGAGTCGGTGTTCCAGCAGATGGCGCTGGAGCGGCACCCCGAGCCGGAGTGGGTGGTGGTCGGCGCGGGCACCGGCGGCACCAGCGCCACCATCGGCCGGTACGTGCACTACCGGCGGCTGCGCACGAAGCTGGCCGTGGTCGACCCGGAGCACTCGGTGTTCTTCGACGCCTGGCGCGACAGCGACCCGACGCTGGTCGGCACGCGCGGCTCGCGGATCGAGGGCATCGGCAGGCCGCGCGTGGAGCCGTCGTTCGTCGGGCAGGTCATCGACCGGATGATCAAGGTGCCGGACGCGGCGTCGATCGCGGTGGCGCGGCACGTCGAGGAGGTGCTGGGGCGGCGGGTCGGCGGGTCGACCGGCACGAACCTGTGGGGCGCGTTCCAGCTGGTCGCGCAGATGCTCGCGGACGGGCGCGAGGGCAGCGTGGTGACGCTGCTGTGCGACGGCGGCGAGCGGTACGCGAACACCTACTACGACGACGAGTGGGTGGCCGAGCAGGGCATGGACCTGGCCCCGCACCTGGAGACCCTGGTGCGCTTCCGGTCCACCGGGACCTGGTCCTGAGACCTGGAACTGATCGTCCGTTCGGCGCGTCGGATGCGGAAGTTGTCCACAGGCGGGAGGGGGACCGGGTGAGCGGGTGGCGGACGCCGGACGTGGTGACGGCGGAGGACGTGTTCGCCAGGTCGATCGCCGACGCGGAGCGGATCGCGCGCGAGGCCGCGAAGGCCCGGCCAGGGCGGGAGCCGTCGGCCGAGGACATCAAGCGGGTCATCGCCTACGCGAAGTCCCCCGAGGCCTCGCCCGAGCTGCGGGCGCTCCAGGACCGGATCGCGCGCGGCGCGCTGAGCTGGCGCGAGGTGCTCAGCGGCGAGGCCGGGGCGGACCGGGGCGTGCGGGCGGCGTTCGAGGTGGAGCGGGAGAAGCTCGCCGAGCTGTGCGTCGGCGAGAAGCGCCCGCCCGCGCCGCCGAAGCGCGCCCCGCGCGACGACGACGACGCGCCCACCTCGTTCACCGAGGACGCCTGGTAGCGGCGGGGACCGGCGGGCCGGGCGCGCGGGCCTCAGCCGAGGACCAGCGCGCCCGCCGTCGCGACCGCCCACAGCAGCATCGCCAGCCCGGTGTCCCGCAGCACCGGGATCAGCGCCTTGCCCTTGTCGCCCTTGAGCACCCGGCGCGCGCCGAGCGCGGCCAGCGGCAGCGACAGGAAGCCGAGCAGGGCCAGCGGCTCGCGCACCCCGTTCGCCGCCGTGATCACGAACGGCACGACGACCAGCGCGAGGTAGAGGTAGCGGGTGTCCCGGTCGCCCAGGGTGGTGGCCATGGTGCGCTTGCCCGCCTGGAGGTCGGTCGGGATGTCCCGCAGCGTGTTGGCGACCATGACCGCGGTGGAGAACGCGCCCATCGCGACCGAGCCGCCGATGCCGATGCCGGTGACCTCCCCCGCCTGCACGTACAGCGTGCCGAGGACGGCGGCGGGCCCGAAGAACAGGAACACGGCCAGCTCGCCCAGCCCGGCGTACCCGTAGGGCTTCTTCCCGCCGGTGTAGAACCAGGCGCCCGCGATGCACACCGCGCCGAACGCGATCAGCCACCAGTGCCCGGACAGCGCCACCAGCGCCAGCCCGGCGAGCGCGCCGACGCCGAGCGCCGCGAACGCCGCGTTCCGCACCGCCTTCGGCTGCGCCGCACCCGATCCGACCAGCCGGAACGGGCCGACCCGGTTGGCGTCGGTCCCCCGGATGCCGTCCGAGTAGTCGTTGGCGAAGTTCACCCCGACCTGGAGCGCCATCGACACGAGCAGCGCCAGCAGGGTCCGCACCGCGTCGAACGCGTCGATGTGGAACGCCGCTCCCGCGCCCACCAGCACGGGGGCGATCGAGTTGGGCAGCGTGCGCGGACGGGTGCCCGAGATCCACTGGGCGAGGGTGGCCATGGCCGCAATCCTCCGACATGGCGGCGGACGGCCCGCTGCCAGGTCCTTCTCAGCAGAGCTTGGCGCCCACGACCCCGGTGACGTAGGCCCTGGCGACGTACTTGCCGGTGGCGATCCGGTACCACAGGTTCGAGGTGCCCTCCGGACCGGTGACGCTCTGCCCCCTGAGCTGGCAGAGCACCCTGACCTGCGCGTAGTCCGCCGCGATGCCGACCTGCGGCGCGGTCGCGGACGCCGCGCCGCGCACGTTGAGCGGGCCGTCGCCGCCCGTGCGCACGTAGCCGGTCAGGCCGGAGGCGGTCCACAGGTAGGAGACCGTGACCCAGTCGTTGTCGGAGAGCTTGAGGCCGTCCCAGAACACCCCGTCGGCCAGGTCGACGCCCGCCGGGTTGAGCACCCTGCGGTCGAACTGGTCCTTGCCGCCGTTGTAGCCGTTCAGGTAGGCGGCCTGGGCCTGCGGGACGCCCTGGGGGAGGTCCTTCCACGACTCGCGGGTGGCGGGCGGGTTCCAGTAGTCGTCCTTGGTGTTCCACGGCCCGACGTCCCACACCGGGGCCCACTCGCAGCGGCCGTTGTCCGCGCACACCTGGACCGTGTACGAGCCGGTGCCCCTGGGCGAGAGGCCGCGCCGCGAGGGGAGGGCGACGAAGTGGTCCCGCTCGGTGATCACGTGCCCGTTGGCGGTGGTGCCCCCGACCAGGCCCTCGCGGGTGGCGAACACCCGGTAGGTCGTGCCGTTCACGACGCCGCGCGCCGCCTCGTCCCGCGCGGCCCTGGCGTCGGTGGCGTCGGCGGCGTCGGGGACCAGGCGGACCGAGCGCACCTCGGGCCCCGCGGCGGCGCTCCCCGCGCCCGCGGCGGCGCTCCCCGCGCCCGCGGCGGCGGTGAGCGCGACCCTGACCTGCGCGGTGCGCGTCCCCGCGGGGAGCGGGCTCCCGGCGGGCAGCCACTCGCCCCACGCGCCGTCCCCGGCGGCGACCCGGACGTCCACCTCGACCGCCGTCCCCTCCGGCGCGGAGCCGTCGACCTCGGCGGCCACCGCCGCCACCGGTCCGGCCAGCTCGCGCGGGGCGAGCAGCAGGTAGCCCTCGCGGGCGCCGGGCGCGAGCCGCAGCACCCCGCCGCCCGCCGCGACGCCCACGTCGTCGCCGTCCACGGCGGTCAGGTCGGCGGTCCACGGCCCCACCGGGGCGGCGAGCGCCTGGGCCGGGGCGGTGAGGGCGGTCAGCAGGGTGGCCGCGACGAGCGGCACGAGGCGAGGCCTGGGCATTCGGGTCCTCCTCGGGGCTCCCGGCGAGCGCTCCGGTTCGCGCGCGCCCGACCCCCTGGAGGGGAACCCCGGCCGCCCGCGGCGGCAACCGGAGATCCCCGTTCACCCGAGGAGATCACCCGATGGAGGCCAGCAGCTTCGCGACCTCGACCCGGTCGACCTTCCCCGGCCCGCGCAGCGGGAGCGCGGGCAGGAACACGACCCGCTTGGGCGCGGACACCCGCCCCGCGCTCTCCCGCACGGCCGCGATGAGCTCGTTCGGGTCGGGCGGCTCGGCGCCGGGCGCGATCACCACGGCCGCCGCGACCACCTGCCCCCACTCCTGGTCGGGCAGCCCGACCACGCACGCCTCCAGCACCCCGGTCTGCGCCGCCAGCACCCGCTCCACCAGCACCGGGGGCACGTTCTCCCCGCCGCTGACGATCACGTCGTCGGCCCGGCCGAGCACCTCCAGCAGGTCGCCGTCGAACCGCCCGAGGTCACCGGTGCGGAACCACTCGCCGAACCGCTCGCCGCCCCGGTAGCCGAGGGCGAGCACCGGCCCGGACAGCTCGACGCGCCCGTCCTCGGCGATCCGCGCCCGGACCCCGTCCAGCGCGGTCCCGTCGTAGACGCAGCCGCCGGAGGTCTCGCTCATGCCGTAGGTGGTGACCACCGCGACGCCGAGGTCGCGCGCCTTCTCCAGCAGCGCGGGCGGGGTGGCGGCGCCGCCGATCAGCACGCCGTCGTAGCGGCGCAGCGCGGACAGCCCCGGCCCGTCGCCTGCGACGAGCCTGGCCAGCTGGGTCGGCACGAGCGAGGTGTAGTGCCTGCCCGGACGGTCGAGCAGGTCGGCGGAGGCCGCGGCGAACCCGGCCGCGCGGAACCCGCTGGCCATGTCCAGGACGACCGGCTCGGTGCCTGCCACGACCGAGCGGACCAGCACCTGCATCCCCGCGATGTGCCCGGTGGGCAGCGCGAGCAGCCAGGCGCCGGGCCCGCCGAGGCGGTCGTGGGTCAGCTCGGCCGACGTGGTGAGCGCCGACGCGGCCAGCAGCACCTCCTTGGCGTCGCCGGTCGACCCGGACGTGGGCACGGCGAGCGCCGCCCCGCGCTCCCAGCCGACCAGTTCGGCGCGGTCGACGCCCAGCGCCACCTCGCCCGCGAGCGCCGCGCGGACCTCGTCCAGCGCCGTCATCTGACCTCCTCGGCCGGTCTCGCCGGTCAGTAGTGGTACGGGTAGTCGGACCAGTCGGGGTCGCGCTTCTCCAGGAACGCGTCGCGGCCCTCGACGGCCTCGTCGGTCATGTACGCGAGCCGCGTGGTCTCCCCCGCGAACAGCTGCTGCCCGACGAGCCCGTCGTCGATCAGGTTGAACGCGTACTTGAGCATCCGCTGGGCGGTCGGCGACTTGCCGTTGACCTCCTTGGCCCACTGCAGCGCGGTGGACTCCAGCTCGGCGTGCGGCACGACCGCGTTGACCGCGCCCATCTCGCGCATCTCGGCGGCGCTGTAGGCCCGGCCGAGGAAGAAGATCTCCCGCGCGAACTTCTGGCCGACCTGCCTGGCCAGGTAGGCGCTGCCGTAGCCGCCGTCGAAGCTGCCGACGTCGGCGTCGGTCTGCTTGAACCGGGCGTGCTCCTCGCTGGCGATCGTCAGGTCGCACACCACGTGCAGGCTGTGCCCGCCGCCCGCCGCCCAGCCGGGCACCACGGCGATCACCACCTTGGGCATGAACCGGATCAGCCGCTGGCACTCCAGGATGTGCAGCCTGCCCGCGCGGGCCGGGTCGACGGTGTCGGCGGTCTCGCCGGAGGCGTACTGGTAGCCGCTGCGGCCCCGGATGCGCTGGTCGCCGCCGGAGCAGAACGCCCAGCCGCCGTCGCGCGCCGACGGCCCGTTGCCGGTGAGCAGCACGCAGCCGACGTCGGAGCTCATCCTGGCGTGGTCGAGCGCGCGGTACAGCTCGTCGACGGTGTGCGGGCGGAAGGCGTTGCGCACCTCGGGCCGGTTGAACGCGATCCGCACGGTGCCCTGGTCGACGGCGCGGTGGTAGGTGATGTCGGTGAAGTCGAACCCCTCCACCGGCTTCCAGCGGGTCGGGTCGAACAGCTCGGAAACAACCTGGTCTGCCACGTGGGCGACTTTATGTGCTCGTCCACCGGGGCGGCGGGCGAGCCCCCGCCGCCCGGCCCGTTGCGCCGATCGCCCGCACGGGGGCTGAGATCCGCGACACGCGCCGGTTCCGCGCCCTGACCGCGCCGGGCCGGGCGGACGCGGTCGCGGGCGGTCGGCCTGGACCGCCCGCGCGGCCCCTGAGCTGCCCTTGCACCTCCGGCGCGGAATCCGGGGACAACCGTCCTGAGCTGCCACGACACCCGCGCGCCTGCCCCGCCCCGAACGCGGCCCGGAGTTCGACCGCTCCCCGGCTGGGCGACAATGACCGGGTGAACCCGTCCACCGCTCAGGCGAGGGTGCTCGTCGACGAACTCGTGCGCAACGGCGTCCGGCACGTCGTGCTGAGCCCCGGATCGCGCAACGCCCCGCTGTCGTTCGCGCTGCACGACGCGGCGGTGGCCGGGCGGCTGGAGCTGCACGTGCGGATCGACGAGCGCAGCGCGGGCTTCCTCGCGCTGGGCCTGGCGCTCGACGGCTCGCCGGTCGCGGTGACCTGCACGTCCGGCACCGCCGTGGCGAACCTGCACCCGGCCGTGCTGGAGGCCGCGCACTCGGGCGTCCCGCTGATCGCGCTGACCGCCGACCGGCCCGTGGAGCTGCACCGGGCGGGTGCGAGCCAGACCGTGCGGCAGGACGGGGCGCTGGGCCTGGAGACGCTGCACCTCCCGGTGGCCGAGCGGCGGGCCGGGCAGAACGCGCTGTGGCGCTCGCTGGTGTGCCGGGCGGTCGCGGCGGCGCGGGACGGCGGGCCGGTGCACCTGAACGTGCCGTTCCGCGAGCCGCTGACGCCCGAGGGCGGCGACTGGGCGGAGCCCCTGGAGGGCCGCCCGTTCGACCAGCCGTGGACCCGGACCGCGCCGCGCTCGGCGACCGCCCCGCACCCGGCCGACCACCTGGGGCCGCGCACGCTGGTGGTCCTGGGCGACGCGGGCGCCGCGGACGTGGAGGCGGTGTGCGACCTCGCGGCCCGCGCGGGCTGGCCGGTGCTCGCCGAGCCGACCGCGCCCGGCCGCACCGTGCAGCACGGGTCGCTGCTGCTCAACGCCGGCCCGCTGGTCGAGCGGCTGCGCCCGGACGCGGTCGTGGTGGTGGGGCGGGCGACGCTGTCCAGGGGCGTGCAGGCGCTGCTGGGGTCGACGCCGGTGGTGCACGTGGTCACGGCCTCGGCGGACTGGCCGGACCCGAAGTTCTCCGCCACGCACGTGTCGGCCTCGCTCGCGCCGGGCGCGCACGAGGTGGACGACGAGTGGCTGACCGCGTGGCGGCACGCCGACAAGGCGGCGGGCGACGCGGTGGCCGCGCTGCTGGCGGACGAGCCGTGGCCGACCGGGATGCACGTGGCGCGCGCGGTCGTGGAGGCGCTGCCGCCGGGGTCCGCGCTGTTCCTGGGCTCGTCGAACCCGGTGCGGGACGTGGACTTCGCCGCGCCGCCGCGCCCGGACGTGGTGGTGCGCGCCAACCGGGGCGTCGCGGGCATCGACGGGAGCGTGTCGACGGCGATCGGGCTGGCCCTGGAGTGCGGGCCGACGACGGCGCTGATGGGCGACCTGACGTTCCTGCACGACTCGAACGGCCTGCTCATCGGCCCGCACGAGCGGCGGCCGGACCTGACCGTGGTGGTGCTCAACGACGACGGCGGCGGCATCTTCGCGCTGCTGGAGCAGGGCGCGCCGGAGCACGCGGACAGCTTCGAGCGGGTCTTCGGCACGCCGCACGGCACCGACCTGGCGGCGCTGTGCGCGGCGCACGGGGTGCCGCACGTGCTCGCCGGGTCGGCCGAGGTGCTGCGGTCGGAGATCACCCGTCCGAACGGGGTCAGGGTCGTGGAGGTCCGGGCCGAGCGGGCCGGTCTGCGCGAACTGCACAAAAAGGTGAAGACCGCGGTGTCAAGCGCGGTCCAGTAGCCGGAAAGCGCGCCGAAAACCTCCGCACGGCGGATTCCCGCCCTCCCCGCGCTCGTTAGCTTCGGCCGCATGTCCCTGACAGTGCCCCTGAGGGGGAAGCTCGTCACCGGCGTCGCGCTCGCGTCGTCGCTGCTGCTGCTCGGCGGGGTCGCGGGCGCCGCGGCGCCGGGCGCCCCCGGCATCGGAGACCCCTACTTCCCGAGAGCCGGGAACGGCGGGTACGACGTGTCGCACTACGACGTCCGGTTGAGGTACGAACCGGGAACCGACCGGCTTTCCGGGACGACGACGGTCCTGGCGCGGACGACCGAGGAGTTATCGGCGTTCAACCTGGACTTCCTGCTGGACGTCACCTCCGTCCGGGTGAACAACCGCGTCGCCGCGCACTCCGGGGCGCCGGACGGCGAGCTGACCGTCACGCCGGGCGGCGTGCTCCCGGCCGGGACCGAGCTGACGATCGTGGTCGCGTACTCGGACGTGCCGTCGCGGCACGCCGTGGACGGCTTCACCGGCTGGAAGCGCACCCCGGACGGGGCGCTCGCGATCGACCAGCCGGACATCGCGCCCTGGTGGTTCCCGAGCAACAACCACCCGAGGGACAAGGCGACGTTCGACGTGTCGGTGGCCGTGCCGGACGGGGTGGAGGTGCTCTCGAACGGGCTGTACCAGGGCACGGTCAAGCAGATCGACGGCTGGACGCGGTGGCGGTGGCGCGAGCTGGAGCCGCAGGCCACCTACCTGGCGTTCGTCGCGATCGGGCAGTTCGAGGTGCGGCACTCGCTCGCGCCGAGCGGGCAGGCGTCGGTGACGGCGTACTCGGAGCGGCTGGGCGCGGACGGCCCGGCGGCGCGGGCGAGCGTGGAGCGCACGCCGGAGGTCGTGGAGTTCCTGGAGGGCAGCTTCGGCCCGTACCCGTTCACCGGCGTGGGCGGGGTCGTCGCGCCGGGCATCGGGTTCGCGCTGGAGAACCAGACCAGGCCGACCTACGACAGCGCGTTCTTCCGGCGCGGGGCGAACACGTACGTGGTGGCGCACGAGATCGCGCACCAGTGGTTCGGGGACTCGGTGTCGGTGCGCGGGTGGCGGGACATCTGGCTGAACGAGGGGTTCGCGAGCTACGCGGAGTTCCTGTGGTCGGAGCACACCGGGGAGGGGACGGCGGCGGAGAACGCGGACCACCTGTACGGGCTGCACCCGGCGGACGACCCGTTCTGGACCGTGCTGCCGGGTGAGCCCGGCGCGGGCGCGATCTTCGACGGGGCGGTGTACGACCGGGGCGCGATGGCGGTGCACGCGGTGCGGACGGCGGTGGGGGACGAGGCGTTCTTCGCGGTGCTGAAGCGGTGGACGGCGCAGGAGCGGTTCGGGGACGCGACGATCGAGGACTTCCAGGCGCTGGCGGAGTCGGTGTCGGGGGTGGACCTGGACGAGGTGCTGCGGGTGTGGCTGTTCACGCCCGCCAAGCCGGCGGCGGGACCGGGGCACTGGGGGTACGCGGCCGACGTGGCGGGGACGGCCGGTTCGGCGGGGGCGGCGCGGGTGGTCGCCGAGCCGAAGTCGCGCCAGAAGATCGCGGAGACGCACGCGCTGCTCTCGCGCGGGGAGTGACCCGGTCGGCGCGGGACGGCTCCGGGGCCGTCCCGCGTCACCGGGCGGCGCGGATCTGGGCGAGCGCGGCCGTGGCGACGTCGATCAGCGACTCCAGCCCGAGCTCGGAGACGGCGAGGAACAGGTCGTGCCCGTCCTCGTGCCCGAGGGTGAACTGGGCCTGGTCGCCCACCACCTCGCAGGCGATCGGGCAGTGGTCGTCGACGACGACGGAGGCGGCGACGAGGACGGTCCCGTTGGGTGCCATGGTTGATCCCCTACACTTCACTTTGCGTGGACATCCGGCTACGGAGAGCGCCGAAATTCCGAATCAGTGGCGCTTGTGGAGCCTAAGAGGAAACTTCCCCTTAGCGCAGTCCCTCGAACGGGTGGCAAGTCACGGAGGGGACGACGATGCACGCTCGGCAGACCGTGGAGCGCAGGCAGCTCGGGCTGTCGCTGAAGCGCTTCCGCGTGGCCAAGGGCGTGTCCCAGGCCGAGCTGGGGCGGGTGATCGGGCAGAGCGACTCGCGGATCAGCAAGGTCGAGGACGGCACCGGGACCCTCAACGCCGACCAGCTCACCGCCGCCCTGGACCACCTGGACGTGCACGGGGACGACCGGAGGACGGTCCTGGAGCTCGGCGCTCGGGCGCGCAAGCGGTTGCGGCGCGGGGCGAACGACCAGCAGCCCTACACCGACACCCTGCCCGGCTCCTTCCAGCGCTTGGCGGACATGGAGGCCGACGCGTCGGCGATCCACTGCTACGAGCCGGGAGTCGTGCCAGGACTCCTGCAGGCGCCGGGCTACATCCGCGCGGTGATGCGGAGCGGCGAGGGCGTTTTCTGGAAGCCGTCGGCGGCCGAGATCGAGAGCCGGTACCTGTTCAGGCGCAACCGGCAGGTGACCACGCTGGAGACGGGCCGGTCGAAGCGGTTGGAATTCGTCTTCACCGAGGACGCGCTGGACGGGCACCAGGTGGACCCGGACGTCATGCGCGAGCAGTTGGACCACTTGTTGCGGGTGGCCGAGCGGCATCCGCGCACCACGATCCAGGTGCTGCGCTCGGCGGACCTGCGAAATCCGATGATCAACGCCGGATTGACCGTTCTCGACTTCGACGGAGCCGCGCCCAGGGTCGGGTTCACCCCGACCTCCTACGGGCCATCCCTCTACTTCGACGGAGAAGGCGACACCGCGATCCTGATGAGGGCCTTCCGGCGAGTTCAGGAATTGGCCCGTGATCATGTGGAGAGCGTCGAGCTGATCCACAAGAAGGTGATGGAGGTCTAGTCGTGCCCACACGTGACACCGGGTGGTTCAAGAGCAGTTACAGCAACGCCGGGGGCGACCAGTGCGTGGAGTGCCGCGCGACGGTCGAGTCGGTCTCAGTGCGGGACTCCAAGAACCCCGAGGGGGGTGCGCTCCGGGTCAGCACGGCGTCCTGGGCGGCGTTCACCGCGCGCTTGAAGCGCTAGCACACCTCGGAGTCCTGCCAGTCCACGTCGTCCGGGCGGCGGCCGGTGTGGAGGAGTCGCCTGATCGCCTCCCGCCACACCGGCAGCGGCAAACTCCTCCCCCGGAGCGCTCGGGGCAGGCACGCCCGTGCGGGCGACCAGGACCCGTTCCCCTTGCTCGATGCCGCCGGGCGTCGTCCAGCGCCCGCTCCACGAGCCGGGCGACCTCGGAAAGACTCGGCGCGGTTTCCGACGACGCACCACGCGGAACCGGGCGGCAACCCCGGTGGTCGACCTCAGCGCGCACCGGTGAGGAATCGAGGACCGCGCCCCGCGGAGTGAGTTGCGCCACCTCAGCCCCGGCTGCCGACCCTCGAAAGTGGATCGCACGGTCGAGCGAAGGGGGTTCCTGAGCGCTTTGGTAAGGAAACCTTGACCGTCGACGGGGAAAACCCGAGCCGAGGTGTCAGTTCGAGCCGGACCCCGAAGTCACGTCGCCGGACGCCTCGGGCTCGCCGCGCAGCTGCGCGCGCAGGCGCTCGCGCTCGGCCTTGCGGACCTGGTCGCGCTCGTTCAGCCCGATCGCCACCCGCTGCCTGAGCCCCTTGAACACGAAGAGCGACAGCGGCAGCGCGACGACCAGCGACACCAGCAGCGCGACCAGCAGCGGCACGTTCACCATGACCAGCGCCAACGCCACCAGCGCGACCATCGCGAACCGCGCCACCACGTAAAGCGCCACGTCACGACCCAGATGCACGGCCATCACCCTACGCGTCCAGCCCCACCGTGGTCGTGTTGGGCCTGCCCTCGAACCTGGTCGACAGCACGACCGTCGTCCTGGTCCGCGCGACGCCGGGGATCTTCCGCAGCGCGCCGAGCGAGCGCTCCAGCTCGTCCACCGTGGGCACCCGCACCTTGACGATGAACGACTCGTCCCCGGCCACCCGGTAGCACGACTCGACCTCGATCAGCTCGGCCAGCGAGAGCGCGACCTCGTTGTCGTCCGCCGTGTCCGTCGGGTGGATGCTGATCAGCGCCGTGACGCCGAGCCCGACCGAGCTGGGGTCCACCACGGCGTGGTAGCCGACGATCACCCCGGACGCTTCCAGCTTCCCGACCCGCTCGTGCACGGCCGAGGCCGACAACCCCACCTTGCGCCCCAGGTCGGCGTAGGTGGCCCGGCCGTTCTCCCGCAGGGCGGCGATGATCTGGCGATCCACTGCGTCCACCCGGCAAGCCTAGGCCCACCGGCAACCGGTGTCCGAATTCCCGCAGTTCGTCCCTTTGCTACCTCTTTACCATCACCCAAGCGTTCGAGTACCCGAAGGGTGGGATGCCACGATGCGTCCGGTACGTCTGATCGACAGGGGAGGCCACCGTGACCACGATGCAAGCTCATCCAGGGGAACGCCTGCTGACTCCCGGTGAGGTCGCCAACCTCTTCCGGGTCGACCCGAAGACCGTGACCCGCTGGGCCACCGCGGGCCGCATCGGCTCCATCCGCACGCCGGGCGGGCACCGCCGGTTCCGCGAGTCCGAGGTGCAGACCCTGCTCCACCAGCTCACGACCGAGGCCACCGAGCCCGTCAGGCACTGACGGCGCGCACGGCCGGGCCCGCTGCGGGCGGCGGGCCGCCGGGCAGGGGGAACCGGGGGAACCCGGTGCGCCCGACCGGAGTCGTTCACCCTCCAGACACGGGTAACCTCGTGGTCAAGGAGGTGCCCATGCTGTACGTGCTCGCGCTGATCGGCGCCCTCACCATCGCGGTGCTGCTCTGGCGCGCGTTCGGGTCCGCACGGCCCGAGAGCGTCGCGACCAGGCGGTTCGTGGCGCCCGACGACGACCCGGAGTTCCTGCGCAAGCTCGGCGAGCAGCAGAGCAAGCAGAAGCGGCAGGACGAGGAGTGACGCGGCGGGGCCTCCCGGTGAGGCCCCTCGCGCGTTCGCGGGCACCCGGCGGCAACCCGCCGTCAACCTCGCGCGCCGCCGACCTCGCGCGCCCCGGCACGCGGACTCCCGCGCGCCGCTGAACGGCACCAGTGCGCCCTCGGACGGCCCCGGCGCGCTCCTGAGCGGCCCCAGCACGCCGCTGGACGTATCCCAGTCCGCCCTGGACGGCCCCAGCGCACCTCCGAACGGCCCCAGCCCCCGGACACGCGAAAGCCGCCGCCCGCGAGTGCGGAACGGTGGCCTGTCACGTCCCCGGAAGGCCCTCGGGCCTGGTCCGGGCTCAGTCGTTCACCTCACTTGCTGGGGAAGTCGTCCGCCACGACGGCGGCCAGCTCCAGCAGCGCCAGCCTGGTGTCCGGGCTGAGCTTGTCCAGCTCGATCTCCGCGCCCTCCTCCAGGTGCGCGTCGAACGGGATGCGGACGACCGCGCGGCACCGCTGCGCGAAGTGCGCCGCCAGCTTGTCCAGGTCGACCTTGCCGGAGCCCGGCCGCACCGAGTTGATCACCGCGACGGACTTGGCGACGAGGTCGCGGTAGCCGTGCGCCTCCAGCCAGTCCAGGGTGGCCGCCGACGTCTGCGCGCCGTCCACCGAGCCGGACGACACCAGCACCAGTGAGTCGGCCTGGTCGAGCACGCCCTTCATGGCCGAGTGCATCAGACCGGTGCCGCAGTCGGTGAGCACGATGTTGTAGAAGTGCTCCAGCAGCGCGACGGTCCGCAGGTAGTCCTGGTCGCTGAACGCCTCGGAGGCCGCCGGGTCCTGCTCGGACGCCAGCACCTCCAGCCTGCTCGGCGACTGCGAGGTGTACGCGCGCACGTCGCTGTACTTGGTGATCCGGGCGACGTCGCGCAGCAGGTGCCGCACGGTCGCGGTGGTCTCCCTCGGCACCTTCAGCGCCAGCGTGCCCCGGTCCGGGTTGGCGTCGACGGCGATGACCCGGTCGCCGCGCAGCGAGGAGAACGTGGAGCCGAGCGTGGTGGTCGTCGTGGTCTTGCCGACGCCGCCCTTCAGGCTCAGCATGGCGATCTTGTAGCACCCGCGCAGCGGCTGGTTGATCCGCCCGATCAGCTCGCGCCTGCGCAGGTCGGCCGGGCTCTCGCCGAGGTTGATCAACCCGCCGGAGAGGGAGTGCAGCGTCTTGCGCCAGCCCGACTGCGGGGGGCGCTTCGCGCGCTTTATCAACTGCTGCGACGACACCTCGTTGGCCTTGCTGGCGTCGCCGCGCTGCTGCGGGGCCTGCTGGCCGTAGCCGCCGTACCCGCCCTGCGGGAAGTTGCTGGGAGCCGGGTAGCCGGTGGGCTGGCCGACCGGGTAGCCGCCGGACTGCGAGCCGGGGACCGGGTAGCCGCCGGACTGGGAGCCGGGGACCTGGTACGCGCCGGACTGGGAGCCGGGGACCTGGTACGCGCCGGACTGGGAGCCAGGAGCGGGGTAGGCCCCGGATTGGGAGCCGGGAGCGGGGTAGGCCCCGGACTGCGAGCCGGGAGCCGGGTACGCGCCCGACTGGGAACCCGGCGCGGGGTACGCACCGGACTGCCAGTCCGACACCGGGTACGCGCCGGACTGCGAACCGGGAGCCGGGTACGCGCCGGACGCCCCACCGCTGACCGGCACTCCCCCCGACGGCGTGGACTCGATGTAGGCGGTCGACGGGTCCGCGTACATCGAGTCCGCGTAGCCCTGGCCCTGGTCCACCGGGTAGCTGCCGGAGTGGTTCGGATTGCCCTCCGAACCGGGCTGCTGCCTCGGAGAATCAGGGTTCTCGTAGTGACCGGTCACCGCTGGGGTCCTCCCTGAGGATGCGGATCGAGACCTCCCCGACCCCACGGGTGCGACGGTAGTAGGGGGCAACCGGTTCCACGACAGCGGGAGTGAACGATCGGCTTTCGATCGGCTAACGCCCGAGCACGGCTCAGCTGACGCCCGCGTACGAGTGCAACCCGGTGGTCACGAGGTTGACGAAGAAGAGGTTGAAGATGGTCATCGCGAACCCGACCACGTTGATCCACGCGGCGGGCCTGCCCCGCCATCCTGCCGTGGCGCGGGCGTGCAGGTAGGCCGCGTAGACCACCCAGGAGACGAACGCCACCGTCTCCTTGGGGTCCCAGCCCCAGAACCGGCCCCACGCGGCCTCGGCCCAGATCGCGCCGGTGATGATGCCGATGGTGAACAGCGGGAACGCGAAGACGGTGCTGCGGTAGGCGATCCGGTCGAGCACGTCGCTGTCGGGCAGCTTCGGGAACCGCTCGGGGTTCCCGGCCTTGACCAGGTAGAGCAGGCTGGCGACGCCCGGCACGAAGAACACGCCGCTGGAGATCGAGATGACCGAGACGTGGATGACCAGCCAGTAGGACTGGAGGGCGGGAACGACCGGCGCGGCGTCGGTGTAGAGGACGGTGCCGCCGAGGAACATGATGATCACGACGGGGGTCAGGATGATCCCGCCGAGCTTGCGCACCGGGAAGGCGCGCATCAGCACGATCCAGGTGACGACGGCGGCCAGCGTGAGCATGGCGCCGTACTCGTACATGTTGCCCCACGGGGCGCGGCCGGTGGCCAGGCCTCGGGTGACCAGGGACGCCAGGTGCAGCAGCGCGCCCAGCACGGTCAGGGCGGCGCCCATGCGGCCCAGGCGCTCGGCGCGCGGGAGCTTGGGCTCCTCCACGACCCGGCCGGGGGTCCACGAGCCGTCCGCGCCGACGCCCGCGGTGGGCGTGGCGGTCGCGCCGACCAGCGCCCGCTCCTCCTGGGGCTTGGTGCGGGCGAACGCCTGCTCGCACAGGTAGAGGACGGCGGCGAGGACGTAGACCGCCACCGCGGCGACGTAGGTCCAATCGCTGTAGTCCGCCATGGCGGTCGCCTGCATCAGCTCTTCCTTCGTTCCGACGGGCCGGGTCCCAGCAGGTCGCGGGACAGGTCGGTGAACTCGCCGCCGTAGCCCGCTTGGTCGGTGCGCGCCAGGCCGCCGACCTCGATTACCGTACGCCCGTCCTGGCCGGGGGTCGCCCTGACCCAGATCCGCCTGCGCTTGACGCTGAGCGACACCATCAGGCCCAGGATGATCAGGATCGAGAACACCAGCACGTACACCTGGGACGGGTCGTGCGAGATCTGGATGGACACCCAGTCGCGCACCCCGTCGAACCTGATCCGCGTGCCGTCGTCCAGGGTCAGCTCCTCGCCGACGCCGAGGTTCTGCCTGGCGACCTTGGCGAGCTTGCCGCTCTCCACCTGCTCCTGCGAGATGGAGAAGATCGACTGGCCGCGCCCGGTGTCGGTGCCCAGGTCGCCCCGGTAGACGTCGATCGCGACCGCCGGGTCGCGGGGTTCGGGGAAGGAGGAGGTGAGGATCTCGCCGTGGTAGAACGCGGTCGGCGCGAGCAGGCCGGTGATGGCGAGCTGGCTCTTGCGGCGCTGCTCGGCGTCGGTCACGCCGGGCGGGTCGAACTTGGTGGCGCCCTCGGAGGCGAACGTGACCTGGTCGACCGGCCGCCACTGGATCGCGCCCTCGCGGACCTCCCCGTTGGGGAAGGTGACGGTGAACAGCGGGGTGTAGCCGTGGCCGAGGAGGTAGACGCGGTCGCCCGCCGTGCGCAGCGGGTGGTTCACCTGGAGCAGGTAGTCGCGCCACGTGCCGGTGACCAGGTCCTCGCCGGACTGGTACTGGACGTTCGCGCTGAACTGCTCGGCCTGGCCGTTCTCCAGGTAGGACGCGGAGAAGTCGTTGATCTTGACGCAGAACTGGGACAGGTCGGTGCCGTCGACCTGGAGGCCGGGGCGGAACGTGTCGTAGTTGTAGACGCCGGAGTTGCAGAACTGGCCGCCCTGCGTCTGCACGATGACCTGGCCCTCGTAGCCGACGATCTTGCCGACGGCGAAGGAGACGAGCAGGCCCAGCAGGGCGAAGTGGAACACCAGGTTGCCGGTCTCGCGCAGGAAGCCGCGCTCGGCGCTGACGCTGCGCGCGCCGTCCGCCTCCTCGCGCTCGACCAGCCGCCAACCGCGCAGCCGCTGGCGGGCCGCCGCCACGACGTCCTCGGCGGTGGCCTGCGACTCGCCCTCGGCGTGGTGCGGGAGCCGGGCCAGGTTGCGCGGGGTGAGCACGGGCTTGGCCCGCATCTGCCCGTAGTACTCCCAGGTGCGCGGGAGCAGGCAGCCGACGAGCGAGGCGAACAGCAGCACGTAGATCGCGGAGAACCAGGTGCTGGCGTAGACGTCGAAGAAGCCGAGGTCGTCCAGGTACTCGGCCCACCAGCCGTTCTGGGCGATGTAGTCGGCGGTCTTCTGCGCGTTGAGCGGACGCTGCGGCAGCATCGCGCCCGGCATGGCCCCGAGGGCGAGCAGGAACAGCAGGGTCAGCGCCGTGCGCATCGACGTGAGGCCGCGCCACGTGTTGCGCAGGAAGGCGATCGCGGCGCGCACTAGAGGGGCAGCTCGTAGTCGTTGACGACGGCGATCCGCAACCAGCCCACGAAGTCCCCCCACAACCCGGTCACCAGTGCGACGCCCACCAGGATCAGCAGGGAGCCGCCGAAGATCTGCACCGCACGGCCGTGGGTGCGCAGCCAGCCGGTCATCCGGACCGCCCAGCGGGTGCCCAGCGCGATCAGCACGAACGGCAGTCCGAGGCCGAGGCAGTAGGCGAGCACGAGCAGGGCGCCCCGGCCGGTGGCCGAGCCGACCTCGGTGCCCCTGGCGAGCGCGAGCACGCCTGCCAGGGTCGGGCCGAGGCACGGGGTCCAGCCGAGCGCGAACACGCCGCCGAGCAGCGGCGCGCCGAGCAGGCCGCCGCGCGGGACGCGGTGCACCCGGACGTCGCGCTGCAGGGCGGGGATCAGGCCGATGAAGACCAGGCCCATGGCGATCGTGACGACGCCGCCGATCCGCTGCAGCAGGTCCTCGTTGAGCCAGAGCACCTCGGTGGCGCCGAGGACGACGAACGAGGTGAGCGCGAAGACGACGGTGAAGCCGAGGACGAAGAGCAGGGAGGCCCCGGCGACGCGCCAGCGGCCGGATTTGCGGTCCTCGTCCGCGCCCACGGCGGGCGCGTCGGCGCCGACCAGGCCGGCGAGGTACGCGAGGTAGCCGGGGACCAGCGGGACCACGCACGGCGACGCGAAGGAGATCGCCCCCGCGAGGAGGGCGACACCGGTGGCCAGAAGCAACGGCCCGGAGGTCACCAGCTCCGTCGGGTTCACGGGTTTCAGGGTAGGTAACCGCACGTGACGGGCTCGCACCGGACACCCCTAGCCGCGACCTGGGTCACACTCAGGGGTGGGGCTCCCCTTGTGGGTGATCGGCGGCGTCCATAGCTTGATCACATGCGTGCACACCGGCTCACCCTGCCCGTGCTGGTCGCCGCTGCCTCGCTCCTGTCCGCGCCGATCTCCTCGGCGGCGCCGGACGTGGAGTGGGTGGAGGCCTTCTCCCCCGACGGGACGATCACCCAGGTCCCGGTCCCGGTTCCGGGGGATTTGCAGAAGAGATCCGCGCCCGCGGAGGTCGCTGCGGAGGTCGTGGCGATCCAGGAGACCGGGGCTCCGGGGGATCGGTTCGACCTGGTGTTCGTGGGGGACGGGTACGCGGAGGGGGATCTGCCCGCCTACCGGCGTGACGCCGAGTCGAAGTGGGAGGAGTTGTCTGCGGTCGAGCCGTTCAAGACGTACAAGCAGTACTTCAACGTCTGGCGGGTCGACGTGATCTCCCCGGAGTCGGGGGTGGACAACGATCCCTCGCTGGGGACGGCGAAGGACACGGCGATGGACATGGGGTTCTGGTGCCAGGGGCGGGATCTGGCGACGGAGCGGTTGTTGTGCGTGGACGAGGGGGCGGCGCGGCGGTACGCGGCGCTGGCGCCTCAGGCGGACCAGGTGATCGCGCTGGGGAACACGTCGAAGTACGGCGGCGCGGGTGGTGGGGTGGCCACGGCGGCGGGTGGGAACGAGTCGGCCGGGCAGATCGCGGTGCACGAGCTGGGGCACTCGATCGGCGGGTTGGCGGATGAGTACGAGTACCCGTACGAGCGGTACGCGGGGACTGAGCCGTGGGAGCCGAACGTGACCGGGGACGCGAGCGGGGGGAAGTGGGGCTCGTACCTGGGGAAGGAGTCCCCGGATGGTGGGGTGGTCGGGGTTTACGAGGGGGCCCGGTATTACCGGTACGGGGTGTACCGGCCGACTGAGAACTCGATCATGCGGACGTTGGGGCAGGAGTTCAACCTGGTCGGGTTGGACGTGATGGCTGAGGCGTTCGAGGCTCGGATTCCGGAGTTGGGGGCTGAGCGGGTGGCTGGGCCTGCGGTGACGCGGTTGGGTGACCGGTGGCCTGGGAGTGAGCGGGTGGGGGCCGAGGGCGAGAGGCTGAGGGGCTGAGGGGCGAGGGCTGAAAGTCAAGAGCTAAGGGCTCGCCTCGCCGGCGGGGCAGACCTCCAAAAAAGAGGGGACACGGGCTCTGCCGGCCGGTGACCGTTGGTGTGGTGGTCCCGTTTACCACTGCGGTGGGCGGGGTCCCTCTTCTCCGTTTGGCCTCCTTTCAGGCAAGCACAGGCGTCAAGACGCCGTTGGGCACCCCGGTCTGCCGCGGCGGTGCGGCGGCGTCTTGACACCTGCGCTCGGGCTTCGCCAGGCCAAACGGAGAAGAGGGACGCGGGAATGGGGCTGCGTGGGCTCGCTGCGCTCGCCCCGCAGCCCGCGAGGCGGTGAAGGGGGCAGTGCAGCCCGCGAAGCGGTCAACCCGTGAGGTGGTCAGCCTGCGAAGCGGTCAGGTGAAGTCGAGGACCAAGCGGCCTCGTAGGGCGCCTGCCTCCAGGAGGCGGTGGGCTTCTGCGGCGCGTTCTGCGGGGAGGACCTCGGCGACGCGGAGGGTCAGGTGGCCTTTGCCTGCGGCTTGGCTCAGCTCGGTCAGGGTCTTGGTGTCGGTCATGCGGTCCGGGACCATCACCGGGCGGACTTGGATGCCGCGTTCGGCTGGGCCTGCCCAGCCGCGCAGTTCGATCAGGGTTCCGCCGTCGGCCAGCGCGGGCAGCAGTTCGGCGGTTTGGGCGGAGCCGTCCACCAGGCCGGGGACGCCGTCGGGGAGCAGGGCCCGGACGTGCTCGGCGACACCAGTGCCGCGCGGGACCACGTGGTCTGCGCCGAAGGACCGCACCAGTTCGGCGTCCCGCTCGGCGGCGTCGGCGACCACCAGCAGGCCGTCCGCCTTCGCCAGTTCGACCGCGTAGCCGCCGACGGCCCCGGCCGCTCCGGTCACCGCGACGGTCGCCCCCCGTGGCAGGTTCAGCTCGTCCAGCGCGACGCGGGCCGTCAGGGCGTTCATCAGCAGGGTGGAGGCCGCGTGGAGGTCGACGCCCTCCGGTGCGGGGACCACGGACGCCTCGGGGATGACGACGTGGTCCGCGTACGCGCCGCCGCGCGGGGTGGTGAACAGGACGAGTGCGACCACCGGTTGGCCGACCACCAGGCGGTCCACACCGGGGCCCACCTGGTCGACCACGCCCGCCGCGTCCATGCCGGGCACGAATGGCGGGGTCGCGTTCGGCATTCGGACGGCGTGGCCGCCGGTGCGGAGGAGGACGTCGGTGGGGTTGACCGCTGCCGCGTGGACGCGGATTCGGACTTCGCCGGGGCCCGCCTGCGGTTCGGGGAGGTCGAGCAGGCGGAGTTCTTCCGGGCCGCCGAAGCGGTGCACGCCGATGGCTCTCATCAACGGCACAACCACGGGAAGCGATCCGACCATCCCATGTCTGGTCGGACCGCTTCGGTGTGGCGAAGCGCTACTCGGCGGCCAGCTCCTCGACCAGGGGCAGGAGGTCGCTGGCGATCAGGCTCTCCAGGAAGACGGCCGCCACGCGGTGCTGCTTGTCCAGGACGATCGTGGACGGGACGGCGTTCGGGGGGTAGCCCTTGAAGGCCAGGAGGGTGCGGCCCGAGTCGTCGTAGATCGACGGGTAGGTCAGGCCGCGGTTGGACTTGAAGTCGCGGCCCGCGTTGATCGAGGTCTCGCGGACGTCCAGACCGAGGACCTGGACGCCCTTGGGGCCCGCCTCGTCCTGGACCTTCTGCATCTCGGGGGCCTCGGTCCGGCACGGCGGGCACCAGGCGCCCCAGACGTTGACCACGACCACCTTGCCCGCGTAGTCGTCCAGGGAGATGGTCTTGCCGTCCTCCATGAGGGACGGGCCGCTCAGGCCGCTGATCGGCTTGCGGTCGTCGCCGTCGTAGCGGATGCGGACCTGACCGCCGGGTGCGACGAACTGGAACTCGCCGCCCACCGCCACCGCGTCGTCACCGGTCGCGCACCCGGAGGCCAGCGCCAGCGCGAGCAGCGCGGGCGCCAGCCTCCGCCACGTTCGCCTGCTCACGCCCCGGTCACCCTGGGGTCGGTGCTGCCCGCGGGCTCGCTGTAGACGATCCTGATCAGCTCCTCGCCCTGGAACACCAGGCTGGTGAGCGAGGCCAGGGAGCACTCCCGCCTGCGCGGGTCGTGCCACATGCGCTTGCCCTCCAGGAAGCGGCGCAGGGTCCAGATCGGCAGCTGGTGCGACACGATCACGGCCTCGTGGCCCTCGGCGATGGCCCGCGCCCGCTGCACGCCCGCGAGCATCCGGTGCGCGATGTGCAGGTACGGCTCGCCCCAGGACGGCAGGAACGGGTTGACCAGCTTCGGCCAGTGCTGCGGCTGCCTCAGCGCGCCGTCGCCGACCGCGACCTTGAGGCCCTCGAACTTGTTGCCCGCCTCGATCAGCCTCGGGTCGGTGGCCAGGTCCAGGCGGTGCGAGTCGGCGATGGGGGTCGCGGTCTGCTGGGCGCGCTCCAGCGGGGAGGCGACGACGTGCGCGACGTCGTGGTCCGCGAGGTGCTCGGCGACCGTGAGGGCCTGCCGCTCGCCCTTGTCGGACAGCTTGAAGCCCGGCAGGCGGCCGTACAGGATGCCGGTGGGGTTGTGCACCTCACCGTGCCGCATGACGTGGACGACGGTCCGGCTCACTGCTGGGCCTCCCTGGCGGCGCGGGCCGCGTGCGGCAGCGCCTCGGCGATCTGGTCGAAGTCGGCGTCGGTCATGGCGGCGTTGACGAACCACGCCTCGAAGGCGCTCGGCGGGGCGTACACGCCGCGCTCCAGCAGGGCGTGGAAGAACGGGGGGAAGCGCCAGGTCTGCGCGGCCTGGGCGCCCGCGTAGTCGACGACCTCGTCCTCGGTGAAGAAGACGCTGACCAGGTTGCCCGCGAACTGCACCCGGTGCGGCACGCCCGCCTCGGTGAGCGCGGAGGTGAACAGCGCGCCGAGGCGGGTGGCGTTGGCGTCGAGGGCGCGGTAGACGTCGTCGGTGGCGGCGCGCAGCGTGGCCAGGCCCGCGGCGACCGCGACGGGGTTCCCGGAGAGCGTGCCCGCCTGGTAGACGGGGCCCGCGGGGGCGAGCTTGGCCATCACGTCGGCGCGACCGCCGAACGCGGCGGCGGGCAGGCCGCCGGACATGACCTTGCCGAAGGTGTAGAGGTCGCCGGGCACCGCGTCGATCCCGAACCAGCCGGAGCGGGACACCCGGAAACCGGTCATGACCTCGTCGACGACCAGCAGCGCGCCATTGGCGTGGCACAGCTCGCGCAGCTTGGCGTTGAACCCGTCGCGCGGGGCGACCGCGCCCATGTTGCCCGCGGCGGCCTCGGTGATGACGCACGCGATCTCGCCGTCGTTCTCGGCGAACGCGGCCTCCAGCGCGGCGACGTCGTTGTAGGGCAGCACGAGCGTGTCGGCGGCCTGCGCGCCGGTGACGCCCGGCGAGGTCGGCAGGCCCAGGGTCGCGACGCCGGAACCCGCCTGGGCGAGCAGCGCGTCGACGTGGCCGTGGTAGCAGCCCGCGAACTTGACGACCTTGCGGCGACCGGTGAAGCCCCTGGCCAGCCGGATGGCGCTCATGGTCGCCTCGGTGCCGGAGTTGACCAGCCGCACCTGCTCGACGGGCAGGACGCGGCCGATGATCTCCTCGGCCAGCTCGATCTCGCCCTCGGTGGGGGTGCCGAACGACAGGCCGTGCACGGCAGCCGCGCGGACCGCGTCGACCACCTCGGGGTGGGCGTGGCCGAGGATCATCGGTCCCCAGGACGAGACCAGGTCGACGTACCGGTTGCCGTCGGCGTCCCACAGGTGCGGGCCCTCGCCGCGCACCATGAACCGGGGCGTGCCTCCGACCGAGTGGAAGGCCCTGACCGGGGAGTTGACGCCTCCGGGGATCACCGTTGACGCGCGGTCGAACAGGGCCTGGGATCGTTGGGCTGTCACGGTCCCAGTCTCACACGAGGTGGCGGGGGCGGGTGGGGGCGGTCCGCCGCTCGGGGTGGGAACGTCGAGGTCGACCGGGTGCGGGTGGCTCCGCTGGGACCAGCGTCACGCTCGGGTGCGGTGGTCCCGGTCGGCGGGGAACGGTCGGGCCTCGCCGTCGTGATCGGGGGCGGGGTGGTGGTCGGGGTCGGTGTGGTCGTGGTCCGGGTGGGCTTCGGCGTGCTCGACGCCGTCCTCGCCGCTGGTGCGCACGGCCAGCACCACCTGCCGCACCGCGTCCAGCACCAGCAGGCCGGCCAGCACGCCGAGCACGATCGCGGCGCCGATCCAGTTGCCGAAGTACCGCGTGGACTCCAGCTGGGGCAGGTCGGGGCCCGCGTCGTAGCTGTAGTGGCGGATGCCGCGGTCCCAGGTCCAGGAGGCCGCCACCAGCAGCAGCACCGCGCCCAGCACCTCGGCCGCCGCGGTCAGCGCCCGCCTCGGCTGGTGCAGCGCGGGTCCGGGGGCCTCGGCGGGCGCGCCTGCCGTCACAGCGGTCGTCACGACCAGCAGCCTCTCACGACCGGCCGGGCGCGCGCAGCAGACGGTCGAGGGCCTCGGTGAGGGCGGCCCGGTCCCTGGCCCAGCCGAGCGCGACGGTGCCGTCCGACAGCCGCACCGGCACCGGCTCGGTGCCGCGCGGCAGGGTCCAGCCGCCGCCTAGCACGCGCGCCCCCGCCCTGGGCTCGACGCCCCTGACCTCGGTGATGTCGCGCACCGGCAGCTCCTCGCGGCCCTGGTGCAGCGCGACCGGCGTCAGCCGCACCCCGAGCACCCGCCTGCGGCCCTGCACCCACACGGCGGTGGGTAGCAGCAGCACGACGGCCACGACCAGCCAGAACAGCGGGCGCGCACCGCCGGTCAGCGCCTCGACGGCGAACCCGATCAGCGCGAACGCGGGCCCCCACGCGAGCGGCCACCAGGTCGCGCCGCGCTCCGAGTAGAGGGTGGGCTGCTCCACCGTCAGCGCACCCCCGCCGCGAAGTGGTGCTTGGCGGGCGGCAGGAAGCTCAGCACGGCCGCGAGCAGCGGGAGGACGAGGCGCAGCACGACGACGACGAGGTCGAGCGCGTCACCGCCGTCGCCGCCCACCTCCAGGAGCAGGGCGAACAGGCCGATCACCACCCCGCCGAACGCGAGGCCGAGCCGGGCGCCCGCGCCACCGCGCAGCAGGCGGACCGCGCAGGCCACGCCGCCGATCGCGACGCAGGAGGAGAAGAACAGCGACATGACCGACCCGCCGCCACCGAGGTCGCCCCCGTGGTGGAGGACGAGGGCGAGCGTGCCCAGCGGCCAGGACAGCGAGGCGGCCACCCAGAGGGCGAACGAGATCACCACGACGAGGGGGCGTTGACCGGGGCCGACGAGGACGTTCTGCACCGGCGTCATCTGCGGCGGCAGCGGGAGACCCGGCTGCGGCGGCAGGGGGTGGCCCGGCTGCCACGGCTGCGGGTGCGCGGGCTGGTGGTAGCCCGGTCGGGGGTACCCCGGCTGGTGCGGGTTCGGCGCCCCGTAGTGGGCCTGCGGGTGGGCCTGCGCCCCCAGGCCGGGGTCGTACCGGGTGGGGTCGTACGCGCTGACGCTGTACTGGCCTGCGTTCTGCTGCCCGGCGTCGTACTGGCCCGAGCCGAACTGGTCGGCGTCCTGCCGGTCGGTCGCGCCGAACCGGCCCGCGCCCCCCTGGCCCTGCTGCCCCTGGTCGCCCCACGACGGCTCGCTCATGCGTCCTTCTCCCCTGGCGGCTTCTCCTGCCGGACGCCCCCCGCACCCGGCCGACCGGTGGTGGCGGCCCGTCGCACTGGGCCGGCCTTCGCCGGTTGTGTCACCGCATCAGGCGATCCCGAACGTGAGGACGGATGCGGGTGAAGGACTAACGGTAGCGGCCCGCCTCGAAGTAGGCCTTGGCCTTGGGGGTGTACAGCGCGCCGACGCCCACCGCCGGGATGATCGCGAGCAGCAGGGTGACGACGTTCGCGCTGAACACCAGGTACGCCAGCGCGAGGCAGGCGAGCACGGTCAGCGCGACGCGGGCCCACGGCTTGCCCAGGCGCGCGTGGTGCGCGAACAGCACGGCCAGCACGGCGAACACCACGGTCAGCACGAGCGTGACGATCAGGACCGTGGTGACCAGCGGGACGAGCTGCTCCCTGGGGATGTCCGGGTACTGCTGGCCCTCGACCAGCAGGTCGGTGGCCGCGTCGAGCTGGGTGAACGAGATCAGCGCGAACAGCGAGAACAACACGGCCCCGGACACCCACACCCAGAAGGCGACGGTGACCTCGCGCGGTCGCTCCACGCGGGACGCGGGCGCTCCCTGCGGCTCGACGCCGCCGAACGGGGGCGCGGACGGGTGGGCGTGGTGGTCGGGCTCCTGCGGCGGGGTCACGGACCAAAACGGTAATTACGGGCACGGGCCGCTGTCCACTCCCGGTGGACGCGGCCCGCGACCCGCGCGCGTCAGTTGCTCGCGAAGTAGCGGCTCGCGCCGCCGGTGAACATGGTGATGATCGCGCCGATCATCAGCACGAGGTTGACCAGCACGAACAGGCCCTGCAGGACGCCGAGGCCGCCGATGGCGAACAGCAGGCCGAGGATGGCGATGCCGCCGATGAGCAGCATGACCACGCCGAGGCCGCCGAGGACGGCGAGGACGATGCGGGCCCAGTTCGCGCCGCCCCGCATCGCGAACGCGACCGCGACCCAGGCCGCGACGATGATCAGCTGGAAGATGAAGCCGCCGTAGCCGGGGCTGGAGGACTCGATGATCGCGTCCAGGTCGGCGCCCGCGGGCGCGCCCATCTGGATGGCCAGTTCCTTGGCCTGGGCCTCGTAGGTCAGCAGGCTGAGGATCTGCCCGATCACCGAGACGGCCGCCGTGGCTATCCAGAGCATGAAGGACAGGTCGACGTTCTTCGGGCGGGCGACCTGGTGCAGGGAGGCCGGGTCCGGGGCGGAGCTCGGGTAGCCGGCCTGCGGGTACGCCTGCTGCGGGTACCCCGGCTGGGGGTAGCCCTGCTGGGGCTGCTGCTGGGACGGATCGTACGGGTTAGGCGTGGTCATGGCCGGGACGGTAGAGACCGTGTGAGGTACACGTGAGCCGAACGAGTGAGTAACTACAATCCGTTAGCTACCCTGCGTCATCGTTCGGCTGCACGTCGTCACCTGGTCGCGAAGTAGCGGCTCGCGCCGCCGGTGAACATGTAGACGATGGCGGCGAGCATCACCGGGATGCTGGCGATGCTGAGCAGCGCCTCCACGACGCCGAGCGCCCCGATGGCGAACAGCACGGGCAGCGAGAACAGGCTGACCAGCGCGCCGAACACCAGCGACAGCGCGCCGAGGACGGTCAGCACGATGCGCGCCCAGTTCGCGCCGCCCCGCATGGCGAACGCGACCGCCACCCAGACCGCGGTGATCGCCAGCGTGAACGCGATGCTGCCGAAGCTGACGCTGGTGTCGATCTCGGCCGGGTCGATGGGCAGACCGGCCTCGGTGAGCCGGGCGGCGGACTCGGCGACCGTCGCCTCGATGTTGAGGCTGCTGACGATGAGCGACAGCACGGACAGGCCCGCGCTGACCAGCCAGAGCAGGAAGGACAGGTCGACGGACTTCGGGCGGGGCGTCGGCTCGCCCTCGGCCATCGGGCCTGCCGCCGGGAACGAGGGGTAGCCGGCCTGCGGGTAGCCGGCCTGCGGGTAGCCGGGCTGCGGGTAGCCGGGCTGGAGGTGGCCCTGGGGCTGGCCCGCCTGCGGGTAGCCCTGCGGAGCCCCGGCCTGGGGGTACCCGCCCTGCGGGTACCCCTGCGGCGGCTGGCCCTGCGAGCCGTGCGGATCGGGGGTGGTCATGCCCGGAACGGTAGAGAACGGACAAGCCGGGCGTGACTCGGGACAACCGGACGACTACAACCCGTTAGCTACCGTGCGTCGCTGGCCGATCACGGGCGGTCGCGGCAGGAAGTAGCCCTTGGTCGTCGGGTGGTACATCAGCACCAGCGACACCGGGTAGACCAGCAGCAGCACCCCGCCCACGACCAGGTCGGACACCGGCGGCGCGGCGACCTTCAGCACCTCGGCCAGGCCCGTGCCGACCGCCAGCAGCGAGATGCCGTTCGAGGCGATCCCGAAACCGGCGAACACGGTCAGCACGATCCGCGCCCAGTTCTGCCCGCCTGCGAACCGCACCGCCAGCAGCACGTACACCGCCGTCATCAGCAGCTGCACCATCAGCGCGCCGCCGATCGTCGCGGTCACCCCGTCGTCGATCATCGACTGGTGCCAGTCCGGGTACTCGGCCCTGACCTGCGCGGTGATCGCAGTCCGGTCCATCAACCGCACCACGAGCCCGACCAGGCCCAGCGCCGCGACCCCGAACCACAGGCGCTGCGCCAGCACCACCATCCTCGGCGGCTCCGGCCTCTTCGGCTTCTCCGCGTCCTTCTTGGGCGCGCCGAACCACCCCTCGCTCATCAGCGGTCCAACCAGGTCGCGGCCTCGGCCGCCCAGTAGGTGAGCACGATGTCGGCGCCCGCGCGCCGGATCGAGGTCAGCAGCTCCAGCGCGGTGCGCTCGCGCTCGATCCAGCCGTTCGCGGCGGCGGCCTCGACCATCGCGTACTCGCCGGAGATCTGGTACGCCGCCACCGGCACGTCGCTGGCGTCGGCGACCTGCCGCAGCACGTCCAGGTAGGGCAGGGCGGGCTTGACCATGACCACGTCGGCGCCCTCGGCGAGGTCCAGGGCCAGCTCGCGCAGCGACTCGCGGACGTTCGCCGGGTCCTGCTGGTAGGTCTTGCGGTCGCCCTTGAGCTGCGACTCCACCGCGTCCCGGAACGGCCCGTACAGCGCCGACGAGTACTTGACGGTGTAGGCGAGGATGCCGGTGTCGGTGAACCCGGCCTCGTCCAGCGCGGTGCGGATGAACCCGACCTGGCCGTCCATCATGCCGCTGGGCCCCACCAGGTGGGCGCCCGCGCGGGCCTGGGCCACGGCCATCTCGCCGTAGACCTCCAGGGTCGCGTCGTTGTCGACGGTCCCGTCGGCGGCGAGCACGCCGCAGTGCCCGTGGTCGGTGAACTCGTCCAGGCAGCAGTCCGACATCAGCACGGTGGCGTCGCCCAGCTCGGAGCGCAGGTCGGCCAGGGCGACGTTGAGGATGCCGTCCGGGTCGGTCGCGCCGGAGCCGACGGCGTCGCGCTCGGCGGGCACGCCGAACAGCATGATCCCGCCGACGCCCGCCTCCACCGCCTCCACGGCGGCCTTGCGCAGCGAGTCGCGGCTGTGCTGGAGGACGCCCGGCATGGAGGGGATCTCGACGGGTTCCCGCGCGCCCTCCTTCACGAACGCGGGCAGCACGAGCTGGCTCGGCCTGACCTCGGTCTCGGCGACCAGTCGGCGCATCGCGGGCGTGGTGCGCAGGCGGCGGGGGCGGTGGGACGGGAACACTTCCGGTGCACTCCTCGACGGCTGTCGGTGTCCGCCCGTGCGCCGCCTCGCGGGACGCCGCCGGACGGCGGTCTTGCGGACCGCCCGCGCCGGGGTCCGGCGCGGACGTGCGGCCACCCCCGGATCGGTCACCACGCGTGACGACACCGGGATGGCCCGCGCTCGGCGGGAACCGGGGGTCCGGCTCACGTCCAGCGGCGGTCGTGCTCGGCGGCGCGCTCCGGGGCAGGAGCGGCCGGGCGACGCCCGTCACCGAGCGTCGTCGCACCGATTCTGTCCCCGTCCCGCGACCACCGCCGCACCGGGGGTGCGGCGCCGCCGATCGCCCCCGCTCCGGCGGCGGGCCGAACGGGTCGCCGCGCACCAGGCACAACGCGCGCGGCCCGCCCCGGAGTTCCGGGACGGGCCGCGCGAGGCTCAGATCACGCAGGCTCAGGACCTGCGCAGGCGCTTGGTCTTGCGCGGCGGGGGCAGGGCGCCCTCGGCGCGCAGCCTCGCCGCGTGCTGCGCCAGCGCGTCCACCAGCGCCGGGACGTTCGCGTCCTCGGGCTGCACGTCCACGCGCAGGCCGAACTCGCGCGCCGTCTCCGCCGTCTGCGGGCCGATGCAGGCCACCAGCGTGCGGGCGTGCGGCTTGCCCGCGATGCCGACCAGGTTCCGGACCGTGGACGACGAGGTGAAGCACACCGCGTCGAACCCGCCGGACTTGATCATCTCGCGGGTGTCGGCGGGCGGCGGGGCGGCCCGCACGGTGCGGTAGGCCGTCACGTCGTCGATCTCCCAGCCCCGGTCGCGCAGCCCGGCCGCGAGGGTCTCGGTGGCGATGTCGGCGCGCGGCAGCAGCACCCGGTCGACCGGGTCCAGGATGTCGTCGTACGGCGGGAAGTCGGCCAGCAGGCCCTCGGAGGACTGCTCGCCGGACGGCACCAGCTCAGGGATGATCCCGAAGCCGCGCACCTTCGCCGCCGTGGCCTCGCCGACGCAGGCGATCTTCACGCCGGAGAACGCGCGGGCGTCCAGGCCGAACTCGCGGAACTTCTCCCACACCGCGCGCACCGCGTTGGTCGAGGTGAACACGACCCACTGGTAGCGGCCGTCGACCAGGCCCTTGACCGAGCGCTCCATCTGCGCCGGGCTGCGCGGCGGCTCGACGGAGATCGTCGGCACCTCCACGGGGATGGCGCCGTGCGAGTGCAGCCGGTCGCTCATCGCGCCCGCCTGCTCCTTGGTCCTGGGCACCAGCACGCGCCAGCCGTACAGCGCCCGCGACTCCCACCAGGACAGCTTCGGCCGGTTCGCGACCGCGCTGCCGACGGTGACCACCAGCGGGCCGGACAGCTCGCCCGCGTCGGCGGCCAGCGAGGCCAGCGTGGTGTCGACGGTGCGCTGGCTGAAGCCGGTGCCGTCGGCGGTCACCGCGACCGGGGTCTGCGGGGCCAGGCCGTGCTCCACCAGCGAGGACGCCGCCTCGGCGAGGTGGCCGCCGGTCGCGTGCAGCACGAGCGTGCCCGTCGCCGAGGCGAGCCCGGCCCAGTCCACGGCGCCGCGCACGTCGGCCTCGGTGTGCACCGCGCCCAGCGCGACCCCCGCGTACGCGGGGACGGCCGTGCCCGCGGGCACGCCGGGGACCACGTCGAAGGCGATCGTGGTCTTGGAGACGGCGTGCGCCTCCTTCACCACGGAGTCCAGGGTCAGCGGGTCGCCCGCGACCAGCCGGACCACGGCCGCGCCGTTCTTGGCCTCGGCCACCAGGTCCTTCGCCACGTCGGCGGGCTCGCCGACCGCGGGCCGGACCTCGACGCCGTCGGGGACCAAGGCGACCACCTCGGCGGGCACGTCCGGGTCCGTCACGACCAGCTCGGCCTTGCCGAGCAGGTCGCGGGCCCGGACCGTGAGGAGCCCGGTGTCACCTGGGCCGGAGCCCACGAAGGCGACTCGGCCGGGGGTCTTGCGCGCGCGGGTCATCAGGGCACTCCCCATCAACTACGCCCCGCCGACCGCGCTGCGGCGTGGCCGGAGAGGTCGAGCAACTCGGCGGCCAGCGCGCGGCCGAGTTCCTCTGCTGCGGTCAAGTCACCGGTGGCCGACGCGCGGAGGAGGTCGCCGTCCTCCGCCGCCACGACCCCGCGGAGGGAGATGCGGAGGACCACCGCTCCCTCGTCGTCGAGGTCTTCCACCACATCGGCCAGTGCGCCGACCGGCGCGCTGCACCCGGCTTCGAGCGCGGCCAGCATGGCGCGCTCGGCGGTGACAGCGGCCCGACTGGCCGAATCGTCGAGCGTGGAGCGGAGCAAGTGCTCGGTGTCGACGTCGTCGACCCGGCACTCGATCGCCAGTGCGCCCTGCGCGGGCGCGGGGAGCATCTGGATCGGGTCGAGGACCTCGGTGATGTTCTCGACCCGGCCGAGCCGGGAGATCCCGGCGCGGGCGAGCACGACGGCGTCCAGCTCGCCGTCGAAGACCCTGGCCATGCGGCTGTCGATGTTGCCCCGGATGGGCAGGATCTCCAGGCCGAGGCCGAGCGCCGCCAGCTGCGTGGCGCGGCGCGGGGAGCCCGTGCCGACCTTGGAGCCGGGGGGCAGCTCGCCCAGGGTCAGCCCGTCGCGGGCGACCAGCGCGTCGCGCGGGTCCTCGCGCGGCGGGATCGCGGCCAGCGACAGCCGGGTGTCCGGGGCGGTGGGCAGGTCCTTGTACGAGTGCACGGCGACGTCGACCTCGCCGTGCGCGAGCGCGTCGCGCAGCGCCGAGGTGAAGACCCCGACGCCGATCTCCGCGATGGGCGCGTGCGAGCGGTCACCGGGCGTGGAGACCGTGACGATCTCCACCTGGGCGCCCGCGGCGCGCAGGGCGTCGGCGATGATGCCGGTCTGCGCGAGCGCCAGCGCGCTTCCTCGGGTGCCGATCCTCAGGGTGCGGTTCACCGCGTCTCACCTTTGTGTTGCGGGGACTGGGGGGTGCTGACCGCGGCGGGCGCCTGCGGGTCGAGGCCGAACAGCTCGCGCAGCGCCTCGGCGTAGCCCGCGCCGCCCGGCCCGGCGGCCAGCTGCTTGACCCGCACGGTCGGCGTGTGGAGCAGCTTGTCGACCACCCGGCGGACCGTCTTGGCCAGCTCGGCGCGCACCGCGCCGTCCAGCTCGGGCAGCCGGGAGTCGAGCCGCAGCAGCTCGGAGTCGACCACCTCGGCGGCGCGCTTGCGCAGGGCCGTGACGGTGGGCGTGACCTCGGCCGAGCGCTGCCCGGCCAGGTAGGCGCGGACCTCCTCGGCGACGATCTCCGCCGCGCGCTGGGCGTCCTGCCCGGTCGGGGCGTCGGACAGCCTGCGCTGCAGGGTCTCCAGGTCGACCACCCGCACGTTCGCCAGCAGCTCGGCGGCGGGGTCGACGTCCTTGGGGAGGCCGAGGTCGCAGACGACCAGCGGCCGGTCGGGCGCGCGGTCGCCGATGGCCTCGGCGCCCACGGTGAGGTCCATCGAGCCGGTGCAGGCGAACAGCACGTCGGCGGCGGCGACCTCGTCGAACAGGGTGTCCAGGCCCACCGACTCGGCGGGCACGCCCTCGGCGCGCAGCGCCTCGGCGAGGCGGGCGCCGTTGGCGGCGGTGCGGTTGGCGATGGCGACCGAGCCGATGCCCGCGCGGCGCAGGTGCGCCACGGCGAGACCGCCCATGGAGCCCGCGCCGACGATCAGGGCCCGCTTGCCCGCCAGGCCGCCGAGCGCCTGCTCGGCGTCGGCCAGCGCCTCGGACACCACGGACGCGCCCGCGTGGTCGATGCCGGTGTCGCTGTGCACCCGCTTGCCGACGCGCAGCGCCTGCTGGACGAGCTCGTGCAGGGCGCGGCCGACCACGCCCGCCTCGTCGGCGGCGGCGTACGCGGAGCGCAGCTGGCCGAGGATCTGGGCCTCGCCCACGACCATCGAGTCCAGGCCCGCGGCCACGGAGAACAGGTGGTCCACCGCGGCGCCCGCGTAGTGGACGAACAGGTGCTCGAACAGCTCGGCGGTGTCCACGCCCGACTGGCGGGCGAGCACCTCGACGACCTCGTTCATGCCACCGTGGAAGGTCTCGACGACGGCGTACACCTCGACCCGGTTGCAGGTCGAGAGCAGCACGGCCTCCGAGACGCTGGGGGCGGCGAGCAGCTGGCCGAGGACCTTGGGCAGGTCGGCGACGGCCGCGCGCTCCAGCACGGGCACCGGTGTGGTCCGGTGGGACAGCCCCACGACGAGGAGGCTCATACCGCGACCACGTCCAACGGAGCCGTCCGGCTCACTACCCGCACGCTCACGGGCGAATCACCACCCCGTCCACACCGACTCCGCTGGCTCCGCTGACCACTTCCCCGGCGGCTTCGTCAGCCCGTCGCGCGACGTGGAACGACAGGATCTGCATCTCGACCGCCAGGTCGACCTTGCGCACCTCGACGTTGTCCGGGACCTGGAGGACGACGGGTGCGAAGTTCAGGATGCACTGGACTCCGGCGGATACCAAACGGTCGCAGACGGCCTGGGCGGCCTGGGGCGGGGTCGCGATGACCCCGATGGACACCTCCCGCTCGGCGCAGACCGAGGCGAGGTCGTCGATGTGGCTGACCGGGATTCCCCCTACCGGGACGCCGGTCAGGTCGGGGTCCATGTCGAACAGCGCGGCCACCGGGAAGCCCCTGCTGGGGAAGCCGCCGTAGTTGGCCAGCGCGTGACCAAGATTACCGATTCCCACGACCGCGACGCTGTGCTTGCGGGTGAGGCCGAGGATGCGCTCGATGTGGCTCACGAGCACCTCGACGTCGTAGCCGACGCCGCGCGTGCCGTACGAGCCCACGTAGGACAGGTCCTTGCGGAGCTTCGCCGAGTTGACCCCGGCCGCGCCGGAGAGCTCCTCGCTGGAGATGGTCGTCACGCCCTGGTCGGCCATGCCGGAGAGCACCCTCAGGTACACCGCGAGCCGGGCGACCGCCGCTTCGGGGATCGCGCGGGCCCGCTCCCGGACCTCGGCCTCCGCAGGGGCCTTCGGGGTGGTCGCGCTCGCGTCACCCTCGCCCCGCTGAGCCGCCACGCTGGTACTCCTCAGACGTCCGCCACCAAGAGCCGCCGGGCACCTCCACCAGCGGTGTGATGCGACCACCGTACAGCTTGTGAACGCACGCACAAAGTCGGCGGAACCGCCCCGTCACACCGGGTGAAGTCGGCTAACGCGGTGAGGACACCTGGATCGCGCCCGCCCGCGCCTGCGGGCGGGCGCGCCCGGAAGGCGGCGAGCCGCGGGCCCGTCCCCGGTCCCCGCGGCTCGCCCCCGTCCACTACCCGGTCAGGCCGCGGGCGGGGTCAGCACGGTGTCGATCACGAACACGGTGGCGTTCTTGGTCGGGATGTTCCCGCACAGGACCTTCGCGTCGTTCACCATCATCGACTCGCCGGAGCCGGTGACCTTGAGCTCCTCGCCGGTCAGCGCCTTCACGGCGCCCGCGGCCTCCAGGCCCTTGGCGTCGTAGCGCTTGCCCACCACGTGGTACTGCAGGACCTTGGCCAGCTCCTCGGGCTTGGACGCCAGCTCCTGGAACTTGGCCTCGCCGAGCGCCTCGAACGCCGGGTCCGCGGGCGCGAACACGGTGATCGCGGTCTGCGCGTTGAGCGTGTCGACCAGGTTGGCCGCCTTCACGGCGGTGACCAGCTTGGTGAGCAGCGGGTTGTTGCTGGCGGCGGTCGCCACCGGGTCGGTGACCATGCCCTCCAGGGAGCCCTTGTTGGACGGGTCCTGCGGGACGCTGGCGCAGCCGGGCCCGAACACGTCAGTGGTCTTCGTGGCGCCGTCCGCGCTGCTCATCTGGGTCATCGGCGCGGACGACGAGGCTGCGGGCGCGCTGCTCGTCGACGCGGTGTCCCCGCTGCCTCCGCAGGCGGTGAGGGCCAGGGACGCGACCAGCGCGGTTCCGACGAGGGCGAGCTTGCTGTTCCGCACGGCGGATCACTCCTCAGTGAGTTCAACCATCAGTGGTTTCCACTGATTCGTTCGACTCAGATCGCTCTGAGGTTCAGCTCTTTCACCCGACCGTGAAGAAAATCGAGTGCCACCCGGTCGCGCCGTCGGGGATCGGGGGCACCCGCTCCTGCGGCTGGACCCGGCCCTCCACGTCGGTGGCGCGCACCTCGACGGTGTGACCGCCGGGCGGCAGGTCCAGCTCGGCCCGCCACATCCGCCAGGTCGAGGCGTTCACCTCGGCGGCCAGCCGCGCGGTCTGCCACGGGCCGCCGTCGGCGCGCACCTCGACCTTGCCGACGCCCACCGGCTGGGCCCAGGCGACGCCGGTCACCACGGCCTTCCCGGTGACCGTGGACAGGCCCTTGGGGCTGTCGATCCGGGACATGAGCTTGATCGGGCCGCGCGCCGCCCAGCCGCGCTCGCGCCAGTAGCAGGTGCGCTCGGCGAACGTGGTGAGCAGCAGGTCGACGACCCACTTGGTGGCCGAGATGTACCCGTAGAGGCCGGGCACGACCAGGCGGGCGGGGAAGCCGTGCTCGACCGGCAGCGGCTCGCCGTTCATGGCCAGCGCGATCAGGGCGCCCCGGTCGGGCTCCATGACGACGTCGACCGGCGTGCCCGCCGTCCAGCCGTCCGCGCTGGTGGAGAACAGCTGGTCGGCTCCGGGGCGGACGCCGGCCTCCAGCAGCACGTCGCGCAGCGGGACGCCGACGAAGGTCGCGGTGGAGGCGTAGGGGCCGCCGACCTCGTTGGAGACGCAGGTGAGGGTGGTGGTCTGCTCGACCAGGTCGCGCTTGCGCAGGTCCTCGTAGGTGAGGGTGAGCTCGCGGTCGACCAGGCCGTGGACCTTGAGCGACCAGTCCTCGGCGCGGACCTTGGGCACGGTCAGGGCGGTGTCGACGCGGTAGAAGTCGGCGTTCGGGGTGAGGAAGGTCGGGGTGCCCTCGGCGGCGAAGTCGGCGCCGTCCGGGATGGCGGGGGCGCGGACGGCGGGCTCCAGGCTGCCGACGGCGGTGCGGGAGCCCTCGACGTCGGTCCGGCTGCCGATGAGCTGGCCGGAGGCCCCGGCGACGACGGCCGCGCCCGCGACGGTGAGGAAGGCGCGGCGGTCGGGGGCGACGGGCTTCTCGGCGGGTTCGGGGGCTGAGGGTTCGGGGGCTGAGGGTTCGGGGGCTGCGGGGCGGGGGGCTGCGGGTCCGGGGGCTCCGGGGGCGGTCGGGGCTCCCCCGCGCGGGTCGGGACCGATCAGGTCGTCCTCGGCCGGGACGTCACCGGTTCGGGCGCGTCCGTCCGGGGCGGTGTCGGCGGCGCCGGGGGTGCTGTCAGGGGTGCTGCCGGGAGTGGCGGCCGGGGCGCGGTCGAGCGGCTGAGCGCCGCCAGGAGCCGTCGGGGCGCTCACCCGGCCGTGCAACCAGCGGAACGTCCCCACGCCCGCCACCAGGCTCGCCAGCGGGGCGAGGACGGCCAGCCTGCCGAGGTCCGGCCGGTACAGCACGGCCGCGATCCCGATCAGGCCCAGCGCGCCCGCCAGCACCGTGCCGGGCAGCGGGGAGCGCCGGGACAGCAGACCCGCCAGCACCGCGAGCAGGGCGATCACCACCGCCATGCCGAGCAGCAGCACGGGCTTGTCGGCGGTGCCGAACGTGCGGACGGCGAAGTCCTTCAGCGGTGTCGGCGTGAAGTCGATCGCGGTGTTGCCGACCGCGAGGTACGGCGAGGCGGACAGCCCGACGAACCCGGCGGCCAGGTGCCCCGCGGCCAGCGCGGCCGTCACCGAGAGCAGCCCGAGCAGTGCGGCCTTCCAGCGAGTCATGCCGGACATTCGACACCGGCCCCGGCCCGGTTCGCGCGGCAGCGCGCGGACTCTCCCCCGGTCAGGCCAGCGCGGTCAGGCCAGCGCGGCGCGCAGGCGGTCCTCCTCGACCTCCCAGTACCCGTGCTCCTCGCCGTCGACGAGGATCACCGGCACCCGGTCGCCGTACTCGGCGCGCAGCTCCCGGTCCGAGTCGACGTCGACCGCGTCCCACGGCACGCCCAGCTCGCCGCAGATCCGCTCCAGGTCCGCCTTGGCCTGCTCGCACGAGTGGCAGTCGACGCGGGTGACGAGGGTGACGTGGTGGCTCACGCCCCCATCCTCCCCCTCAGATCAGCGGCGGGCGGAGCAGGGCCCTCGCGACCTTGCCGGTCGGCGAGTGCGGCAGCGCGGAGGTGAACTCCACCGAGGTCGGGACCTTGAACTTCGCCAGCCGGTCCGCGCAGTGCCCGCGCACCCGCGCCTCGTCCAGCTCGACCCCGTCCGCCAGCGCGAGCACCGCCTTGACCGCCTCGCCGGTCCGCTCGTCCGGCACGCCCACCGCCGCCGCCTCCACCACGCCGGGCAGCTCGCGCAGCACGGCCTCCACCTCGTGCGGGTAGACGTTGAACCCGTTGACGATGATCAGGTCGCCCGCCCGGTCGACCAGGTGCAGGTCGCCGTCCGCGTCCAGGTAGCCGACGTCGCCGGTGCGGAACCAGCCGTCCTCGGCCGGGCCGTGCGCGCCGTCCGGCCAGTAGCCGCTGAACAGGTTCGCGCCGCGCACCGACACCAGCCCGGTGCCCGGCTCGTCCTCCTCCAGGTCGAGCGGGGAGCCGTCGCTGTCGACCAGGCGCAGCTCGACGCCGGGCAGCGGGCTGCCCACCGACCCCGGCTTCGCCGTGCCCGTGACCAGCGAGGACGTCAGCACGGGACCGGTCTCGGTCAGGCCGTAGCCCTCGTGCACGACCAGGCCCGTCGCGGCGCGCATCCCGGTCAGCACCTCGGGCGGCAGCGGGGCCGCGCCCGAGGTGAACAGCCGCACGGTCGCCAGGTCCGCGCGCAGCCGCGCCACAGGTTGGGCCAGCAGCGCCCGGTACATCGGCGGCACGCCGACCAGCGCGGTCACCCGGTGCTCGCGGATCGCGGTGAGCGCGGCGTCCGGGTCGAACCGCTCGACCAGCACGGCGGTGGCCCCCGCGCCCGCGACCTGGAGCAGACCGGGCCCGAGCCCGTAGACGTGGAACAGCGGCAGCGCGAGCAGCACCCGGTCCCCGGCGGTCACCGGGGCGGGCCGCAGCTCGGCGCACTGGTCGACGTTGGCCAGCAGCGCCCGGTGCGACAGCATCGCGCCGCGCGGCACGCCCGAGGTGCCGGAGGTGTAGCCGATCACGGCGACGTCCTCGCCGCCCCGGACCGCGTCGACCGGCGGCGCCGAGCCCGGCTCGACGTCGAGCGGGGGCGCGGGCAGCACGGTGACCCGCGGGTCCGGCGGCCCGCCCGGCTCGGCGCCCGGCTCGTCCGGGTCGCCGACCAGCAGCCGCGCGCCGCTGTCGGCCAGCAGCCGGTCCAGCTCGTGGCGCGGCTGACCGGCGCCCAGCAGCACCAGGACGCCGCCCGCGCGCAGCGCGCCGAACACCGCCGCGCAGAACGCCGGACCGGTCGGCAGCCGCACCGCGACCCGGTCGCCGGGCCGCAGCCCCGCGCCCACGAGCCTTCGGGCCTCCGCGTCCACCGCCGCGTCGAGCGCGCCCCAGCTCAGGCTCCGCGCGGTGGTGACGTCGACCACGGCCGGGTGCCCCGGTCCCCTGCGCGCCGACTCGCGCACCAGGTCTGCGACGTTGCGGGCGGGAGCGACCAAGGCAGCCTCCTCGTCGGGGACCCTGCGGGACCTGGTCGCAGTCTGGCACGGTCGGGGCCGCGCACGTAGTGCCCTCGGGTGACCCCGCTCGCGGAACGCGCGCACCGGTCCCTACTGTCACCGAATCCCTGATACAGAGGTGGGGAAACGTATGCTGCGGGAGCGTCGACTCCGTGGAGGTGCCGCGAGCCGATGACCGCGAGGACGCGCGAGAACAGCGCGAGACCCCGCCGTGGTCTCCGCTCCCTGTGGGGCGGGGGCAGGCGGCCGGGCACCGGCGAGGACGTGGACGGCGACGCGCCGGACGAGCCGTGGGCCCTGGTGCGCGCGGCCCAGGGCGGCGACAAGGAGGCGTTCGGCGCCCTGTACGACCGGTACGTCGACGTGGTCTACCGCTACGTCCTGTTCCGGATCGGGGACCGGACGCTGGCCGAGGACGTGACCAGCGAGACGTTCCTGCGCGCGCTGCGGAGCATCGGGTCGATCAGCTACCAGGGCCGCGACGTGGGCGCCTGGTTCGTCACGATCGCCAGGAACATCGTGTTCGACCACGTGAAGTCCAGCCGGTACCGGCTGGAGGTCACCACGGCCGAGCTGGCGGACAACCGCGAGGCGGCGGACGGGCCGGAGCAGGAGGTGCTGGCGCTGGCGACGAGCGAGGAGCTGCTCCGCTGCGTCCGCCAACTGGGCGATGACCAGCGCGAGTGCATTACCCTGCGCTTCATCCAGGGCTTGTCCGTGGCCGAGACCGCGGCGAGGATGGGGCGCAACGAGGGTGCCGTCAAGGCCCTGCAGCACCGCGCGGTGCGCCGGTTGGCCCAACTGCTGCCACAGTGGTTGCGGTGAGCGGCGCCGGACCGCCCGGTCGCGCGTGACCCCGGAACACGCGTAACCCCGGAACATCCCGGTTCGTTACTTCGGTGCAGGCACGCTGGTCGGACGGTGCGGGATGGTGGGTAGAGGAATCACGCCGCTGGGGCGTCACGGGGACGACGAGGAGTTCGCCCGCGCTGTCGAGGCGCTGCCGGAGGGCGGGGCGGACCCGGACTTCGCGCGTGAGCTGGCCGTCGTCGAGGTGCTCCGGCGGGCGGCCGAGCAGGGCGGCCCGGACGCGGACGCCAGGGCGCGGATGCGCGCGCGGGTGCTGGACGGGATGGCCGCCTCGATCGCCGACCCGGCGATCCTGGAGCCGGTCGCGGGCGAGGACCCGGTGGACGGCGAGCCGCGCGTCGGCGCGGGTCCCGGTCCGGGCGGTGGCGTCACCGACCTCGGGGAGCGGCGAAGACGCGGCGGCGCGCGCGGGCGGTTCCTGGTCGCGTCGGCGGCGGCGCTGTGCCTGCTGCTGTCGCTGGCCGGGATGTCGGTCCTGCTGAGCCGGGACGCGCTGCCCGGCGACGCGCTGTACGGGGTCAAGCGGACCACCGAGGAGGCCCAGCTCGGGCTCACGTTCGCCGAGGACGGCAAGGGGTTCAAGCGGCTGGAGTTCGCCGCGTCCCGGCTGTCCGAGGTGGAGACGCTGGCCGGGCGGGGCCGCGACACCGGCGGCGGGCCGGTCGCCGGCTACCTGACCGCGTTCTCCGACTTCGACGCGGACGCCTCGGCGGGCGCGCGGGCGCTGGTCGCGCACGGCACGACCGCCGACCGGGGCGCGCTCGGCTCGCTGTACGAGTGGGCAGCCGCCCAGTCGCACAGGCTGGACTCGGTGCGCCACGAGCTGCCCTCCGACGCGAACGCGCGCGCGGGCGGGTCGATGGAGCTGCTCGGCCGGATCGGGGTGCGCGTGGTCGGCCTGCTGGCGCGCGCCGACTGCGCGGTGGTGACCTCGGGCACGTCCGACGACCTCGGCCCGCTGCCCGCGGAGCAGGGGTGCGAGCCGGTCGGCCAGGAGCCGGGCTCGACGTCGGCGACCCCGTCCACCACGTCCTCCGCGCCCGTCCCCGGCACCGGCCAGGCAGGCACCGGCACGACCGGCGCGCCGCGCACGACCGGGGCGCCCACCACCGGGGCAGGTCAGCCGCCCGTGGCGACCACCACCCCGAAGGCGGGCCAGCCGCAGACCGACCAGCCCGGCGTGCAGCTGCCGCTGCCGCAGCTCACGGACCTGCTGCCCACCCTCCCGCTGCCGTCGCTGCAACTGCCGCTGCCGCTGGAGCTGCCGGGGCTGTCCGGCATCCTCCCCACCGGCTGATCGCTACTCTTGTCGCATCGAACCCCTGGGAGGCGCTGGAGTGGTGTCGAAGCGTGTGGTGCAGGGCTCGGCCGAGCGCGAGAGGCTCGCCGAACTGGCGGGCGAGGCGTCGGCGGCGGCTGCACTCGCCGACGCACCGGGTCAGGCGGCGTCGGACCTGACGGCAGCCGCCTTCTTCGACGTGGACAACACGATGATGATGGGCGCGTCGATCTTCCACTTCGCGCGCGGGCTCGCGGCCAGGAAGTACTTCAAGAACTCGGACCTGGTGGGCTTCGCCTGGCAGCAGCTGAAGTTCCGGGTCGGCGGCCGGGAGAACCCGCAGAGCGTGAAGGAGTCGCGCGAGCAGGCCTTGTCGTTCGTGGCGGGGCGCAGCGTGGCGGAGATCATCAGCCTCGGCGAGGAGATCTTCGACGAGCTGATGGCGGACAAGATCTGGGCGGGCACGCAGGCGCTCGCGCAGATGCACCTGGACGCCGGTCAGCGCGTGTGGCTCGTGACGGCGACGCCGGTCGAGCTGGCGACGATCATCGCCAGGCGGCTCGGGCTGACCGGGGCGCTGGGCACGGTCGGCGAGAACGTGGACGGGATCTACACGGGCAGGCTCGTGGGCGACCTGCTGCACGGCAAGGCGAAGGCGCACGCGGTGCGCGCGCTGGCCGCGCAGGAGGGCCTGGACCTGCGCAGGTGCACGGCGTACTCGGACTCGGTGAACGACGTGCCGATGCTGTCGGTGGTCGGCACGGCGGTCGCGGTGAACCCGGACTCGGGCCTGCGCGAGACGGCGCGCAAGCGCGGCTGGGAGACGCGGGACTTCCGCACGGCCCGCAAGGCGGCCCGGATCGGGGTGCCGTCGGTGCTGGGGCTGGGCGCGGTGGCCGGGCTGGTCGCGGCGGGTGTGGCCTGGCGGCGCGGGCGGTGGTGAGCTGGCGGCGGCGGCGGTGAGCCTGCGGCGGTGAGCCTGCGGCGGTGAGGCGGCGGCGGTGAGGCGGCGGCGCGCCGGGTCTTCCCGAGGGGGAGGCCCGGCGCGCCGCTTCAGCCCAGGAAGATGTTCCGCCGCTGCGCCAGCAGCCGGTACAGCGTCTGCTGGATGGTCTCCCGCACCTGGTCGGTCAGGTTGAACACCAGCATCGGGTCGTCCGCCGCCGACGGGCCGTGCTCGGCGGTGCTGATCGGCTCGCCGAACTCGATGTGCCACTTCGTCGGCAGCGGCACGACGCCCAGGGGGCCCAGCCACGGGAAGAACGGGGTCACCGGGAAGTAGGGGAAGCCGAACAGCCTGGCCAGCGGCTTCAGGTCGCCGATCTTCGGGTAGATCTCCTCGGCGCCCACGATCGAGCAGGGGATGATCGGCACCCCGGTGCGCAGCGCCGCCGACACGAACCCGCCCCGGCCGAACCGCTGCAGCTTGTAGCGGTCGCGGTAGGGCTTGCCGATGCCCTTGAAGCCCTCCGGCCACACCCCGACGACCTCGTCGGACCTCAGCAGGCGCTCCGCGTCCGGGTGGCAGGCCAGGGTCTGGCCGGACTTGCGCGCCACCGCGCCCAGCACCGGCGTCTTGAACACCAGGTCGGCGCCGAGCATCCGCAGGTAGCGGCCCGCCGGGTGCTCCGCGCGCACCGCGTAGGCGGTCATCATCGCGTCGAGCGGCATGGTGCCCGAGTGGTTCGCGACGATCAGCGCGCCGCCCTCGGCGGGGATGTTGTGCACGCCGCTGGTCTCGACCCGGAACCACTTCTCGTACAGCGGCCGGAACACCGGCAGGAGCAGGTTGTCGGTGAGGTCCGGGTCGAAGCCGAACTCGTCCACCTCGTACTCGCCCTGCACCCGCCTGCGCGCGAACGCCAGCAGCTCGGCCAGCCGCTTCTCCCAGTCGGCGGGCTCGGGGGCCGACTCGCGCGCCGTCACCCGCTCGGCGTCGGCGGCCAGCTCGCGCGCGGCGCCGTCGAACGCCTCCTCCGGCCGCCGCTCCCCCCGCTCGCGGGAGGCGCGACCACCGCCGCGCAGGGGGATCACCCGTGCCTCGGCCACCCGGTTCCTCCTCCGCTCGCCACCGTCCGCGCCGGCACCGCCCGCGGCGGCACCGTTGACGCTGGCACCGCCCGCACGTGCGTCGTCCCCGCCGACGCCGTCCGAACCCGCGCCGTCCCCACCCGCACCGAACCGCTCCGCCCGCACCCGACCCGCTCGATCCTCGTCCACCCGGCGGCGCCCCGCCGGTCCACGACCCGTCCGGGACCGCCCAGCGGCCCCACCACCACCACCCGGTCCGACGACCGGCCCACCACCGGCCCGGCGCTCACCGGAACCGCGCCGCCACGTCCAGCACCCCGCGCTCCACCCCGGCCACCAGCTCCGGGTCGATCACCGGCCGCATCCCGCGCCCGTTCACGTAGTCGTCGAACGCCTGCTGCGTCGTCCACCGGGGGGTGAACCCGAACTCGTCCTTCAACAGGGTGGTGTCCACCACCCTGCCCCAGTTCAGGAACCGCATCTGGTCCGCCGAGAAGTCCACCAGCCGCGCGCCCCGGAACAACCGGCCCGCCAGCGGCACCGCGGGGCTCGGCACCGGCAGGTTCAGCCGCCCCGCCCGCCGGATGGCCTGCGAGAGCAGCAGCACCCCGTCCCCGCCCGCGTTGTACACGCCGGGCAGGTCCCGCGCGGTCGCCCGCTCCATGATCGCCAGCGCGTCCTCGGAGTGCAGCACCTGCACCCGCGCGTCGTACCCGAGCACGGTCGGCACCACCGGCAGGGCGAAGTACCTGGTCAGGACGGTGTCGATGCGCGGGCCGATGAAGTTGGTGAAGCGCAGCATCGTGACGACCACGTCCGGCCTGCGCCTGCTGAACCCGCGCACGTAGCTCTCGACCTCGACCGCGTCCTTGCTGTAGCCGCTGGTCGGCAGGTCCTTCGGCGCCATCTCCTCGGTGAACACGGCGGGGTCGCGCGAGCTGGACCCGTAGACCGCGCTGGTCGACTTGACCACGAGCTTGCGCACGTGCGGCGACTTCTGGCACGCGGCCAGCAGCTGCATCGTGCCGATCACGTTCATCTCCTTGAGCACCGTGCGCCTGGCGGGCCCCGGCGGGTTCGCCGTGACCGAGGCGTGCACGACCGTGTCCACGGCGGCGGAGGAGATGACCTTGGCGATGAGCGGGTTGCGGATGTCGGCGCGGACGAACTCGGCGCGGCCCATGCGGCGCAGCACGTCGCGCGGCGGCGGCTCGGTGTCCACGGCCAGCACCCGCTCGACGCTCGGGTCGGCGGCGAAGCGCGCGGCGAGGTGGCCGCCGAGGAAGCGGCTGCAACCGGTGACGAGCACGACCTTGGGCGCCATTCGACTCCTGTGCCGGGGTGCCTGCGACGGGGGGAGGACGCTGACGGGGGAGGACGCTTCGGATGCTACGCGCGTGCGGCCGTCCGCGACCGCCGCGCGACGGGCCGGGGGCGTCGAAGGCGCGGTCCGGCGGGCCGGCGGGACGGGGGCCCTGGCGCGTTCGGAGCAGGGGCGGCGCGGGCGTTCGAGCCCTCGCGGGCGCGCCCCGCAGGCGGCGGCGCCGGACCGGGGGACCCGAGCGGGTCACCCGTCCGGAGCAATACGACTCCGCCGGTCCCCGCAGCTGGGCGGGGACCGGCGGAGTTGAGGACCCGCAGGGGTTACTTGCCGCGCTTGCGACGCTGGACGCGCGTCTTGCGGAGCAGCTTGCGGTGCTTCTTCTTCGACATGCGCTTGCGGCGCTTCTTGATGACCGAGCCCATGCGGGTTCCTTAGCTACTAGACGTCGAGGGACTCCACGCGCTGGTGGAGCACCCACGACGAGGGCGCGCCTACACCAGGCACGAACGGCCTACGAGTTTACCCGCTCGATGCCGAACGCCCGCACCCGGCGTCGCCGAACGGCCACACCCGGCCTCGGCGAACGCCCTCACCCGGCGTCGAAGTACGCGTTGCGCAAGTACTCGTCCACCGCCTTCTCGGGCACCCGGAACGACTTGCCGACCCGCACCGCGGCCAGCTCGCCGGAGTGCACCAGCCGGTACACCGTCATCTTCGAAACCCGCATCACCAGGGCCACCTCGGCGACCGTCAGGAACGTGACCTGCCCGATTCCGGTGCGCGTGTTGTCCTCCGCAGCCATGTCATCACCGCGTCCTTCGACACGCGTCGTGCCGTCGGCTTCCCCACCGGCGGTTCGACACGCACGTGCTCCTCCGAGGGTAACGGGAGTGGTGTGACCGCTGCGACGGCCAACGGCCGGATCGGGGGGAGTCAGCGGTCCTCGGTGGCCCGGCCGAGTTCGGCGGAGCGGTCGCGGGCGGCCTCGATGGCGGCCAGGAGGGCGGCGCGGACGCCGTGCCTCTCCAGTTCGCGGATGGCCATGATGGTGGTCCCGGCGGGCGAGGTGACGGCCTCGCGCAGGATCACCGGGTGCTGGCCGCCCTCGTCCAGCATGGCGGCGGCGCCCACGGCGGACTGGATGATCAGCCTGCCCGCCAGGTCGCGCGGGATGCCCAGCAGGATGCCCGCGTCGATCATGGCCTCGACCAGGTAGAAGAAGTACGCCGGACCCGACCCGGAGAGGGCGGTCACGGCGTCCTGCTGCGACTCGGGGACGCGGGCGACCTCGCCGACGGTGCTGAGCAGGTCCTCCACGAGCGCGAGGTGCTCCTCGGCGGCGTGGGCGCCGGGGGAGATGGCGCTCATGGCCTTGCCGACGAGCATGGGGGTGTTCGGCATGACCCGGACCACCGGGGTGCCCGCGGGCAGGCGCGACTCGTAGAGGGAGGTCGGCAGGCCTGCGCAGAGGGAGACGACCAGGGTGTCGGGCTTGAGGGAGGGGGCGAGGTCGGCCAGGAGCGGCTCGATGTCCTGCGGCTTGACGGCGACGACCAGGACGTCGGCGCGGGCGGCGGCGTCGGGCACGCTGACGGCCTCCACGCCGTACCGGGCGGACAGCTCGGCGCCCCGACCGGGGTGCTTCTCGGTGAACAGGAGCGAGGCGGCGTCCCGGCCACCGTCCAGCAGGCCGGAGAGCAGGGCCTCACCGATCTTGCCCGCGCCCAGCACAGCGATCGTCGTCATGGGGGCAAGGGTGCCATGACGGGGGGAGGGTGCTGTGGGGGGTGAGGAGCGCTGCGGGGGGAGCGCTGCGGGGGGAGGAGCGCCGTGAGGGGAAGAGCTACAAGCACGCCTCGCCGGCGGGGCAGACCTCCAAAAAAGAGGGGACAGGGCTCTGCCGGCCGGTGACCGTTGGTCTTGTGGTCCCGTTGTACTACTGCGGTGGGCGGGGTCCCTCTTCTCCGTTTGGCCTCCTTTCAGGCAAGCACACTTGTCAAGACGCCGTTGGGCACCCCGGTCTTCCGGGCAGTGCGGCGGCATCTTGACAAGCGCGCTTGGGCTTCGCCAGGCCAAACGGAGAAGAGGGACGCGGGATGGGGTGGCTGCGGGCTCGCTGCGCTCGCCCTGCAGCCCGCGAGGCGGTCAGCTTGTGGACGGTCCCGGGGCGGTTGGGCTGGCGAGGGCTCGGGCTGGTGGCGGAGTCAGGCGGGGGGTGGGGTCAGGCGGGGGGTGGGGTGAGTGCCAGTTTGCGGGACTGGAGAACCAGCTTGCCTGCGGCGTCGACGACCACCACGTCCTCGTCGTACCACTGGCCGTGCACGGCTCTGCAGGTCACCTGGAGGCGCAGCCAGCCGCCTGCCGCGGGCGCGGAGCGGACCAGGGCGGTGAGTTGCACGGCGGGGGACCAGCCCCGCCTGCCCAGGTTGACCGTCACCGGCACCGGGACGTCGCCGGTGACCAGGGCGAAGTACGGGTCCGGCTGCTCGCCCAGCGGGCGGGCCCACAGGCGCAGCAGGAGCGGGCCCGCCGCCCTGCCGCGCAGGAAGCCCGCGCTGACCGGGTCCAGGCGCAGCTCGCACGCACCCGCCAGGCGCAGGCCGCCCTCGGGGGCCAGCGCCGACACGTCCACGGCGTCCTGCGGGGGCGACGCGGCCAGGTCCGGCAGGTCCGCGTACTCCACCGACGTGGGCGGGGCGCCCACCGTCACGGCGGCCTCCACGCAGGTCTGGCCGCGCTGCTCCAGCGCGCACGTCACCACCGCCGCCGCCCGGCCCGCCCTGCGGACCGAGGTGCGGATCAGGACCGGGCCCACCTCGGCGGCCCGCAGGAACTGGGCGGAGACCGCCAGTGGGGCGGGCTGGGTGTTCGGCGCGGTCGCGGCGTGGGCGGCTGCGCGGGCCAGCACGGCCAGCAGGAAGCCGCCGTGCGGGGACTGGCCGGTGGTCCACTCCGCGGGCAGCGCCGCGGTGTAGGTGCCGTCGCCCAGCGGGCGGACGGCGCTGGCCTGGGAGAACGGCACGGTGCTCCTCGGGGTGGGCGCGGGGCCCCTGGGGCTCACGCGCGGCCGACCAGGCCGCGCAGCAGGAGCGCGACGTCGGCCGGGCGCTCGACCACCCGGTCGAGGCGGTCGGCCCACGCCGGGCCGTACGGGGCGCGCACGCACACCACGTCGCCCGCCGCCGCCAACCGGTCCCGCTCCGCCGTGCGCACGCCCAGCGGCAGTTGCAGCTCGTACTCGCCGGGCTCCCGGCCGAACCAGCGGGCGCGCTCGCCCGCGATCTCCAGCAGCCTCGGGTCGTGCGTGGCGAACACCGGGTTGCCGTCCGCCTCCAGCAGGGCGTTGAGGCAGCGGACGTAGGCCAGGTCCGCGGCGTGCGGGTCGGTGCGGGCCACCGAGCCGGGCTCGCGCGGGCCGCCCCGGTCCAGCCGGACGCGGCTGCCCGCGAGCGCCGCGCAGTCGTCCTCGGTGCGCAGCAGCGCGGCCCTCAGGGCGACGGCGGTGCCCGGCCACTCCCGGCGCACCTCGCCGAGCACGCGCAGGAGGGCGTCGACGTCCACGTGGCCGTCGGCCTCCAGGGTGACGGTGGTGCCGCACTGGGCGGCTGCGGCGGCGAGCCGGGAGGCGTTGTCCAGGGCCAGGCGCTCGTCCACGAGCAGGCCGACGGCGCTGAGCGGCACGGCCACGTCGGTGTCGCAGGCCAGGCCGGTGGCGTGCAGCAGGTCGAGCAGCTCCAGGTCGGCCTGGACGGCGGACTCGGCGGACTCCCGGTCGGCCGAGGGGCCCGCGCAGCGCACCAGGGTCACCCGGAAGCCCAGGTCGACCAGCGAGGTCGCGGTGGCGACGGCGTCGGAGCCGGTCAGGCCGGCCGCGAACCTGCGCGCGGCGGACGGGAGCAGCGCGCGGGGCGGTTTCACGATCAAGAGGTTAGCGCCACTCCAGGTGCAGGCGCGCGAAGAGCAGCGCCTCGTTCAGCATCTCGGTGCGCTCGGCGGTGCTGCGGGCCTTGCGGGTGTTCACCTCCAGCACCACCTGCCCGGCGAACCCGCCGCTGGCCAGGCCCTCGCACAGCTGCGCGCACGGCTGGTTGCCCCGGCCGGGCACCATGTGCTCGTCCTTGGAGGCCCCGCTGCCGTCCGCCAGGTGCACGTGGGTGAGCCCGTCACCCATCCGCTTGGCCAGCTCCAGCGCGTCCATCTGCGCGGCGGCCGTGTGGGACAGGTCGAGCGTGTAGTGCCGGTGCCCGACGTCGGTCGGGTCGATCGAGGGCTTGAACGCCGTCATGGCCACCGACCGGCCGCGGCCGAGGCCGCTGCGCACCGGGAACATGTTCTCCACGGCGATCGCGATGCCGGTCTGGTCCTCCAGCTCGGCCACCAGCGCCGGGAACACCTCGGCGTAGCGGCGCTGCCAGATGAACGGCGGGTGCAGCACCACGGTCGGCGCGCCCAGCTCGGTGGCCGCGCGCACGCTGCGCCGCAACCGCTCCACCGGGTCGGACGACCACACCCGCTGGCTGATCAGCAGGCACGGGGCGTGCACGGCCAGCACGGGGACGCCGCTGCGCTCCACCAGCCTGCCGAGCGCGGCCACGTCCTGGCTGACCGGGTCGGCCCAGACCATGACCTCGACGCCGTCGTAGCCCAGCTCGGCCGCCGACTCGAAGGCCGAGGCGGCGGGCTGGGGCCACACCGATGCGGTGGAGAGCCCGACCGGGATCTTCCTGGCCGGGACCTCCCTGGCCGGGGGCCTCCCGCTCACGACTTCACCAGCAGCATCGCCGCGGGGGACACCGTGACGATCAGGCCGACCAGGACCGCGAGGACCGTGGTGCCCAGGTCGTCGGCGCGGCGGATGCGGCGCACCAGCAGCACGAGGCCGACCGTGACGGCCAGCGCGACGACGAGCGCGGCGGGCGCGAGGGTGCGCCACAGGAAGCTGAACCCGAGCCACAGCGCCGCGCCGCCGACCACGCCGACGGCGAGCTGGCCGATCATGACCAGCCACTCCTTGGCGGGCGAGCGCGGGGCCTCGTCCTCGTCCAGCTCGTCCACGTCGGACAGCCCCGCGGGGCCGTCGGACGCGGCCTTGCGCGCCTTCTTGGCCTTCTTGGGCCTCGGCTCGTCCTCGGGGTCGGCGAGGGCCTCGTCGTCCTCGTCCACGAACTCGTGGAACTCGGTGCCCTGCTGGAGCTGCGCGTCCCCGCCCTGCGGGGGCTTGGGCGCGCCGGGCGGGGTGTCCGAGTCGAGCGCGTCGCCGAACCAGTCCTCGGAGGTCTGGTCGGGCAGCGGCTCGGGCATCCGCGTCGGCGCGGGTGGCACGATCAGCACCGACTCGGTCGGCATCGACTCCAGCGGCACGTTCGGCACCAGCTGGTCGGGGACCCTCGGCAGGATCTCGGTGACCGCCTCGCGCGGCGGCGCGCCCGGCCGTCCGGGGGCGGGCGGCCTGACGGCCGGGTTCAGCCGGTCGACGGGCCGCTCGGGCGCCTCGACGCCCTGCATGTCCAGCTGGGTCGCCTCGGCCGACGCCGCGGGGACACCGCCGAGCCGGTCGGCCACGGGGCGCTCCAGCGCGGTGCGCTCGGCGGCGCGCTGCGCCTCGGCCTGCGCCTGCTTGCGGGCGCGCCGGGACGCGGGCATGGGGGGCGGCGGCGGGGGCTCGTCGTCGACGATCGGGGGGACCACGCGGGTCTCCTCGGCCGGGTCGACGGCGGGGCCGCGCCGCACCGGCGGCGGGGGGGCCACCGGCGGGGGCGAGGGGGCCACCGGGGGCTGGTAGGTGGTGCGCTCGTCCTGGTGACCGCGCTCGTCGTACCCGGCCCGCTCGTCGTAGCCCGCGCGCTCGTCCTGGTAGCCGCGCTCGTCCTGGTAGGGGGCGTGCTCCTCGACCGGCGGCTGCGGCTGGCGCCGGGGCGGTCGCTGCGGCAGCCCCGGCGCCGCGCGCGGCGGCGCGGGGGGCGGCGGGGGCGCCTCCGGGACGTCCTCCTCGCGGACCGGCGCCATGCGGGCGCTGTCCGTCGAGACGCGGTCGATTATCGCCTGCGGTCCCGTCGTCTCCGAGGCGTCTTCCTCCGCGCGGCGGCGCCTCCTGCGGGGCTTGGCGTCTTCTCCCGCCTTGCCGCCGTACTGGGCAAGCAGCTCCGCGACCGTGCGCGTGGTCTGCTCCGACTCGCTCTCTCGACTCATCAACTCCACCGTGCCCCGTGGCGGCCAGTCCGTCCAGTCTCACCCGACCGCTTGGTGGGCGCCTCGGAGGTGCCCTGCTCCGGACCACCAGTCTGGTCCAGTCGGCGCAGGATGACACCCTCCCTCAGCGCCCACGGGCAGATCTCCAGCTCACCGAGTGACAGGGCCCGCATGGCGGCCTCGGCCACCAGCGCGCCCGCCACGAGCTGGTGCGCGCGCGACGGGCTCACCCCCTCCAGCTCGGCGAGGTCGTGCGACGACATCCGCGAGATGAACGCGACGAGCTGCCGCAGGCCCGCGGCGGTCAGCACGCGGCGCGCGCGCGGACCGGCGGACGACGGCGCGGCCCCGGTGAGGCGCGCCAGCGTGCGGAACGTCTTCGACGTGGCGACGGCCCGGTCGGGCCGCCCTCCCGCCAGCAGCTCGCGCGCGACCGGGGCCAGCTGCCCGTCCAGCCACTCGGAGGTCTCGCGGATCTCGGTCCTGCCCGGCGGGTCCTTGCGGAACCGGGTGCGGGTCAGCCTGCCCGCGCCCAGCGGGACGGACAGGGCCGTCTCCGGCTCCTCGTCCATCCCCGCCGCCAGCTCCAGCGACCCGCCGCCGATGTCCAGGCACAGCAGCCTGCCCGCCGACCAGCCGTGCCAGCGGCGGACCGCCAGGAACGTGTGCCGCGCCTCGTCCTCCCCCGAGAGGACCTCCAGCTCGACGCCGGTCTCCTCGCGCACCCGCTCCAGCACGGCGGCGGAGTTGCCCGCCTCGCGCACGGCGGAGGTGGCGAACGCCATCAGCTCGGCGCAGCCGAGCCGCTCCGCGGAGGCCTTGGCCGCCGCGACCGCGCGGACCAGGTGGTCCGCGCCCGCACGGCTGAGGTCGCCCCGCCCGTCGAGCTGCTCCGCCAGCCGGAGCACCGACTTCTCGGAGCGGGCAGGCGTTGGGTGGGCACCACGATGCGCGTCCACCACCAACAGGTGGACCGTGTTGGAACCGACGTCAAGCACCCCGAGGCGCACGCGGAGCACCGTACCCGGTCGGGTGGATCAGGACTCGAACTTGTAGCCCAGACCTCGCACGGTAACCAGGTGACGGGGTGCGGCCGGGTCGGGCTCGACCTTGGACCTGAGCCGCTTGACGTGCACGTCCAGCGTCTTCGTATCACCGACGTAGTCCGCGCCCCACACCCGGTCGATGAGCTGACCGCGCGTGAGCACCCGGCCCACGTTGCGCAGGAGGTACTCCAGCAGGTCGAACTCCTTGAGGGGCAGCGCGACTTCTTCACCGTTGACAGTCACGACGTGCCGCTCGACGTCCATCCGGACCGGCCCCGCCTCCAGGACCTGCGGCAACAGCTCCTCGGACTCGCCGCCGCGGCGCAGCACGGCGCGGATCCGGGCGATCAGCTCGCGCGCGGAGTAGGGCTTGGTGACGTAGTCGTCGGCGCCGAGCTCCAGCCCGACCACCTTGTCGATCTCGCTGTCCCGCGCCGTGACCATGATCACCGGGACGGCCGAGCGCTGGCGCAGCTGCTTGCAGACGTCGGTGCCGCTCATGCCGGGGAGCATCAGGTCGAGCAGGACGATGTCGGCGCCGTTGCGGTCGAACTCCTCCAGCGCCTCGGGGCCGGTGGCGGCCAGCGCGGCGGTGAAGCCCTCCTTGCGGAGCAGGAAGGCGAGCGGATCGGCGAAGGACTCCTCGTCCTCCACGATGAGCACCCTGGTCACAGCTCTCCTCCGTGGTTGCCCGCGCCGGTGGTGGCGCGCGCGGCCGGTTCCCGGTCGGGAACGTCGTTCTGGGCCGTGCGGTCGGCCGGGATGCGCAGCGTGAAGGTCGAGCCGGTGCCGGGGCGGCTCCACAGCTTCACCTCGCCGCCGTGGTTGTTGGCCACGTGCTTGACGATGGCCAGCCCGAGGCCGGTGCCGCCGGTGGCGCGCGAGCGGGCCCGGTCGACCCGGTAGAAGCGCTCGAACACGCGGGTCTGCTGGTCCTCGGCGATGCCGATGCCCCGGTCGGTGACGGCGATCTCGACGCAGCCGTCGACGAGCCTGCGGCTGACCGAGACGGGGCTGCCGGGCGGGGAGTACGCGATGGCGTTCTCCAGCAGGTTGCTCAGCGCGGTCACCAGGAGGGTGCGGTCGCCCTCGACGGACAGGCCGCTCGCGTCGTCGGTGCCGACCTTGATGCCCGCGGACTCGGCGGACAGCCGGGTGCGGCTGAGCGCCTCGGAGACGACCACGTCCACGTCCACGTCGCTCAGCTCGGGCAGCCGCTCGGCGCCCTGCAGCCGGGAGAGCGCGATCAGCTCGGTGACCAGGGCGCCCAGCCGGGTGGCCTCCTGCATGATCTTCGCGCTGAACCGGCGGACCTCCTCCCGGTCGTCCGCGGCGTCGAGCACGGCCTCGGCGAGCAGCGCGAGCGCGCCCACCGGGGTCTTGAGCTCGTGGCTGACGTTCGCGACGAAGTCCCGGCGGGTGGCCTCCAGGCGGACCGACTCGGACTCGTCGGAGGCGTCCACCACGACGAACTCGTCGGTCAGGACCATGACCCTGGCGTGCACGGCCTCCGGCTGGCGCCCCCTGACCTCCAGGGGCGACAGGTCGACGGCGACGGGCTCACCGGTGGCGCGGGTGCGCTCGGCGGCGGTCCGCGCCCGGTCGTCGACGCGGTTGTTGCGCACCACGCCGAGGTCCTCGGCTCGCTGGTTGTGCAGCACCACGTCGCCGAAGCCGTTGAGCACGACGATGCCGTCGTGCGAGGAGCGGACGACCATCGCCATGAGGTCCGCCACGGTCAGCCCGGAGGGGCGGCGGTCCTTCCCGCGCGCCGAAGCACGTCCCAGGAAGAACGCCGCACCACCGATCAGCAGAACGCCGATCGCCAGGGCGAGGTAACCCGCTGCGCTCACCCACGCATCGTAAGCAGCCCTACAGGGGTTCGGCCTAGTGCGCGTGCGCGGTTCGTGATGCCCACGACACCTTTCGCGGGTCAAGTTCGCCCGTGCGATAGCCCCAGTTCACCCAGTCGTGTCCAAGTCAGCCATGTCCTGTTCGGACAGCCGCAACTGGCCGGCCGCCGTGTTCTCCTCCAGGTGACGCACGGACGACGTGCCGGGGATCAGCAGCACGTTCGGCGCGCGGTGCAGCAGCCAGGCGAGGGCGACCTGCCGGTCGGTCGCGCCGTGGCGCTCCGCGACCGAGGCGAGCGCCGCGTGCTGGAGCGGGGAGAAGCCACCCAGGGGGAAGAACGGGACGTACGCGATGCCCTCGGCGGTGGTGTGGTCGAGCAGGGCGTCGTCCTCGCGCTGGGCGATGTTGTACATGTTCTGCACGCACGCGACGGGCGCGATCGAGCGCGCCTGGTCCAGCTGGGACCGGGTGGCGTTGCTGACCCCCAGCTCGCCGATGAGGCCCTGCTCGCGCAGCTCGGCCAGGACCGTGAACTCGCGCTCGACGTCGCGGTCCTCGGGGCCGTGCGGGCCGCCGACGCGCAGGTTCACCACGTCGATCCGGTCGACGCCGAGCGTGCGCAGGTTGCTGTGCACGGCCTCGCGCAGCTGGTCGGAGCCGTGGGCGGGCACCCAGTCCTTGGCCTCGTTGCGCACGTAGCCGACCTTGGTGACCAGCACCAGGTGCTCCGGGTACGGGTGCAGGGCCTCCTTGATGAGCTCGTTGACGACGTGCGGGCCGTAGAAGTCGCTGGTGTCGAGGTGGTCGATCCCCAGTTCGACGGCGCGGCGGAGCACGGCGACGGCGGCGGCGGGGTCGGCGGGCGGCCCGTAGACGCCGGGGCCAGCGAGCTGCATGGCCCCGTAGCCGACCCGGTTGAGCTTGAGCATGTCCATGGTCGGAGAGCCTGCCCCCCGACGGCAGCGGCTGTCATCCGGTGGCAGCTTCCTGCCATCCTCGGTGGGGTGAGCGGGATGACCGGCGGGATCGCCGTGGTGCACGGCGAGGCGGAGCTGTACGACCGGACGGCGCACCTGTTCGCGTCGGCGGGGACCCTGTCGTGCGCGGCGAACGAGCTGGTCACGTGGGTCGCGGCGCACCGGGGCGGGGTGATGTCGCGGCAGCGGCCGAGCACCGGCGTGCGCAAGCTGTTCCGGCTCGGCGCGCTGCTCGACCCGGCGTGGGCCGGGCACGTCGAGGCGGTGCTGTCGGCGGGCGCGCGGGTGCGGCTGTCCCGGCACGAGGTGAACGAGACGATCCTGCTGGACGACCGGGTGGCGATCCTGGCGGGCGACCGCTCGCGCGGGCCGCGCGGGTACACCGTGGTCACCGAGCCGCAGCTGCTGAGCGGGATCACCTCGCTGTTCGAGGCGGCGTGGGAGTCCGGGGACGAGCTGTCCGAGCACGCGGGGGCGATGGCGGAGCTGCGGGCGGTCGCGCCGGGGGTGGCGGACGCGCTGAACCGGGGGTGGACGGACGACGCGGCGGCGCGGGAGCTGGGGATGTCGGTGCGCACCTACCGGCGGCGGGTGGCGGAACTGATGGCGGCGCTGGGCGCGTCGTCGCGGTTCCAGGCCGGGGCGCGGGCCCGCGAGCTGGGGTTGCTGTGACCGGTGGCGGGTGGGGTCCTGGTGGGGCCCCGGACGTGGACCGGCCCCGGTTCAGCGCTGGTGTCAGCGCTGAACCGGGGCCGGATCAGCTCGTGCCGGTGGCCGGGGTCAGCGACCCTGGTTGGCGACGGCCTTGATGGCGTCGGCCGCGGCGTCCGGGTCGAGGTAGGTGCCGCCGGGGTTGGTCGGCTTCAGGTCCTCGTCCAGGTCGTAGCGCAGCGGGATGCCCGTGGGGATGTTCAGGCCCGCGATGGCCTCGTCGGAGACGCCGTCGAGGTGCTTGACGAGGGCGCGCAGCGAGTTGCCGTGCGCGGCGACCAGCACGGTCCTGCCCGCGCGCAGGTCGGGCACGATCTCGGTCTCCCAGTACGGGATCATCCGCTTCACGACGTCGAGCAGGCACTCGGTCGGCGGCAGGTCGGGGCCGAGGCCCGCGTAGCGCGGGTCAGCGTCCTGGCTGAACTCGGTGCCGGGCGTGATGGGCGGCGGCGGGGTGTCGTAGGAGCGGCGCCAGAGCATGAACTGCTCCTCGCCGAACTCCTCCAGCGTCTGCTTCTTGTTCTTGCCCTGCAGCGCGCCGTAGTGCCGCTCGTTCAGGCGCCAGTCCCGGCGAACCGGGATCCAGTGCCGGTCGGCGGCGTCGAGCGCGAGGTTCGCCGTGGCGATCGCGCGGCGCAGCAGCGAGGTGTGCACCACCTCGGGCAGGAGACCGGCGTCGCGCAGCAGGGCGCCACCGCGCTTCGCCTCCTGAACGCCCTTCTCCGACAGGGGGACGTCCACCCAGCCGGTGAAGAGGTTCTCCGCGTTCCACACGCTCTCGCCGTGGCGGAGCAGCACCAGGGTTCCGACAGCCATGGCGCCAGCCTGCCAGATGGGTGACGGGGGCGCGCCGGGGCGGGGCTGAACCGATCGAGGAGGCGCGCGGTCGGTGGCGCGCGGTGGCGGGGCGCGGCCGTTCGGGCGCGGAACGCAGGCGCCGCAGGGGGAATCGGGTGGGCGGGGCGGCCCACCCGGTCACCCTCGGGGCCGCCCCGCGGACGCCGGGGGGCCGCTCGTCGACCGTCCCGACCGGACGGACCCGTTCGGGAGAGCTAAGTCACAGGGGTGGTGGGGCCGCGGGCGCCGCGGCCCCACCGCCGCCGTCACGCCCGCTCGCGCGCCCTCAGGTCCTTGCGCAGGATCTTCCCGGACGCCGACTTCGGCACCGCGTCGATGAACTCCACCGCCCGCACCTTCTTGTGCGGCGCGACGCGCTCGGCCACGTAGGACATCACCCCGGCCGCGTCCAGCTCCGCGCCCGGCTGGCGCACCACGAACGCCTTCGGGATCTCCTCGCCGTCCGCGTCGCGCGCGCCGATGACCGCCGCGTCCGCGATGGCCGGGTGGGTCAGCAGCAGGGCCTCCAGCTCGGCGGGCGGCACCTGGTAGCCCTTGTACTTGATCAGCTCCTTGACCCGGTCGACGATCGACACGTGCCCGTTCGCGTCGATCTCCGCGACGTCGCCGGTGCGCAGCCAGCCGTCCTCGTCGAGGGTCGCGGCGGTGGCGTCCGGGTTGTTCAGGTAGCCCTTCATCACGTTCGGGCCCCGGCACCACAGCTCGCCGCGGTCGGTCACGTCCTCGCCGGTGGCCGGGTCGACCAGGCGGCACTCCATGTTCGGGATCGGCACGCCGACCGTCCCGATCGGCACGTCGGTGGCGTCCGGCGGGGTCGCGTGGCTGACCGGGCTCATCTCGGTCATGCCGTAGCCCTGCACGACCCGGCAGCCCAACCGGGCGGCGACCGCCTCGCCCAGCGCGGCGTCCAGCGGGGCCGCGCCGGAGAACACGGTGTCCACGGCGGACAGGTCGTACTGGTCGACCAGCGGGTGCTTGGCCAGCGCCACGGCGACCGGCGGGGCGATGTAGACCCGGTCGGTGCGGTGCTCGGCGATGACCCGCAGGAACTCCGGCAGGTCGAACCTCGGCATCGTCACCACCCGCGCGCCGACCGCGAGGGACATGTTCATCAGCACGTTCATCCCGTAGATGTGGAAGAACGGCAGCACCGCGAGCACCCGGTTGCCCGGCCCGAGGCCGAGCGCGGGCTCGCACTGGGCGACGTTGGCGACCAGGTTCCGGTGGGTGAGCATGACGCCCTTGGCCCGGCCGGTGGTGCCCGAGGAGTACGGCAGCACGGCCAGGTCCTCGGGACCCGCGAGGTCCTCGGGGGCCGGGTCCCGGCAGGCGAGCAGGTCGGCCGCGCTCGGGTAGCCCTCGGCGCCGTCCAGCACGACGACGTCGGCGACGCCGGCCTTCTCGGCGGCGGCGGCCGACTGCGGCAGCAGCGGCGACACGGTGAGCAGCAGCTTCGCGCCCGCGTCGGCGAGCTGGTGGGCGATCTCGTCGACCGTGTAGAGCGCGTTGACCGTGGTGACGGCGGCCCCGGCGCGCAGCACGCCGTGGAACGCGGTGGCGTAGGCGGGGGTGTTCGGGCTGATCAGCCCCACGACGTCGCCCCTGCCGACCCCGCGCGCGGCGAGCCCCGCGGCGAACCGCTCGACGGAGGCGGCGAGGGCGGCGTAGGTGGTCTCGGCGCCGGTCGCGCCGTCCACCAGCGCGACGCGGTCGGCGCGCTCGCCCAGGTCCTCGAACAGGTAGCGGTGCAGCGGGAGGTCCGGGACCACGACATCGGGGAGCGGACTGCGGAAGACCATGGGCGGTGCCTCATTCGCTCGGCGGCTTCGGCCGTCATGGTGATCCAAGCCACACTACCGGGTCAAGACACTGGGAGTGACGACTACGCCGTTACTTAACTCGGCTAATAACACTCGAACGGCGTAAAGGAAAGTCTTGTGGTGATCGCCGCCGATCTGCCAAGTTGGCAGGGCTCAAGCGGGTCGGCTCCCACGCACTCCGACGACCCGCCTGGGAAACCCGCGGTGCGCACTCCCCCCGTCGAACCGCGGGCCCGCTCGGACTGATCGGACTCCCCCCAGTCCTCGTCCGCACGCAGCGGGATCGACGCGGGGCGGCTTGAGCTACTGACTCCCCCTCTCTCCAAGCCGCCCCGCGCTCCCCGCCGATCACTCACGCGCAGTAGCGCCAACCGGGTGAACGCTCACTCCTTCGGTGGCACCTGGGCCTGTTCGGCGGCCTGCCCTTCCCGATCTTCGGGAAGATCACCTGCGGACGCCCCGGAACCCGCTTCGGGATCGACCCGGCCACCGCCTGCCACCTGACCGGACCCGCGCGCCACCGCCCGCAGCCCCCGCTCCCGCCGCCGCCGCAACGCCACCAGGGCGGTCACCGGGATCGCCAGCACGACCAGGAACGGCAGGGCGGCCCCCAGCGCGGCCAGCACGAACGCCAGCGCCACGACCAGCGCGTCCCAGCCGCCGCGCAGCGCGTCCAGGAACCCCGGAGGACCGTCGTCGGGCGCGGCCTTGCCCGGCTCGGTCCGCACCACCACGGTCACCGTGGACAGCGCGACGCGCCCCTTGAGCGACTCCAGCCGCCCCTGCAGCGACTCCAGCTCGGCCTGCCGCCGGGTCAGCTCGCCCTCGATCTGCGCGATCTCGGCGGTGCTGCCCGCCCGGTCCAGCAGCGCCCTGATCCGCTCCACGGACGCCCGCTGCGCGGTCAGCCGCGCCTGCACGTCCACGACCTGCTCGGTGACGTCCTCGGTCCGCACCTCGCGCCGCTCCACCGAGGCCCCGTCCAGCCCGCCCAGCGCCCCCAGGAAGTCCTCGAACCGCTCCCCCGGCACCCGGACCACCGCCGTGCCCCGCTGGCCGGTGGAGCTCTCGCTGGCGACGAACCCGCCCCGCTCCCCGGCGGCGGCCTTGACCCGCGCCACCACGCCGTCGACGTCGCCGGACACCAGGTCCACGTCGGCCGTGCGCACCAGGTCCCGCCCGGACAGCACCTCGCCCGGCTGCTCGGGGGCCTGCTGCCCGCTCCCTGCCGAGTCCTGCCGGGCCGAGTCCTGCCGGGCCGAGTCCTGCCGGGCCGGGTCCTGCTGGGCGGGGTCCTGACGGGCCGGGTCCCGCTGGGGCGCGATCCCCTGCGCGCCGCCCTCGTCCGGAGCCACCCTCGCGGGCGCCATCGCGGGCGTCCCGCCCCCGGAGCACCCGGCCAGCAGCCCCAGCGCCACCACGCCCACCACCACGACACGTCTCACCGCGACCCCTCCCTCGAACGCTGCCGGTGGGACGGTGCGGGGTGGGCGCGGCGTTGCCGCTAGCCGGTCACGAGTCGGACACGAGGTGCCGGAACGCGCTCAGGTTCGCCAGCGGCTCGCCCCGCGAGACCCGCCACGCCCACTCCCGCCGGATCGCCGAGGCGAACCCCAGCTCCAGCAGCGGGTTGAAGTCGCCGTCCGCGGCCTCCAGCACCTGCCCGAGCACCCGGTCCAGCTCGTCCGGCGTCACCGCGTGCCGCCCGACCCGCCCGACCAGGTAGACGTCGCCCTCGCCGTCGACCGTGTAGTGCACCCCGTACAGCCGGGCGTTGCGCCGCAGCAGGAACCGGTACACCTCCTCGAACGCCTCGTCCGGCCTGCGGCACACGAACGCCTCGACCAGCACGGCGTGCCGCCCCACCACCAGCCAGCAGTTGGTGCGCAGCTTCTTCGTCCCCGGCAGCTCCACGAAGAACCGCCCCGGCTCGGGGCTCTCGTAGGCCAGCCCCCGGTCGTCCAGGGTGGACCTGATGACGGCGTCCAGCTCGGCATCGGTCGGGCTCACGCGTAGACCTCCTCCCGGAACACGTCACGAGCCTGCTCGTACGCCGCGAGCAGCGATTCGGTCGTGCGGTCCCAGGAGAACCCTCGCGCATGGCCGACCGCGTTGCCCGCCAGCTCCTGCCGCAGCCCCGGCGCGAGGGCGATCCGGGACAGCGCGTCCGCCCAGTCCGCGGTCCGGTGCCCGGCCACCAGCAGCCCGGTCACCCCGTCGCGCACGGCCACCGGCAGCCCGCCGACGGCGGCGGCCACCACGGGCGTCCCGCACGCCTGCGCCTCCAGCGCCACCAGCCCGAACGACTCGTTGTGGCTGGGCACGGCGACCGCGTCGGCCGCCCGGTACACCCGCGCGAGCGAGCCACCGCCCTGCGGCGGCAGGAACCGCACCACGTCGGCCACGCCGAGCGAGCGCGCCAGCCCGACCAGCTCGTCGGGGGTGCGCATCCCGGACCCGGACGGCCCGCCGACGACCAGCACCACCAGCCGGGACCGCAGTCCGGGGTCGCGCTCCAGCAGGGCGGCGGTGGCGCGCACGAGCACGTCCGGCGCCTTCAGCGGCTGGATGCGCCCGACGAACGCGAGCACCAGCGCGTCGGGCGCCAGGCCCAGCGAGCGCCTGGCCTCGCCGCGGTCGCCGGGGGTGAACCGGTCGAGGTCGACGCCGGGCGGCACGACCAGCACCTTGGCCGGGTCGGCCGCGTACAGCCCGGTGAGCTGGTCGGCCTCCACGTCGGTGTTGGCGATCAGCCGGTCGGCCTCGGCGACCACCTGCTCCTCGCCGATGACCCGCATCCTCGGCTCGGGCGCGTCGGAGTCGGCCAGCGCCAGGTTCTTCACCTTGGCCAGGGTGTGCGCGGTGTGCACCAGCGGCACGCCCCAGCGCTCCCGCGCCAGCCAGCCGACCTGACCGGACAGCCAGTAGTGCGAGTGGACGACGTCGTAGTGGCCCGGCTCGTGGCGGGCCTCGGCGCGCAGCACGCCCGCGGTGAACGCGCACAGCTGGCCGGGCAGCTCCTCCTTCTCCAGCCCGGAGAAGGGCCCGGCGACCACGTGCCGCACCTGCACGCCCGGCGCCAGCTCCGCGACCGGGGGCAGCTCGGACGAGGTGGCCCTGGTGAAGATCTCCACCTCGACGCCGCGCCTGGCCATCGCGGTGGCGGTCTGCACCACGTAGACGTTCATGCCGCCCGCGTCGCCGGTCCCCGGCTGCTCCAGCGGCGACGTGTGCACCGACAGCACCGCGACCCGCTTCACCGGACCACCTCCGCGACGGACGCGACCGGGTTCGCTGCTGGCTCCCGACCGAGGACAGATGTCTCCACGACCATGACCAACGCCTTGAGGGCTGCTCGACTTCCCGGTTCGTGCGCACCGTCACAGGTCTGCCCGAAAAACCCGAGGGGCCCCACCGCGACTGCGGTGGGGCCCCTCTCGGAAGGTCTGGCGCTCAGCGGGCCGGGCGGATCAGCGGGCCCGCCGAACCCGCGCGGTTCACAGCGCCGACATGGTCTGCCACTGCGACCACGGGATCTGCCAGTCGTACCAGTCGAACTGCGGCGGCAGCGTGTGGCTGGCGCCGGTGACCTCCACCGGGTCGCCGACCAGCGCCGAGTCGTAGTAGTCCTTCGCGTCGGCCTCGGACAGGTTCGCGCAGCCGTGCGAGGTGTTGTTCTTGCCGATGTTGGCGAGGTTGTCGTTGTTCTCGTGGATGAACTCGCCGTGGTTCGAGAACCGCACGGCCCACTTCTTGAGCACGTTGGTGTAGCCGTAGCGCGGGTTGTCGAAGCTGAACTGCGGGTCCTTCTGCATGACCACGAACGTGCCGTTCGGCGTGTTCAGGTCCGGCTCGTCGTCCTTGCCGAAGGAGGCCGGGTAGCTCTTCACGGTCTGCCCGTCGCGCTGCACCACGAGCTGGTGCGACGGGGTGTCGATCTTCACGACCTGGTTGCGGCCGATGGTGAAGTCGCTGGTCACGTCGGCCCGGCCGTACGCGCCGCCGCCGTAGGCCACGCCGTACAGCTTCGCCTCGACGCGGATCTTCGTGTTCGCGGGCCAGTAGTTCTCCGGCCGGTAGTGCACCTCGCGGGCGTTGAGCCACGCCCAGGAGCCCTGCACGTTCGCGCTGTTGGTGACGGTCAGCGCCTTCTCGACGGTCGCCTTGTCCTGCACGTCCGCGTCGAACTCGACCTTGATCGGCACCGCGACGCCCATGACCTGGTCGTCGCCGGGGAACAGCGTGGCGCGGACCTGGCTGGCGGGCGCGAGCGTGGTGAACGAGCCGGTCAGCTCGACCGGCTTGCCGTCCGACCCGGTGGCCTTGCCGGAGTAGCTGTACTGCTTGCCGAAGCCCAGCGGCTCGGTGCTCGCCCAGCTCTTCCTGTCCTCGGCGAGCGCGCCCTGGACGGACTGGCCCTCCGGGTTGGTGACGGCGACCTGGTCGATCGCCCCGTCCTGCACCTCGACCTTGACCGGCGAGTTCACCGGCACGTCCTTCGCCCCGTCGGCGGGGTTCGCGGTGAGCTTCGCGACCGGCGGGGCGTCCCCGCCGACCGGAGAGGGGCTCCCCTGCTCCACGTTCGACGAGCACCCGACCAGCAGCGCGCCGCCCACGAGCAGCGCGGCCAACTTCTTTCGCACGTTTCCGACCTCCCACCGACAAGGACGTCCCAGAACCCCGGCAAGTGCAGGTGACCTGCGCCACAGGACGGGGTCCACCGCGGGATCGACCTAGGATCGCGGTGTGAACCGTCCTACCGCAGTAGTCACCGGGGCCAGCGCGGGAATCGGCGAGGCCACCGCCCGCAGGCTGGCCGCCGAGGGCTTCCACGTCGTGCTCGGCGCCCGGCGACTGGAACTGGTCCAGAGTATCGCGGCCGAGGTGGACGGCACGGCGATCGAGCTGGACGTGACGGACGCCGCGTCCGTCGCGGCCCTGGCCGAGGCCGTGCCCGAGGTCCGCGTGCTGGTCAACAACGCGGGCGGCGCCCGCGGGCTGAGCAGCGTCGCCGAGGCCGACGAGGAGCAGTGGCGCTGGATGTGGGAGACCAACGTGCTCGGCACGCTCCGGGTCACCAAGGCGCTGCTGCCCAAGCTGATCGCCTCCGGCGACGGGCACGTCGTCACGGTGACCTCGATCGCCGCGCTGGAGGCCTACGACAACGGCTCCGGCTACACCTCGGCCAAGCACGCGCAGTCCGCGGTGCACCGCACGCTGCGCGGCGAACTGCTCGGCGAGCCGGTCCGGATCACCGAGGTCCTGCCGGGCATGGTCGAGACGGACTTCTCCGTCAACCGGTTCGACGGGGACGCCGAGCGCGCCGCCGCCGTCTACCGGGGCCTGACCCCGCTCACCGCCGACGACGTCGCCGACACCATCGCGTTCGCGGTGACCAGGCCCTCGCACGTCAACCTGGACACCATCGTGCTCAAGCCCCGCGCCCAAGCGTCCGCGAGCCGAGCCCACCGGGCGTGAGCAGGTAGACGTCGAGCTGGTCCAGCACCGGCCCGACCGGGTTGGCGAACGACCGGTGCGGGCTGCCCGCGCAGTAGAGCCCGACCACGTGGTTCTCCTCGTCGAGCAGCACCGCGCCGGAGTCGCCGTGGTCGCCGAACCCCGGCGTCTCCACCCGGATCTGGTCGTGCAGGGTCCGCACGCCGATGCCCGCGCCGTAGTCGAGCCGGATGACCGCGTCGGTGGACGCGACCACGCCCGCGGTGATCCCGGTGGTGCGCCCGCGCTTGCGCACCGGCGCGCCCACGCGGGCGTCCGCCGCGCCGAGCACCGGGCCGAGGCCGACCACCTCGGGCGAGGTGTGCCTGGCGTGCAGCAGCAGCGCCGCCGCGTCGACCCGGCTGGACAGGGCGGCGCGCGCGAGCGTGGCGATCCGGTCGCGCACCGGGTGGCCCCCGTCCACCCTGGACGGGTGCACCATCGGGTCGCCGACCTCCCACGCGTCGTCCACGCAGGCCACGTGGAACGCGGTCAGCGCCATGGGCCGGTGCGTCCCCCTGGCCCGCACGAGCGCGCCGAGGGTGCCCGCGACGAGGTAGTCGTCGGCCCTGGGCACGTCGGGCGGCACGAAGCGCACCGAGCGGCTGGGTCCGACGCCGATGCCCCCGAGCACGCGGCCGTGCCGCTCGGCCCCGCTCCCGCCCTGCGGCGAGGCCAGGGTGTGGTGCGGCGCGAACGAGTCCTGCACGACGTCCGTGGGGACGCCGAGCACGTCCGGCGGGATGGTGTGGCGTCCCGCGGCGCCCTTCTCGCGGACGTAGACGACGATCGCCAGCCGCCCAGTCGGCTCGCCGCCGACGACCTTCTCCCCGATGTCCACACCGACCACACCGGGCCTGCGCAGGAAGTCGTCCTCGACCAGCCTCTTGAGCGGCCTGACCGCCGCCCTCCCGTAGTCCGGATGGTCCATGACGACCTCCGTGTAACGCTCCTACCACCATGAAACGCGCTGGGTGAGGATTCGTCACACGGAGTCACCCATTCGGCCTTCACCACGTGGAGGCGAGCGGAACCCCTTGCCGGGCAACGGTTCCACCCCCGGCAATCACCAGGCCTACCCCCGGTCACCCGAGGTCAACCCGCGCGTCGCCGGGTCAGAGCGAACAGCCCACCATGACCGGTTCCGGGTGCAGCTCCACGCCGAACGCGCCGCGCACCCCGTCCCGGACCTCCCTGGCGAGGTCGAGCAGGTCCTCGGTGGCCGCGCCGCCCCGGTTGGTCAGGGCGAGGGTGTGCTTGCTGGACAGCGCGACCCGCCCGCCGGGACCCCGGTGGCCCTTGGCGAAGCCCGCGCGCTCGATCAGCCAGGCGGCGGACAGCTTGCGGTGGCCGGAGGTCGCCGGGTAGGTCGGCACGGCCACGTCGTCGCCGAGGCGCTCGGCGATGCGGATCAGCACCCCGCCGAGGGTGGTCTCGTCGAGCAGCGGGTTGGTGAAGAACGAGCCTGCGCTCCACGTGTCGTGGTCGGCGGCGTCGAGCACCATGCCCTTGCCCCTGCGCAGCTCCAGCACGGCCTTGCGGGCGGCGTCGGCGGGCACCCGGTCGCCCTGCTCGACGCCGAGGACGCGGGCCAGCTCGCCGTAGCGGATCGGCGCGGACTGGCCGCCGGAGGTGAGCGCGAAGCGGGCCCGCAGCACGACGGCGCGGTCGGTTCCCTTGAGGACCGAGGTCCGGTAGGCCAGGCCCAGCGCCTCGGCGGGCACCTGGTTGACCCGGCCGGTGGCCCGGTCCAGCAGGTCGACCGAGGTCAGCACCTGCGACACCTCGACGCCGTACGCGCCGACGTTCTGCACCGGGGTCGCGCCGACCTGGCCGGGGATGCCGGACAGGCACTCCAGCCCGCCCAGGCCCTGCGAGACGGCGTCGGCGACGACCGAGTCCCAGTCCTCGCCCGCCTCCACGGTGAACTGGACGAGCCCGTCGCCGAGCGGGTCGACGCGGCGGCCGGTGGTGCCCACCTGGATCGCGGTGCCGGGAAAACCCTCGTCCGCGACGACCAGGTTCGATCCCCCGCCGAGCAGGAGCACGGGGTCGCCGGTAGCGTCCGCGGCGCGGACGGCGTCGACGAGCTCGGCGGCGGTGGTGGCGCGCAGGAAGCGCGCGGGCGGGCCACCGAGCCGCAGTGTGGTGCACTCGGCGAGCGGCACGCGACCGCGCTCCTGGGCACTGGACGACAGCGGGGTGGTCACAGGGGTAAACGGTAGCCTCCGCGACATGGCACGCCGCATCGAGCACCTGACCGAGACGACTTGGCCCGCCGCCGACGTGTACGCGGCGCTGGTCGACGAGTCGTACCTGCGCGCCCGCCTGGAGGTGCTCGGCGGCTCCGGCGCCGCCCTGCTCAGCCACGCGGTGACCGCCACGGGCGTCGCCTACGAGCTGCGCCAGGGCGTCTCGTCGGCCGACCTGCCGCCCATCGCGAGCAAGGTCCTGGGCGGTGACCTGGTCATCACGCGCGCGGAGTCGTGGACGGAGGCCGGGTACACCTGCACGTCGCGGGTGGACATCACGGGCGTCCCCGGCGAGCTGGACGGCGCCATGACGGTGGCCGACAAGCCGGGCGGCGGGTCCACGATCACCCTCACCGGACAGGTGAAGGTGAAGATCCCGCTGGTGGGCGGGAAGGTCGAGGAGATGGTCGTCGAGCAGGTCGCGAAGCTGCTCGACAAGGAGACGGAGTTCACGTCCCAGTGGCTCGCGCGCCGAGGCTAGCCGCGGGCCGCGCGCGGGCGATGGGCCTGCCCACGCGCGGCACCACCAACCCGAACCGCCTGCGCCGGGTCGACAGGTGGGTCCTGTCCGCGCACCGCGACCTGCTCGTCGGGTCGCCGCTCGTGGTGGACCTGGGGTACGGGTCGACGCCGATCACGACCGTGGAGATGGCCGCGAGGCTGCGGAAGGCGTGCCCGGACGTGCGCGTGCTGGGCCTGGAGCTGGACGCCGAGCGCGTGGAGGCAGGCAAGGCCGTCGCCGACCCGCCGGGACTGGACTTCCGGCGGGGCGGGTTCGAGCTGGCGGGCGCGAGACCGGTGCTGCTGCGGGCGTTCAACGTGCTGCGGCAGTACACGGAGGAGCAGGCCGTCGAGGCGTGGGGCACGATGCTCGGCAGGCTCGCGCCGGGCGGGGTGCTCGTGGAGGGCACCTGCGACGAGGTCGGCAGGCGCTGCACGTGGGTGTCGCTGACCGCGGAGGGGCCGCAGACCTTCACCTTGTCGTGCCTGCCCGCGGATCTGGACACGCCGGGGGACCTGGCGGAGCGGCTGCCGAAGGCGCTGATCCACCGGAACGTGCCGGGCGAGCGCGTGCACGCGCTGCTGGCCGAACTGGACACCTGCTGGGCGACGGCGGCCCCGTTCGCCCCGTTCGGGCCGAGGGCCCGGTGGGTGGAGTCGGTGCGGTTGCTGGCGACGAGGTGGCCGGTGCTGGACGACCGGAAGCGGTGGCGGTTGGGGGAGGTCACCGTGCCTTGGGAGTCGGTGCGACCCTAGGGGTTGGGGTTGGGGTTGGGCTTGCAGGTTTTAGCTCTTGGTTTGCGGTTTGCGGTTTTTGCTCGTGGTTTTTGCTTTTGATTGTATGCTTTGCTTTTGCTTGCGGTTTTTCAGCCGTCACCGCGCAGCGGGCTGTGGAGCGAGCGCAGCGAGCCCACAGCACTGCTCCCGCGTCCCTCGTCTCCGTTTGGCCTGGCGAAGCCCAAGCGCGCTTGTCAAGATGCCGCCGCACTGCGCGGAAGACCGCCCGAGCCGTACGGCGTCTTGACAAGTGTGCTTGCCTGAAAGGAGGCCAAACGGAGACGAGGGACCCGGACCACCGCAGTAGTTGAAGCAGTAAACCGCACCACAAGACCAACTGCCGCCGGCCGGCAGAGCTTGTGTCCCCTCGTTTTTGGAGGCCTGCCCCGCCGGCGAGGCGATGTTTTTCGCTTTTGACTTTGACTTTTGACTTTCGCTTTTGACTTCGAAGCTGAAAACCTAAAGTCAAAGTCAAGAGCTCAAAAGCACGCCTCGCCGGCGGGGCAGACCTCCAAAAAAGAGGGGCACAGGCTCTGCCGGCCGGTGACCGTTGGTCCTGTGCTCCCGCGGTGGGCGGGGTCCCTCTTCTCCGTTTGGCCTCCTTTCAGGCAAGCACACTTGTCAAGACGCCGTATGACACCCCGATCTGCCGAACAATGCGGCGGCATCTTGACAAGCGCGCTTGGGCTTCGCCAGGCCAAACGGAGAAGAGGGACGCGGGATGGGGTGGCTGCGGGCTCGCTGCGCTCGCCCCGCAGCCCGCGCTTTGCGCCGAACCTGGCAGTGCGGTCTTCCGGGCAGTGCGCCGACCTGGCAGTGCGGTCCTTCGGACAGTGCGGTGATCCGGCAGTGCGGTGATCCGGCAGTGCGGTGATCCGGCAGTGCGTCCCCCTCGCTCCCGCGTTCTGTCAGGTCTCCCCCCTAGGCTCGGGTCGTGGAACACGCTGACTTCACGCGCTCCCTTCGGGAGCAGTACGACGCGCTGCGCGCTCTCATCGCGGCTGCCGATCTCTCCGCGCCCGTGCCGACCTGTCCCGGTTGGACGGTCGAGGTGTTAGCCCGGCACGTGGCTCGGACGCACGCCTGGTCGATCCGGGCCGCGTTGACCCCGCCCGACACCGACTCGCCGCCCCGTCCCCAGGAGGGGCCCGAGGACTGGTCCGAGTTGTTGGCCTGGTGGGACGAGCGGTTCTCCGAGCTGGTCCGGGTGCTGGAGACCGAAGATCCCTCCCGGCCCTCGTGGACGTTCGTCGGGCCCCGCCCCCTGACCTTCTGGGCTCGGCGGCAGCTGCACGAGACCGCCGTGCACCGGCTCGACGGCGAGCACGCGGCGCGCGCGGGCGACGTCCCCCCGCTGCTCTTCCCGTCCGATCTCGCGGCCGACGGGGTGGACGAGTACCTGACCACGATGCTCACCCGGCAGCACATGAACAAGCCGAACGGGCTCTCCGGTCGTGTCGTGCTGCACGCCGCCGACGCGTCGCGCTCCTGGCTGCTGCGCCTGGTTCCCGGCGAGGCGCCCGAGGTCGGGGCCCTGGACGGGGCGGCGATCGACGAGGACGCCACGGTGGCGGGCACCGCCGACTCCCTCTACCGGCTGGTCTGGGACCGGCCCAGCCACGCGGTCGTGACCGGACGGGGGGACCTGGTGCGCGCGCTCCCGCGCCCCTAGCGGGGAACGGGGGATACTGCCCCGGTGCCTCAGCCAGAACGCCGCTACGTGATCACCTTCGGCTGCCCCGACCGCACCGGCATCGTCGCCAGGATCTCCTCGTTCCTGGCCGAGCACGGTGGCCTGATCGTCGAGGCGGCCTACCACACCGACCAGGCCACGAACTGGTTCTTCACCAGGCAGGAGGTCAGGGCCGACTCGCTGCCGTTCGGCGTCGAGGAGCTGCGCGAGCGGTTCACGGCGATCGCGCGCGAGCTGGGGGCCCAGGCAAACTGGCGGGTGACCGACACCGGCGAGCGGCGGCGGGTGGTGATCCTGGTGTCGAAGGAGGGGCACTGCCTGTACGACCTGCTGGGCCGGGTCGCCTCGCGGGAGCTCGACGTCGACGTCGCGGCGGTGATCGGCAACCACCCGGACCTGGCGAGCATCACCAGGGCGCACGGCATCCCGTTCCACCACGTGCCGTTCCCGGCCACCGACCCCGAGGGCAAGACGGCGGCGTTCGCGCAGGTGAAGCAGCTGGTGGACGCGCACGACCCGCACGCGGTGGTGCTGGCCCGGTTCATGCAGGTGCTGCCGCCGGAGCTGTGCGCGGCCTGGTCGGGGCGGGCGCTGAACATCCACCACAGCTTCCTGCCCTCGTTCGTCGGGGCCCGGCCGTACCACCAGGCGCGCGCCAGGGGCGTGAAGCTGGTCGGCGCGACCTGCCACTACGTCACGGCCGACCTGGACGCGGGGCCGATCGTGGAGCAGGACGTGATCCGGGTGGACCACACCGACGCGGTCGCCGACATGGTGCGCAAGGGGCGCGACATCGAGAAGGTCGTGCTGGCGCGCGGCCTGCGCTGGCACCTGGAGGACCGCGTGCTCGTGCACGGCGGCCAGACGGTGATCTTCTGAGCCGCGGCGCCCCCGGAGGCGGGGCGGGCTAGTGTGCCGGTGTGCGTGAAGAGATCGTCACCGTCGAGCAGGCCCGATCCGCCCCGGACCTGCGGGGCGCGGTGCTGGTCAACCTGGACCTGAGCGGCGAGGAGCTGCGCGTCCCCCTGGACGGCGCGCTCTTCCTCGGCTGCTCGCTCAGCCCCTCCGCCCGGCGCAGGGCGGAGGCCGCGGGCGCGCTGCTGTTCCCGACCATCCCGGACCTGCCGCACGACGTCTACCGGTCGCACCTCTACACCGCGCCCGAGCTGTTCGCGGGCTTCGACCCGGCCGTGCCCGACTCCTACGCGGACACCCCGGACCACCGGATCTACCTGCACAGCCGGGGTCAGGGCCACCACCCGGACCCGCTGCACGCGCTCGCCGAGCGGCTGCACGACCACGCGATCACCGAGGCGCTGGACGACCTGCTGGCCCGCGTCCCGTCCCCGCCGGTCGCGGTGATGGGCGGGCACGCGCTGGGGCGCGGCACGGACGGCTACCGCAGGGCCGTCGAGCTGGGCGCGACGCTGGGCGAGGCCGGGTTCACCGTGCTCACCGGCGGCGGGCCCGGCGCGATGGAGGCCGTGCCGCTGGGCGTGCGCGTCGGCGTGGACGACGCGGTCCTCGCGGACCTGGCCAAGGCGCCGACGTTCGGCCACGACGCCCGGTCGATCGGCGAGTGGATCGCGGCGTTCCCCGAGCTGCCGGTCGCCGGGCTGCCGCGCACGATCGGCGTGCCGACCTGGTTCTACGGCCACGAGCCGCCCAACCCGGCCTGCGAGGTGCACGCCAAGTACTTCGCGAACTCGGTCCGCGAGGAGGGCCTGCTCACCGTCGCCACCGGCGGCGTGGTCTACACGCCGGGCAGCGCGGGCACGGTCCAGGAGGTGTTCCAGGACTACACCCAGAACCACTACGGCTCGGTCGGGCCGGCCGCGCCGATGGTGTTCCTCGGCGCGCGGTTCTGGACCGAGGAGGTCCCGGCGGCCCCGCTGGTGCGCAACCTCGCTCGGGGCCGGGAGGCGGAGCGCTGGATCCTGGTCACCGACGACCCCGCCGAGGCCGTCGAACTGCTTCGGAAGTACGCAGCCGAGATCGGGTGACCCCACTCCCCGATCCGTGATTCCACCAAAGGGGCGATAGCCGGATCAACGAATAACCTTTCGGTGCGCCCGCATTGGCTACGATCCCCTGGTGCCGAAAGCCGTTGATCACGATTCGCGCCGCAGGAAGATCGCGGACGCGGTCTGCAGGCTCGCCGACAGGCGCGGTTTCGAAGGCGTTTCCCTGAGGGATGTCGCCGCCGAGGCCGACGTGTCCATGGGCGCGGTGCAGCGCTGCTTCCACACCAAGGAGGACATGCTGCGCTTCGCCCTGCAGGAGGTGGGCCGCAGGACCCTGTCCAGGGCGGGAGGGGGCGCGCCGCAGGTCGGCGGGCCGTTCCCGCAGGTGACCGGTGAGGGAGCCTTATCCCACCGGGCCGAGGCCAAGGTCTGGTTGGCGTTCGCCGCGCAAGCGGCCGTCAGCCCGACGCTCGCCGAGGTCCTCAGGGCGAACTACGCCGAATTGCACGGAATTTTCACCCGTTTGCTGGCAGATCGCCCCGATCCGGACCGGGCGGCCACAACCCTGCTGGCGCTGGCCGACGGCTTGACCACGCACGTGGTCGTCGGCCACCTTTCCCACGATCAGGCCAGAGCGGTTTTGGAAGCCCATTTGGCTGACTGAATTACCGGTTCCAGGGGTTCGCCGCGATGCCGGGCGCGGACGAATTCGCGGGTTCGGGCGGCGGCGGTCAGGCCGGGCGCGCGAGCCCCTCCACCACCTCGGCCCCCGGCAGCTTCGCCAGGACGGCGCCGGGCACGAGCAGCTTGCTGCCCCGGACGCCGCTGCCGATCACCAGCTCGGGGGCCGCCGCCACCTCGGGCGACAGCAGCACGGGCCAGTCGGCGGGCAGCCCGACCGGCGTGATGCCGCCGTACTCCATGCCGGTCAGCTCGACCGCGTCGTCCACCGGCGCGAACGAGGCCTTCCGGGCGTCGAGCCGCCTGCGCACCACGCCGTTGACGTCGGCCCTGGTGGTGGCCAGCACGACGCACGCCGCGTACCGCGTGACCTCTCCCCGCTTCCCCGCCACGATCACGCAGTTCGCGGACGCCGTCAGCGGTGACCCGTAGGCCTCGCAGAAGGCCGCGGTGTCCGCGAGCTCGGCGTCGATCTCGGCGACCGCCACCCGGTCGGCGTCGGCCAGCGCGCGCACGGCGGCGGCGACGGGACCGGCCAGCAGGTCGGGGCGGTCCAGGACGGGCACGGGCGTCAGCGTTCCGGCGATGCTCCACACCCGTCCCATCCTGCCACCGGGGGCGGGCAGGTCCCGGCGACCCGCAGGCCCCGCACCGGGCCTGCTCGGCCCCGCGCTCACCCGTCCGGGCAGAAGGCGCGGTTTCGCGCTTGACGTTGACGCTGCGTCAACTCCTACCGTCGTTCCCAGCACGGCTGAGGAGGACGGATGAGCTGGTCGATCGCCGAGGTGGCGCGCATGGCGAAGGTGACGTCGCGGACCCTGCGCCACTACGACGCGATCGGGTTGCTCGCCCCGGCGAGGACCGGGGGCAACGGGTACCGCTACTACGAGCGCGAGCAGCTGCTCAGGCTCCAGCAGATCCTCCTGCTGCGCGACCTCGGGCTCGGGCTGGACACCGTGGCCGAGGTGCTGGACGGCAGGCACACCGCGCTCGACGTGCTGCACAACCACCTCGCGTGGCTGCGCGCCGAGCGGGAGCGGTTGGCCCTGCTGGCCGCGACCGTCACCAGGACCATCGACGAACTGGAAGGCAGGACCGCCGTGAGCAGGACGGAAGAGCTGTTCGACGGCTTCGACGCGGACCTCCAGGCCCGCTACGAGGCCGAGCTGGTGGAGCGCTTCGGCGAGCGCGTCGTCGAGCCCATCGCGGAGGGGAAGGAGCGCATGAAGGGCTGGTCGCCCGCCGACGCGGCCGGGTTCAAGGCCGAGTGGGAGGAGATCGCGGCGGCGTTCGGCGAGGTGGCCGCGAGCGGGGCCGCGCCGGACTCGGCGGAGGCGCTGGCGGTCACCGCCCGGCACCACCGGTGGCTGCTGCGCAGCTGGACGCCGAACCGGGAGTCGTACACCGGGCTGGGGCAGCTGTACGCGGACTCGCCGGAGTTCAGCGCGCAGCTGGACGCGCACGGGGCGGGCGTCGCGAACTACACCCGTGACGCGATGGCCGCCTTCGCCGCCGCCGAGCTGGACTGACGGCGGTGGCGCCCGACGGTGACGGCGACGGCTGATCGGCCTTCCGGGGAGCTGCAGATCCCCGGAAGGCCGATCGGTGGGAGCCGGGTCTGCGACCAGGGAACCCCTGGGCCTACAGCCCGAACGCCTTGAGCGCCGCCTTGTTGAAGGCGGGGAGGTCGTCGGGGTTGCGGCTGGTCACCAGGGTCCAGCCGTTGTGGTCGCACACGCGGACCTCCTCGTCCGACCAGTCGGCGCCCGCGTTGCGCAGGTCCGTCTTGATGCTCGGGTAGGAGGTGAGCTTCTTGCCCTTGAGGACGTCGGCCTCGGCCAGCAGCCACGGCCCGTGGCAGATCGACGCGATGGGCTTGCCCGCCCGCGCGAACGCCTGGACGAAGCGCACCGCGTCCTCGTCCGTGCGGACCAGGTCCGAGTTGGCCACGCCGCCGGGGATCACCACGCCGTCGTAGTCGGCCGGGTCGGCCTCGGCGAACGGCACGTCCACCGGGAACTCGTCCGCGGGCGTCAGGTGGTTGAAGCCCTTGACCTGGCCGAGGGACGTGGACAGCAGCCTGGGCACGCCGCCCGCCTTCTCGACCTCGTGCCACGGGTCGGTCAGCTCGACCTGCTCGATGCCCTCGGCGCTGACCAGGAACGCGATCTTCTTCTGCTCGTTCGCCATGGGGGTCGGCTACCCGCGAGCGAGGAACTCAACCACCCTGCGCCGCACGTCACCTCTGTGGGAGAGCCAGGTGGGCACCAGCTCCAGCTCGCCCTTGGGGAACGCCGAGGCGACCTGCGCGGCCACCTCGGACGGGTGCAGCGGGTCCTCGGTGGCGCCGACGACCAGGACCGGCGCGGTGACCCGCGACAGGGTCTCGCGGTCGGTGACGGCGACCTGCCCCGAGAGGGCTTCGAGCACCCCGTCGAGGCGGTCGAAGGCGGCTCGGCGCTGCGCGAGGTAGTCGGCGGGGCCGGGGACGGCGGTGACCGCCTGCTCGCGGGTGAGGGGGCCGCGCGGCCGGTCGAACACGGCGGGCAGCAGCAGGACGACGCGCTCGAACGCGTCGGGCTCGGCCGCGAGCAGCGACAGCAGCGCGGCGGAGCTGAGGGAGACGCCGACGGCCCGCGTCGCGCCCGTCTCGCGGGCGGTGGCGCGCAGGTCGGCGGCGATCGTCGGGTAGGTCCAGTAGCCGGGTGGCGCGTCGGGGGCGTCGCCGTGCCCCGGCAGGGTGACGAGGACCCTGGCGCCCGGCAGGCCGGACGCGGGCAGGCGGGCCTCGCCCGGCGTCGCGCCGAGGCCGTGGGCGACCAGCGTGACCGGTCGGCCCGCGCCGTGCACCCGGTGGGTGGTCACCACCTGGGGCCGCGCTGCACCTCGATCAGCCGGGGTCGGACGTCGACCAGGTAGACGGAGACCGCGGTGACGCCGATGAGCCAGAACATGCCGCCCGCGCCGTTCAGGGAGAACAGCAGCAGCGCGAGCGCGCCACCACCGGTGATCCCCATCCAGGCGGGCTTGGTCATCCGCTCCGCGGCCTGGTAGGCCTCCGCCCGCTGCGTCACCGCGTGGGCGAAGGCGAACACGCCCGCGAACAGCGCCACGTAGTAGATGAGGAACAGCACCCAGGCATCCAGGTACGCCACGTCGGCGGGTGGGAATCTGAACAGCGGCACGGGACCCAGGGTACGCGGGGAGCGCGGTCGTGGACACCCGGCGGAACCGGGTCGGCTCGGGTAGCGGACCGGTCGGCGGGGCGTTGTCGCAGGTCGGGCGGGGCGCGGGCGGTGGTGGGGGATTCGCGGGGGTCGGGGTTCGGCGCCTCTTCCCCCGAACGGCGCCCGGCGGACCACCCGGAAGTGGTCCGCCGCTGCTCAGCGCAGGTGCCGCGGGTGGCTACTCGCCCTCGGCCGGGACGGGCTTGGTCTTGCGGGCCGCGGTGCGGTTGGCGGCCTTGCGGCTGGTGGCGCGCACCTCGTGGGCGACCTCGGCGCCGGTCTCGACGACGGCCTCGGCGATCTCCTCGGTGGCGTCCTCGACCTCGGCGGCGAGCTTCTCGCCCGTCTCGCGGGTGCGGCGGGTGACCTTGCCGAGCACGTCGTCGGCGATCTTGTTCGCGTCGTCGGCGGCCTGGTCGACCTGGCTCAGGGCCCGCTGGACCTGCGGCTGGGTCTTGAGCTTCTCCAGCGCGTGCTCGCCCTGCTCGGCGAGGTACTGGTAGAGGTCGACGGCGGACTTGGTGTAGGCGTCGACGACCTTGCGCAGCTCGGCCGCGTCGAAGCGGCCCCGCAGCTCGGCGGGGAGGTCCTCGGCGCCCGCCCTGGCGGACTCGACGCGGTCCTTGACCTTGCCCAGCGCCTCGACCACGGCCTTGGCGGCGAGGTCGCCCGCGCCGAGCGCGGCCAGGAGCGGGGTGCGGGCGGCGGACGCGGCCTGCTCGCCCGCCTTGCGCAGTTCCTCGGTGGTGGGCAGGTTCGCCATGGTGATCACTCCTCGTGCTCGGGGACGGCGGTGGCGGCGTTCTCACGCCGGAAGGACGCGTAGACGTCGAGCAGCACCTGCTTCTGCCGCTCGGTCAGGTCGGGGGCGGTGGTGATGGCGTCGGCGAGCGCGCCGCCCTCGCGCTGCTGGAGGATTCCCGCCTCCACGTAGAGCGCTTCGGCGGAGATCCGCAGGCCCTTGGCGATCTGCTGGAGGATCTCGGCGCTGGGCTTGCGCAGGCCGCGCTCGATCTGGCTGAGGTAGGGGTTGGAGACGCCTGCCAGCCTGGAGAGCTGGCGGAGCGAGATCTTGGCGCTGTTGCGCTGCTCCTTGATGTAGTCCCCGATGCCCCTGCCGAGGTCGGCGACCGCCTCGTCGATCGACTTGTCCACGTCGACCCCCTTCCGGATTCCACGGTACGAGCAGGTGCTAGCTCTTGCAAGCGGACTGCTAGCACCGGGGGCGTGTGCTGCGGCACAGCGCTACCGTGGGTCGCGTGGACCTCGGCGCGCGGTTCCGCGAGGAGCTGGTCGACGGCATGGTCGGGGAGGGCGTCCTCTCCGATCCCCGCTGGGTGCGCGCGTTCCGGGAGGTCCCGCGTGAGGCGTTCCTGCCGGGTTTCTTCGCCCAGCGGGAGGACGGCGCGTGGGTCCCGGTGACGCGCGGCGCCCCGGACTGGTTGAGGCTGGTCTACCGGGACGACGTGCGGGTGACCCAGCTGGACGGCGACGACGCGGCGTGGTCGCGGGCGCTGGAGCAGGGGTGGGCGCGCGGCGTGCCGACGAGCTCGTCGAGCATGCCGGCGATCATGGCGATCATGCTGGAGGCGCTGGCGGTGGCGGACGGCTGCCGGGTGCTGGAGATCGGGACGGGGACGGGGTACAACGCGGCGCTGCTGTCGGCGGGGATCGGTTCCCAGTCGGTGGTGACGGTGGACGTGGACCCGGCGGTGCTGTCCCGCGCGCGGGCCGCCCTGGCGGCTGCCGGCTGGTCCCCGGAGTGCGCCCTCGCGGACGGCGCGGGCGGCTGGCCCGAGGCCGCCCCGTACGACCGCGTGCTGGGCACCTGCGCGGTGTCCCGCGTGCCGCTGCCGTGGCTGGAGCAGACCAGGCCGGGCGGCGTGGTGGTGACCGCGTTGAACCGCCCGCTGGGCGCGGGGCTGATCCGCCTGACGGCGCTGGGCGGGACGCGGGCGGAGGGCAGGGTCCTGGCGGAGGACGGCCGCTTCATGCCGCTGCGGGCGCACGCGGCGGGGTGGGCGGAGGCGGCGCTGGCGCGGGCGGCGACGGCGGTGCCGGAGGAGACCAGGGCGACGGCGCTGGGGGCGCACGAGGTGGTGCACCCCGGCAGCGGCTACGAGTTCTTCGCGGGCCTGGTCCTGCGCGGCGCGGTGGTCACGATGAACCCGGTCCTGCTGGCCCACGAGGACGGCTCGTGGGCCCGCCCGCGAGGGGGCGTGGTCTCCCAGGGCGGCCCGCGGAGGCTGTGGGCGGAAGCCGAGGAGGGCCACCGCGAGTGGCAGGCCCTGGGGAGGCCCCGGCGGTCGCGGTTCGGGGTGACGGTGGACGGGGAGGACCAGCGGTTCTGGCTGGACGCGCCGGAGGGGCGCAGCTGGCCGGTGTAGCGGCGGAGCGCGGACCGCCGGGGCAAGGGGCCTGACCGCGCCCCCGCCTCACACCAGCAGCTGCCCCACCGAGTAGATCACCAGCCCCGCCAGCGCCCCGACCACCGTCCCGTTGATCCGGATGAACTGCAGATCCCGCCCCACCTGCAGCTCGATCTTCCGCGACGTCTCCCGCGCGTCCCACCGCTCCACCGTGTCCGTGATCAGCGTCGTGATCTCGTCCCGGTAGTTCGCCACCACGTACCCCGCCGCGTCCTCCAGCCACCCGTCGACCTTGCCGCGGACCTCCCCGTCCTCCACCAGCCGCGTCCCGAACTTCACCAGCCCGTCGCGCACCCTGGTCCGCAGCTCGCTCGACGGGTCCTCCGCGGCGTCCAGCAGCATCTTCTTCGCGGTCCCCCACGCCGACCCGATGACCTTCCGCACCTCCGGGTGCTCGATCACCTGGTCCTTCACCAGCTCGGCCCGCTCGATGGTCGCCGGGTCGTGCTGGAGGTCGCGGGCGAACTCCTCGAGGAACTGGTCCACCGCCACCCGCATCGGGTGGTTCACGTCCGTCTTCACGGCCCACGCGAAGTTCAGCAGCTCGTTGTAGACCTTGTCGCCCAGCAGCGAGTCCATGAACTTCGGCGACCAGCCCGGCGCGCGCTCGGTGACCACCTGCATCACCTTGACGTGGTTGTCCCGCACCCACTCGTACAGCCGGTCGCACACCAGGTCCACCAGCTTGTGGTGCCCGCCGTCGACGAACACCTGCCCGAGCAGCTTCCCCAGCGGCGGGCCCCAGGGCTTGGCCATGAGGCGCTGCACGACCGCCTGCTCCACGACCGCCTGCACGTGCTCGTCCCGCAGCACGGTCACGGCGCCCTTCACGACGTTCGACGCCTCGGACGTCACCCGCTCCGCGTGCTCGGGCTCCCGAAGCCACTCGCCGAGCCTGCGCCCCACCTCGACGCGGCCCAGCTTCTCCCGGACCACCGCCTCCGCCAGGAAGTTCTGCCCGACGAACGACCCCAGCGCGTCGCCGAAGCTGTCCTTGCGGCTGGGGATGATCGCGGTGTGCGGGATGGGCAGGCCCAGCGGCCTGCGGAACAGGGCCGTCACCGCGAACCAGTCGGCCAGCGCGCCGACCATCCCGGCCTCGGCAGCCGCCCGGACGTACCCGACCCACGCGGGGCCGTCCGCCTCGAACAGCAGCGTCACCAGGAACACGGCGGTCGCGGCGGCGAAGAACCCCGTCGCCACGAGCTTCATCCTGCGCAGGTCCCGCTGCTTCACCTGGTCAGCGGCCGTCAGTTGCTCCACGCCCCCATTGTCCGTGAAGATCCTGGGTCGTGCGGGTACCAGCGCTAGTCCCCAGGTTGCGGCCGTTCACCTCGACGATCTTCGCCGAGATGACCGCGCTGGCGAACCGGACCGGATCGGTGAACCTCGGCCAGGGCTTCCCCGACACCGACGGCCCCCAGGCGATGCTCGACGCCGCCAAGGCCGCGATCGACTCCGGGGCCAACCAGTACCCGCCGGGACCGGGCGTCCCCGCGCTGCGGCAGGCGATCGCCGAGCACCGCGCGCGCTACGGCGTCCGCTACGACCCGGACACCGAGGTGCTGGTGACGGTCGGCGCGACCGAGGCGATCGCCGCGTCCCTGCTGGCGCTGGTGGAACCGGGCGACGAGGTCCTGCTGGTCGAGCCCTACTACGACTCGTACGCGGCGGCCGTGGCGATGGCGGGCGCGACCCGCCGCGCGGTCGGCCTGGCCGAGGAGCCGGGCACCGGCAGGCTCGGGCTGGACGTGGCCGCGCTGCGCGCCGCCGTCACGCCGCGCACCAGGGCGGTCCTGGTGAACTCGCCGCACAACCCCACCGGCACCGTCTTCACCCGCGACGAGCTCGCCGCCGTCGCCGCGCTGTGCGTCGAGCACGACCTGGTCGCGATCACCGACGAGGTGTACGAGCACCTGGTGTTCGACGGCCGCGAGCACCTGCCGCTGGCGGCGTTCCCCGGCATGGCCGAGCGGACCGTGACGATCTCCAGCGCGGGCAAGTCGTTCAACTGCACCGGCTGGAAGATCGGCTGGGCGTGCGCGCCCGCGCCGCTGCTGGACGCGGTGCGCGCGGCCAAGCAGTTCCTCACGTTCGTGGGCGGCGCGCCGTTCCAGCCCGCCGTGGCGCACGCCCTGCGGCACGAGCTGCCGTGGGTGGACGGGCTGCGGGACTCGTTGCAGGACAAGCGGTCCCGGCTCGCCGAGGGCCTGACCGACGCCGGGTTCGCGGTGCGCCCGTGCGAGGGCACCTACTTCATCACCGCCGACGTGCGCCCGCTCGGCTTCGACGACGGCGAGCGGCTGTGCCGGGAGCTGCCGGGGCGGATCGGCGTGGTCGGCGTGCCGGTGCAGGTGTTCGCCGACCACCCGGAGCGCTGGAAGCACCTGGTGCGGTTCGCGTTCTGCAAGCGCGACGAGGTGCTCGACGAGGCCGTGACCAGGCTCAGGAAGCTGGGCGGGTAGGCCATCACACCGCCGACTCGGCGGGCGTCCCCTCGCCGCGGGGGGCGTCCGTCCGGGCGCCGCGCACCGCGAAGCCCCTGAACCGCTTGGCCCCGCCGCCCTTCGCCTTCGCCGCCACCGGCCCGGCCAGCCGGTCCTGCACCAGCGCGTGCCGGAACTGGTAGCAGGCCCCCGCCTGCCGCAGCACGCCGAGCTTGCGCGCGTCCTCCAGGAACGCCATCAGCTCCCACGGCAGCCTCCCGCGCAGCGCCAGCCACACCCGCGCCACGGTGAACCACCACCACCGCAGGTTCAGCACGGTCAGCGCGAACCCGAGCAGCAGCCCGGACGCCAGCCCCAGCCCGACCATCCCGGTCTGCTTGGGCCCGAACACCAGCCCGGCAGCCGCGCCGAACACCACGGCCAGCACCAGCGACCCGGTCCACACCGCGATCCGGTCGCGCGCCATCGTCCACAGCGGGCTGGACGGGTGGGTCAGCTCGGCGTTGCTGCTGAGCGCGAACCGCAGCGCGGTCGCCACCGCCAGCCCCAGCCCGACGACGAGCCCGGCCGACAGCCCGTAGAGCGCGCCGAACACCAGCCCGGCCGCGCCGCCGACCGACGCGCTGAGCACCAGCACGCTGCGCCACACCCCGTGGTGCGCCCTGACCTTCGGCGCGTGCCGCCCGGACGCGTACAGCGCGGCCACGGCCACCGCCGCGCCGACGACGAGCCCGCTGTACGGGGCGAGCGCGGGGGTGCTGGCGTACGCCATCAGCCACGCCACCCCGGCCCCGCCGATCAGCCCGAGCACGACCGCGCCGAGCGCCGCCAGCCACGTGCTGCCGACCGACCGCCGCAGCTCCCACCAGGCCAGCTCGCGGATGCCGCGCGCCCGCATCTCGGCCGCGAGGAACCGCAGCCACCTCACCGCCTTGTCCCTGGGCCACACCTGGCTGGCCCGGAACTGGTGCGCCACGGCCCGGTCGCCGAACGCGCCGGACACCAGCACGTCGGCCAGGTGCTCCTCGATGGCCCGCCGGTCGGGGAACCTGGTGCGGTCGAGCAGCTCGCTCGGCTCGCCGTAGGCGTAGACCACCCCGGCCATGCCGACGGTGAGCGGCGTGGAGAGCGCTTCCGCGAGGTGCCCGGCGGGGTTCTCCCGCAGGTGCAGGAACACCGGCTCCCAGCCTGCGGCGGACAGCTGGTCGCCGGCGGAGCGCAGGTGGTGCGCGACGGCCCCGTGGTCGAGCGGGTGCAGCCGCACGGCGTCGGCGCCCGCGAGCGGGCCGACCTGGGCGACCGCGTTCGCGTACTCCTCGGTGCGGCTGGTGAGCACGAGCGGCGCGGACGCCGGGAAGGCGCGGGCGATGCGGTCGAGCGCGGCCGAGCGCTTGGACGCGGGCAGCTGGTCGAAGCCGTCGAGCACGGGCATGACGCGGCGCTGCTCCACCAGCAGGTCGGCGGCGTAGCTGCCGTACAGCTCGTTGTTGCGCAGCGCCGGGTGGTCCTCGTAGAGCCTGCGGGTCATCCAGCTGCGGACGTCCTCGGCCTCCGGGTCCCAGGTGGACAGCGGCAGCAGCACCGGGACGGGGCCGCCGCGCTCCAGCAGGCCGAGGGTGAGCAGCATGGCCGTGGTGGACTTGCCGGAGCCGGGCGCGCCGAGCAGCACGAGCCTGCGGTGCGCCTGCCGCTCGAACGCGCCGACGACGCCGGTGCTGCGGCCCGGTGGCGGCGGGGTGGTGTTGACGGGCTCGTCGGGGGCGCTCCAGTGCAGGTCGAGCAGGCCCGCGCCGTCGAGGCCGCGCGCGCGGCACTCGTCGTTCCACTGCGCGTGCAGGGCCCTGGACAGCGCGGCGGAGGCGGCGTCGAGGTTGGCGTCGGTCGCCAGCACCGGGGTCCTGCGGCGCTGGAGCCACGGGTCGACGGCGGCGAGGAACAGCAGGAAGCCCGCGGACAGCACGCCGAGCCACAGGTCGGGGTCGATGCCGCTGTCGGTGGCGAGGAGCCCGGCGACCGCCAGGAGCGCGGCCAGCACGCACCCGGTCAGGACGGCTCGCTGGCGAAATCTGGACACCCCGGCATGATGGCCCACCGATCACCGGCCGTGCCCAGGCGGGCACCCCTGTGTTGCCCGTAGTCTCGAAGTCGTGATCTGCCCGAAGTGCCAGGACCTCATGAAGACGATCACGCGGGGCGCCGTCCACATCGACCAGTGCGAGAACTGCCGGGGCGTCTTCCTCGACGGCGGCGAGCTGGAGCAGATCGTCGCGGCGGAGCGGGCGCACTACGGCCAGGCCGCCACGACCGGCGCGGTTCCCGGCCCCGGCGGCGACCAGGGCGCGCCGCCGCCGTACCAGCCCGCGGGCGCGGACCCGGCCGCCACGACCCACTTCGCGCCGGGGCGGCAGCCGGGAGCACCACCGCCCTACCAGCCGCCGCCGGGCAGCGAGCAGCCCGCGGCGCCCGCGCCCGGTCACGCGCCGGGCTACGGCTACGGCCAGCCCGGCTACGGCTACCCGCCGAGGCGCAGGAGCTTCCTGGAGCAGCTGTTCGACTGAGCGCCCCAGGACGAGCGCCCCCGGAAGCGGAGCCGGTCGGGTCGCGCGCACGACCGGAACCCGGTCCGCGGCCTTCGCGGACCGGGCTGCTCCCGCGAG